>NZ_NPEX01000056.1 GCF_003258865.1 Rhodoplanes roseus | reverse complement strand
GTCGTGCCGGCCCGGGTGCCGGCCACGACGCTCGCCGAGTTCGTGAGCTGGGCGAAGGGACAAGGCCGGCTCGCCTTCGGAAGCTCCGGCGTCGGCACGTCGACGCACCTGTTTCCGACCTTGTTCGCGGCGCGTGCCGGCCTCGACGCCGCGCATGTGCCGTTCCGCGGTGCGGCGCAGACCATCCCGGCGATGCTGTCGGGTGACGTCGCCTTCGCGATCGACAATCTCACGTCCTACATGTCGTACATCGAGAGCGGCCAGATCAGGGCACTCGCCGTGACCGGCACGCGGCGGTGGCCCGGCCTGCCGGACGTTCCCACCATGACCGAGGCCGGCATGGCCGATTTCGAGATGACGTCCTGGGCCGCCTTCGTGGTCCCGGCCGGCACCCGCGGCGCGATCGTCGATCGACTGGCGGAGGCGCTCCGCGAGGTCGCCGCCGACCCGCTCGTGCGGCACCGCTTCGAGATCGTCGGCGCACGCGCCTTGTCGTCCAGCCCCGCGGAGGTCGCGGCACGCGGCGCCCGCGAGCGGCCGATCTGGAAGGAGACGGTCCGGATCGCCGGGCTGTCGAGCTGAGCGCTCGCACCCGCGCGTCACCGCGCCGACATTGAACTCATGGACCTGTTCGAATCGCTGAGCGGCGTCTTCAGCTGCATGCTGATGATCGGCCTCGGCTACTATCTGACTCACCGCAAGTGGTTCACCGAGGAGACGGGCCGCCTGTTCTCCCGGATGGCGATGACCATCGCGATCCCGCTCTACATGATCGTCAGCATGACGAAGTCCTACTCCAAGCAGGACTTGCTGCAGGCCGGCACGGCCGCGGCGGTACCGATCCTGGTCATGCTGTCCCTCTACACGATCGGCGTGGGCGTCTCGTTCCTGGCCCGCGTTCCGGTGCATCGGCGCGGCGCGTTCCAGGCGATGTTCTTCGTCTCCAACAGCGGCTTCGTCGGCTTCCCGGTCAATGTCGCGCTGTTCGGCGAGGCGGCGCTGCCCTATGCCGTCATCTACTATCTGCTACAGACCATGCTGTTCTGGACGATCGGCGCCTACGGCCTCAGCCTGGACGGGCCGCGGTTCGCGGGCGTACGGAACGGCGTCGCGGTCGCGGCGGCGCGGCCCGCCTTCGGCCTCGGGACGCTGAAGAACATCCTCACGCCGCCGCTCGTCGGCTCGGCCGTCGCCGTGATCCTGATCCTCGGCGGCATCAGGCTGCCGACCTTCCTCAACAGCACCTTCGTCTATCTCGGCGCGATGACGACGCCGCTGGCGATGCTGTTCCTCGGCATCGCCATCCATGTCTCGAATCTGAAGACCGTCCGCATGTCGCGCGACATGTGGATCCTGGTGGCGGCGCGTTTCCTGATCGCGCCGGCCCTGGTCGTCCTGGTCACCAGCCTGATCCCGGTGCCGGATCTCATGCGCAAGGTCTACATCATCGAGGCGGCCATGCCGGTGATGACGCAGGTCTCGATCGCGGCACGCGCCTACGACGCCGACGCCAACTACATCGCCGTGATGACGGCGATCACCACCGTGATGGCGCTGTTCACGATCCCCGCCTATTTTGTGCTGCTGAACTTCGGGCTGCTGTGAGCAGCGGACAACCGGCCGGAGGACTCCCATGTCGCGACATTCAGCCATCGCCCGGTCGCGCAAATGGACCGGACGCCCCGCGCCCGAGCCGGTCGCTCGCGCCGTGCCGCGCGCCGTCGAGGGCGGGCAGGACGGGGCCGCGCCGCCGTCGTGGTATCGGGACGGAGTGGAGCACGTCTGGCTGCCCTATGCGCAGATGAAGACGGCGGCGCCGCCCGTGCCGGTCGTCCGCACCCGGGGCAGCCGCATCACGCTCGCCAACGGCCGCGAGATCGTCGACGGCGTCGCCTCGTGGTGGACGGCCTGCCACGGCTACAATCACCCCCACATTGCGGCCGCCGTGGCGCGGCAGCTCGAGACGATGCCGCACGTGATGCTGGGCGGCATGCTGCACGAGCAGGCGGCGCGGCTGGCGACCCGACTCGCGGCGATGCTGCCGGGCGACCTGGAGCGAGTCTTCTTCACCGACTCCGGCTCGGTCGCCGTCGAGGTCGCCATGAAGATGGCGGTGCAGTACTGGATCAACAGCGGCGTGCGCGGCCGCACCCGTTTCGTCGCGTTCCGGGGCGGCTATCACGGCGACACCACCGGCACCATGGCGGTGTGCGATCCCGACGAGGGCATGCACGGCCTGTTCAAGGGGCTACTGCCGGAGCAGATCATCGCCGACCTGCCGCGTGACGAGGAGACGACCGCGGCGCTCGACCGGCTGCTGGCCGACCGCGCCGACGAGATCGCCGGCATCCTGGTCGAGCCGCTGGTGCAGGGCGCCGGCGGCATGCTGTTCCACGACCCCGCCGTGCTGCAGCGCCTGCGTGCGCTCGCCGACCGGCACGGCACGCTGCTGATCTTCGACGAGATCTTCACCGGCTTCGGGCGCACCGGCGCGATGTTCGCCTGCCAGAGCGCCGGCGTCGTGCCGGATGTTCTCACGGTGTCGAAGGCGCTCACCGGCGGCACGCTGCCGCTCGCCGCGACCGTCGCGACCCGGCGCGTCTTCGATGCCTTCTGGTCCGACGATCCGCTGAAGGCGCTGATGCACGGGCCGACCTTCATGGGCAACGCGCTCGCCTGCGCGGCCGCCAACGCCTCGCTCGATCTGTTCGAGAGGGAGCCGCGCCTGGCCCAGGTCGCTGCCGTCGAGAGTGCCTTGCGGGAGGGGCTCGCGCCGTGCCGGTCGCTGCCGCGCGTCGTGGACGTGCGGGTGCGCGGCGCCATCGGGGTGGTCGAGCTCGATCGCATCGACGACGTCACGGACCTCAAGGCCCGCTTCCTCGACGCCGGCGTCTATGTGCGGCCGTTCGGCCGGATCGTCTATCTGACCCCGGCCTTCACGATCCCGGCGGACGATCTCCGCCGCCTCACCGGTGCGATCGTCAAGGTGCTGGCCGGCTCCCGGGGACGGACGCCGGCCTGACCGTGCGGCTCAGGCCGGCGTCGGCGCGGCCTGCGGCGCATCGCCCGTCACGGTCTTGGCGAAGTTGTTGAAGAACTGGTCGGCCATCTTCTTGGCGACGCCGTCGATCAGGCGGCCGCCGAGCTGCGAGAGCTTGCCGCCGACATTGGCCTCGACGTCGTAGCTCAGGACCGTGCCGCCGGCCTCGGCGTCACTGAGGCGCACCAGCGCGCCGCCCTTGGCGAATCCGGCGGCGCCGCCCTCGCCCTGGCCCGAGATGCGGTAGCCGTTGGGGGGATCCAGATCCGAGAGCGTGACGACGCCCTTGAAGGTGGCGCTCACCGGGCCGACCTTGATCTTGGCGGTGGCGGCGAACCCGTTGTTGTCCTCGGTGCGCTCGAGCGACTGGCAGCCCGGAATGCAGACCTTGAGGGCTTCGGGATCGTTCAGCTTCTCCCAGACGGTCTGGCGATCCGCCGGCAGCGTCACTTCGCCCGTCATCTTCATGGCCATGGGGGTTCTCCTTCGGACAGAACGGTTCGGATTGGACGCCGGACTCGGGCGTCAGGCGGCACCGTCGACGGCGGAGGCGCTCTTGTCCAGTGCGGATGCGCCCGCGGCTCCGGCCGACGCCTCGGGACGGAACCGGATCGGCAGCGGCCGGATGTCGCCGCGGCGCACCGCGTCGACCAGCTCGCGCTTGAGCACCTTGCCGTTCGGCGTCAGCGGCAGCGCATCGATGCGCAGGAAGTATTCCGGCATGTCGAAGCGCGACAGCCCGGCCTGGTCGAGATGCACGAGCAGCTCGTCCGGGCTCACCTCGTGGCCGTCACGGATCACGACGGCGAGGCAGGCCTTCTCGCCGAGGCGCTCGTCCGCGACCGGGATCACGGCCGCGCGCTCGACGGCGCCGTGCCGCATCGCCGGTGCCTCGATGCGGGCCGGATAGATGTTGTGGCCGCCCCGGATGATCACGTCCTTCTTGCGGCCGGTGATCTGCAGGTAGCCGTGCTCGTCGAGCCGGCCCAGATCGCCGGTCATGAACCACCCGGTCTGGTTGAACGAGGACTCGGTCGCTTCCTGGTCGTCGAAATAGCCGAGCATCAGGCTGGCGCCGCGGCCGCCGATCTCGCCGATCTCGCCGGCCGGCAGCGCGACGTTGCGGTCGTCCTTCGACCAGATCCTCACCTCGTAGCCGTCGCAGGCCCGGCCCGAGGTCTCGATGATGCGGCCGGGCGCGTCGTCCGGGCGGGTGTAGTGGTGCGATCCGGCCTCGGTCATGCCGTATCCGCTCTGCGGGATCACGCCGTGATCGAGCAGGCCGGCGGCGACCACCGGCGGAACGCTGGCGCCCGAGATGCGGAAGCCCTTCACGGCGCCGAGCCGGCGGATGTCGCGGGCGCGCAGCTCGTTGAGCAGGTCGATGGCGTGCGTCGGGACACCGATCATGAAGGTCGCGCCGACCGCGAGGATGCGGTCGACCAGGCTGGCGCCACGCGGCAGGTCGTGGATGACGAACTCGCCGCCCGTGGTGAGCGTCATCACGGTGGCGCCGAAACCGAGATTGTGGCTCAGCGGGCTCAGCGAGTAGAGCACGGCGCTGTCGGTCAGGTCCCAGTCGGTCGACATCGCGCGGGTGTTGGCCAGCAGCGTGTTGTCGCTGTGCATGACGCCCTTGGGCACGCCGGTGGTGCCGGACGTGAAGGCGAGATAGACGACGGTGTTGGGGTCGGTCCGCTGCGGACCGCAGTCGGCCGGAACGCCGCTGCCGAGCTCGGGAAACAGCGGCCCCACCGCCGTGTCCGGGGCGAGCGGTGGCAGCACGATCACGGTCCGCAGGCTCTCGATCCCGCCGGTCCGGTCGAGCAGCGAATGGCGGTGCGAATCGGCCCCGTAGCCGGTCTCGTAGACGAGCGCCGAGGCGCGCATCCGCTTCAGCAGATCCTCGATCTCGCCGACCGTGTGGTCGCGATGCAGCGACGGGCAGCAGACATAGCCGTTGCGCGAGCAGGCGAGCAGCGCCGCGGCGGTCTCGGTCCGGCTCGGCAGCCACACGGCGACGCGGTCGCCCGGCTTCAGCCCGCTGGCGTGCAGGCGGGCGGCGACCCGGTCGGCGGCGGCGAGCAGATCCCGGTAGCTCACGCTCCGCAGCCGGTCGCGCACCGCGACCTTGTCCGGCGTGCGCTCGCCGTGACGGCGGACCTCGGCATAGATCGTCTCGTCCCGCCAGAAGCCGGCGTCGTAGAAGCGGCGGATCTGCTCGACGCTCAGGAGCGTCAGCACGGAATTGAACATCGATGATCCTGATCGAGATGACGGGGAAGGCGATACGGAGCGGTCGGTCCGCGGCTCATCCGCTCGGCCGCCGTCCGTGAGGACCGCGTCGGCCTCTCGCCCTTCGGCTCGCCACCTGCATGTCCGTGACCCGCTCCGATGCCGGCCGCGCGCCGCCCCGCTCGACGGGCGCCTATACCAATAATGGGACGTACACCAAAAATGAAACAGCAGCAAGCGCGCGACCGAGCGCGGCGCGTCTCGGGCTCAGGCCGCATGGCCGGCGGGGACGACCATGTCGGCCTCGAACGCGAAGGCCGTCACGCCGTCCTGGTTGGTTCCGGTGCCGTGCGCCCGCATCGTCAGGCTCTCGCCCACGGGCGACACGGCCGTGATCGTCGTCTCGAACGCCAGCGTGTCGCCGGCGTAGACGGGCCGGCGCCAGCGCAGATCCGTCGCTGACAGGAGGCGCGGCACAACGAGGCCTTGGGCGGCGCAACGTGCCGCGAAGGCCTGCGCCCAGGCCGACGCCGTGTGCCATCCGGAGGCCGCGAGCGCACCGAACGGACCGGCCTGCGCCGCCGCGTGATCGAGGTGGAACGGCTGCGGGTCGTAGTGCTGCGCGAAGCCGACGATGCCGTCGGGGTCGAACGTCACGACACCAAGGGCATAGGGCGTGCCGAGCGCGGCGTCGGCCCACCGCGCCGGCAACTCCGTGTCACGTGAGACCGGCGCCGGTCCCACCGCGGCGCGTGTCGCGCCGGCGGCCGGGGCATCCCCGCCGTCGCGCCGCGCGATCATCACCGAATTGGTTTGCGTGAGAACGACGCGATCGTCGTTGGCCAACAGATCGTAGCGGAAGCGCACGAAGCCGATGTCGGGGCGCGACCCGGACGGTCGCGAGTCCAGCACGCGGAAGCGCGCGCTCAAGATCTCGCCCACCTGCGCCGGCGTGCGCCAGTGAATCTCGTCGATGCCGGGCGCCCCACGGCCGGCGGCGTCGCCGAGCCAGCCGTCGCAGTTGAGACGCATCAGGATCGAGCACAGCATCAGGGGCGGCGGTTCGGCCGGTCCAGCGACGCCGGCGCCGGCCGCATCGGCGGGGCCGAACATCGCCGCGTAGGACGCGATCGCCTCGGCCGACAGCGCGAAGCGGCCGTAGCGGCGTTCCAGCCCGGGCGGAAAATCCTCGAACCAGCGCAGCACCGTCACGTCTCGCTCTGCGGCGTCACCACGATCCGGCCCATCACGGCGCGGTCGCGCAGCAGGCGCAGCGCCTCGCCGGTCTTCTCCAGCGGGAAGACCGTGGTGGGCGGCGGGCGCAACGCGCCGCTCTCGTAGTGGCGGAACAGCTCCGTGTAGCACTGGCGCATCTGCTCCGGGCGGCGCTTGCGATAGTCGCTCACCTGCAGGCCGGAGACCTCGATGTTCTTCAGCAGCACGTAGTTCATCTTCAGGGTCGGGATGCGGCCGGAGGCGAAGCCGATGATCACCAGCCGCCCGCACCACGCGACGGCCCGCACCGCCGCGTCGAAGAAGTCGCCGCCGAGCGGATCGAGGACGATGTCGGCGCCATGGCCGCCGGTGAGCCGGTGGACCTGCTGGCGCAGCGACTCGTGCAGATTGTTGGCGGCGAGATCGACGATCTCGTCCGCCCCGGCCGCCCGCACCAGATCCGCCTTGTCCGGATTGCTGATGCCGGCCAGCACGCGCAGCCCGTAGACCTTGGCGATCTGGATCGCCGCGAGGCCGACCCCGCCGCTCGCGCCGAGCACCAGCGCGACCTCGCCGGCCTTGCCACGGGCCCGATCGCACAGGGCGAACCAGGCGGTGTCGTAGGCGAGCCCCATCGCCGCGGCGTCGACGAAGGTCATCGAGTCCGGCAGCGGCAGGCAGGCGGCCGGCGCGACCGCGACCTTGGTGGCGTAGCCGCCCTGCTCGGCGAGCGTCAGCACCCGGTCGCCGACCGCGAGACCGCGCACGTTCGCGCCGATCGCGGAAACGATGCCGGCCGGCAACTTGCCCGGGACGAACGGCAGCTTCGGCACGAACTGATAGGTGCCGCCGGTCACCAGCAGGTCGACGAAGTTCGCGCCCGTCGCCCGGATGTCGACCATGACCTGGTCTGCGGTGGGCTCCGGGTCCGGCACGCTCTCGACCGTCAGGGTCTCCGGGCCGCCGAACCGACGAACATAGACCGCATGCATGGAGATTCGTCCTTCAGCCGTGTCCGGCGCGGCGCCCATCCACGCTCGTCGGCGCCGTCGCGAGCGGCCCGATAACGCGGGCGCTGAAACAGTTTTGAGCACGTAGAACAAAAATGGGACGTTAGCAAGTCGCGTCCCCGGCCGAGGGTGGTCCAGCGAGTGGATAACCCTTGCACGGCAGCTTCATTTGCATCGTGCCAAAAAGTTGACAGAGTGCCATTCTTGATGCGAGACTTTCCATCGGTCGGCCTCGCGGGACCATCGCGGAGCCGATGCTCCGCCGAGCCGGAGACCGTCGACGCCGGATCCATCGCGGCCGTCCCTGCCGGGCTGCCGCCATCCCGATGCGAGCCCCCGAATGACCGACAAGATCACGATCCGGATGCCCGACGACTGGCATCTCCACGTGCGCGACGAGGAGATGATGCGGGCCTCGCTGCCCTTCACGGCCGAGAAGTTCGGGCGCGCGATCATGATGCCCAACCTCGTCCCGCCGGTACGCACGACCGCCGACGCGATCGCCTATCGCGAGCGGCTGCTCGCCGCCGTCCCGGCCGGCCGGCGTTTCCAACCCTTGATGACCTGCTATCTCACCGACGACACCGACCCGGACGACGTGGAGCGCGGCTTCTCCGAGAAGGTGTTCACCGGGGTGAAGCTCTATCCGGCGAACGCCACCACCAACTCGGCCGCCGGCGTCACCGACTTCCAGAAGATCCGCCCGGTGCTGGAGCGCATGCAGAAGATCGGCATTCCGCTGCTGATCCATGCCGAGAGCGTCGACCCCGCGGTCGACGTGTTCGATCGCGAGGCGGTGTTCATCGAGCGCACCTTCGAGCCGTGGACGCGCGAGTTTCCGGAGCTGCGCTTCATCCACGAGCATCTGTCGAGCAAGATCGGCTGCGACTTCGTACGCTCCAAGTCCGGTCAGGTCGGCGGCACCATCACGCCGTATCATCTGGAGCTCAACCGCACCGACTGGCTCGGCTGGGGCAACCGGCCCTACATGTACTGCATGCCGGTGATCAAGACCGAGGCCGACCGGCTGGCGCTGCGCAAGGCGGCGACCGGCGGCGAGCCGTGCTTCTTCCTCGGCACCGACTCGGCGCCGCACTCGATCCACAAGAAGCTCGCCGTGGTCGGCGCCGCCGGCCTGTTCAACGCGCCGGTCGCGATCGAGACCTACGCCAAGGTGTTCGACGAGGACGGCGCGCTCGACCGGCTCGAGGCCTTCGCGTCGCTGCACGGCCCGGCGCATTACCGCCTGCCGCCGAACGAGGGCACCATCACGCTGGAGCGCGTCTCCTGGACGGCGCCGGAGGAGATTCTGGTGCCGGGCCCCGAGGAGCGGGCGCTCGTCTACAAGGGCGGCGAGACGATCGGCTGGAAGGTGACGGCCGTGACCTGACCGACGGCGGCCGTGCCGCCGATCAATTCGGAGGCGGACGCTCCGAATTTCTGCAAGCTTTGCAGTCCGAATATGCAAACTCGGCCGGCGTCCTCGTTGCCACGCTCGCGTGACCCGATACAGTCCGGGTCATGTCGATCCCCCGACCGCCGGCCTGATCAGGTCACCGCATGAAGCCCGCCCCGTTCGTTCATCACGTCCCGCGCTCGCTGGACGAGGCCGTCGAGATGCTGGCCCGCGTCGCCGAGGACGACGGCCGCATCCTGGCCGGCGGGCAGACGCTGGTGCCGACCATGGCGCTGCGGCTGGCGCGCCCGTCGCATCTGGTCGACATCAACACGATCCCAGAACTCACCCGAATCGAGGTCGCGGACGGCGCCCTCGTGGTCGGCGCCTGCGTCCGCCACGCCGCGTTCCACCGGCCGGTGGAGCCCGGTCCGCTCGGCGCGCTCCTCGCCACCGTCGTCCGTCACATCGCGCATCTGCCGATCCGCACGCGGGGCACGATGTGCGGCAGCCTCGCCAATGCGGATCCGGCGTCCGAATGGTGCCTGGTCGCCGAGACGCTCGGTGCCATGCTGGAGCTGCGCAGCGTGCGCGGAACCCGCACGATCGCGGCGGACGCGTTCAATCTCGGCTATCTGGAGACGGCGCTGGCGCCCGACGAGATGCTGGCCTTCGTCCGCCTGCCGCTGCTGCCGGCGACGACGCGGTTCGGTTTCGAGGAGGTCAGCCGCCGCGCCGGCGATTACGCCCAGGCGATGGCGCTCGCGGTGTGCGAGATCGAGGGCGGTGTGATGCGGGCCGTGCGCCTCGGCCTCGGCGCTGTCGAGGGCAAGCCGCGCCGCTTGGCCGAGGCCGAGGCGCTTCTCGAAGGGGCGCGGCCGGAGCCCGATCTGTTCCGCCGCGCCGGAGCCGTCGCGTCCGGTCTGGCCGAGCCGGTCGAGGCGGACGAGGAGGTCGCGGTCTACAAGCGCCATCTCGCCGGAGTCGTGGTCGAGCGCGCGCTTCTCCGCGCCGCGTCCATCGCGACGGATGGTTCGTCGCACGAGATCATTCGAGGCGTCCCATGAGCGAGCGCGAGATCGTCCTCACCGTCAACGGCGTCGAGCACCGCGTGCGGGTCGAGCCGCGCCGAACGCTGGTCGATACGCTGCGTGAGACCATCGGCCTCACCGGCACCCATGTGGGCTGCGAGCACGGCGTGTGCGGCGCCTGCACGGTGCTGCTCGACGGCGAGCCGGTGCGCGCCTGCCTGATGTTCGCCGTGCAGGCCGAAGGCAAGGCGATCCGCACCGTCGAGGGCCTCGCGACCGGCGACACGCTGCATCCGATGCAGCAGGCCTTCATGGATCACCACGCCCTGCAGTGCGGCTTCTGCACGCCGGGCTTCCTGATGCTGGCCGTCGGCGTGCTGGAGCGCCAGCCCGACATCACCGACGATGAGATCGTCGACATGCTGTCGTCGAATCTCTGCCGCTGCACCGGCTACGTGAACATCATCAAGGCCGTGCGCGCCGTCGCGGCGCAAGGCAGGGTGGCGTGACGGTCGTGCCGGCGCGCGCCGCCATGGTGCCGGCCGGCACCAACGCGCCCCGGCTGATCGGCCAGCCGGTCGCGCGGCTCGAAGATCCCCCGCTCTTGCGCGGCGAGGGCTGCTTCGCCGGCGACGTGAGCTTTCCGCATCAGCTCCACATGCGGGTGGTGCGGGCCCAGGTGGCGCATGGCCGCATTCTGTCGATCGACACGCAGCCGGCGCGTGCCCGGCCCGGCGTCGTCGCGGTGTGGACGGCGGCCGACGTCGCGGAGGTGCCGCCGATCCCGTTCCGCGCCACCAAGGTGCAGGGCCTCGAGGCCTATTGCCAGCCGGTGCTGGCGCGCGGTGTCGTGCGTTACGTCGGCGAGCCGCTCGCGGTCGTGTTCGCGAACGACGCCTACGCCGCCGAGGACGTGGCCGATCTGGTCGTCCCCGAGATCGAGGAGCGGCCGGCACTGCTCGACGCGGGAGAGCCGCCCCGGGAGTTCGAGCCGGGCCGCGACACCGAGCCGACCGTGATCCGCAAGGGCTACGGCGACGTCGCCGCGGCGTTCGCGGCGGCCGCGCATGTGATCGAGCTCGATCTGTCGGTCGGCCGCCACTCGGGCGTACCGCTGGAATGCCGCGGCGCGGTCGCGCGCTACGACGCCTCGCGCGACGTGCTGGAGATGTACGGCGCCGCCAAGAAGTCGCACTGGAACCGCGACGAGATGGCCCGCATGCTCGGCCGCAGCCCGTCGACCTTCCATCTCTACGAAGGCCATGTCGGCGGCGGCTTCGGCGTCCGCGGCGAGCTGTATCCCGAGGACGTGCTGGTCTGCGTCGCGGCGCTGCGCCTGCGCCGGCCGGTGAAATGGATCGAGGACCGCCGCGAGAATCTGGTCGCCACCAATCATTCGCGCCAGCAGCGCCACCGCATCGCCGCCGCGGTCGACGCCGAGGGTCGCATTCTCGGCATTCGTGATCAGTTCTTCCACGACCAGGGCGCCTATGTGCGCACCCACGGCGCCCGCGTCGCCGATATGGCGGCCGGACTGCTGCTCGGCCCGTACCGCGTCCCGGCCTACGAGGTCGCCGGCCATTTCCGCCTGACCAACAAGACGCCGGCCGCCACCTATCGCTCGCCCGGCCGCTACGAGACGACCTTCGTGCGCGAGCGGCTGATGGACGCCGTCGCTCAAAAGGTCGGGATCGATGCCGTCGAGGTGCGCCGGCGCAATCTCGTCGCGTCTGCCGAGATGCCCTATGCGCGGCCGCTCGACGCGCTCGGCACCGACGTGGTGCTGGATTCCGGCGACTACGCCGGCCTGCTCGGCAAGGCGCTGTCGCGCGCCGGCTGGGACGACCGCAAGGCCGAGGTGGCGCGCCGTCGCGCGAGCGGAGAGATCGTCGGGCTCGGCCTCGGCATGTTCGTGGAGAAGTCCGGCCTCGGCCCGTCCGACGGGGTGCGCCTCACCGTCGACCCCTCGGGCTGCATCGAGCTGGTGACGGGTGCCGGCTCGGTCGGCCAGGGCATGGAGACGGCGCTCGCCCAGATCTGCGGCGAGGCGCTCGGCGTCGACTACCGCCGCATCCGCGTCGTGCGCGGCCGCACCGACCAGATCGAGTTCGGCAACGGGGCGCACGCCTCGCGCGTCACCGTGATGTCCGGCTCGGCCACCCAGATCGCGGCGCGGGCGGTGCGCGAGAAGGCGCTCGCTGCCGCCGCCGAGATGCTGCAGGCGGATCCCGCCGATCTCGATTTGGTGGACGGCCGCGTCGTCCGGCGCGGCGGCGGCGCGCGGGCCTCGGTCGGACTCGACGAGGTCGCGCGCCATCTGCATCCCTCCTCGCGCTACATCGGCCGGCGTCCCCCCGGCCTGTCGGCGGAGGGCTGGTTCTATTCCGACCACATGAACTACCCCTACGGCGTGCACATCGCGCAGGTGCGCCTCGATCCCGGCACCGGCATGGTCCATGTCGAACGTTATCTGGTCGCCTACGATGTCGGCCGTGCCGTCAATCCCATGCTGATCGACGGGCAGATCGTCGGCGGGCTCGCCCAGGGACTCGGCGGCGCGCTCTACGAGCAGTTCACCTACGACGCTCAGGGCCAGCCGCTCGCCACCACCTTCGCCGACTATCTGATGGTGACGGCCCGCGAGATGCCCGACACGGTCGACGTGCTGATCACCGAAGATGCGCCGAGCCCGCTCAATCCGCTCGGCCTCAAGGGCGCCGGCGAAGGCGGCACCAATGCGGCCGGCGCCGCCGTGGCGGCCGCCGTCGACGATGCGCTCGGCCGGCCCGGCTTCGTCACGGCGCTGCCGGTGTCGCCCGCCCGCATCGTCGCAGCGCTCGCCACCGCGCGGACCGGGGCCGCGTCGTGACGGCGGCTCCGGACGGCGGCAAGACCTTCGGCCGCGACGTTCCGCGGATGGAGGACCGGCCGCTCGTCACCGGCCGGGGCCGCTTCGTCGACGACATCCGCATGCCGGATCTCCTGCACGCGGCGTTCGTGCGGAGCGCGCACGCGCATGCCCGCATTCTCGGCATCGATGCCGAGGCGGCGCGCCGCGTTCCGGGTGTCGCCGCGGTGCTGACGATGGACGACCTGCGCCCGCATCTCTCCGGCGACCGTCTCGTCACGGCGCTGCCGAGCCCGAGCTTCCGGCTCGATCTCCACCGACCCGTGCTGGCCTTCGAGGAGACGGCGCATGTCGGCGAGCCGATCGCCGTGGTGATCGCGTTGAGCCGCTACGTCGCCGAGGACGCCGCCGATCTGGTGGAGGTTTCCTGCGAGGCGCTGCCGGCCGTCGAGGATTGTCGGGCGGCGCTCGCCCCCGGCAGCCCGGTCGCGCACAGCAGCGCCGCGCACAATCTCGTCGCCGAGTTCCATCTCGGCTACGGCGACGTCGAGGCCGCCTTCGCGGGCGCGGCGCATGTGTTCCGGGAAAAGCTCTGGCAGCATCGTGGCGGCGGCCATTCGATCGAGTGCCGCGGCCTGGTGGCGCGCCACGACCCCGTCGACGATCTCCTGACCGTGTGGAGCTCGACCCAGACGCCGCACCCGGCGCGGCAGATTCTGAGCGATCTGCTGCGCCGCGATCCCGATCGGATCCGTGTCGTGGTGCCGGATGTCGGCGGCGGCTTCGGGCCCAAGCTGGTCTTTTATCCGGAGGAGGCCGTGGTCGCCGCGGCGGCGCTGCTGCTCGGCCGTCCGGTGAAGTGGATCGAGGACCGTCGCGAGCATTTCGTCGCGACGACCCAGGAGCGTGATCAGTACTGGGACGTAGAGCTGGCGGTCGATGCCGACGCCAGGATTCTCGGCGTGCGCGGCAGCATGATCCACGATCACGGCGCCTATTCGGCGCGCGGCACCAACGTGCCCTATGGCGCCGCCGCCGCCATGCCGCTGCCCTACATGGTGCCGGCCTATCGGCTCGACGTGAGATGCGCCGCCACCAACAAGGTCCCGGTGACGCCGGTGCGCGGTGCCGGCCAGCCGCAGGGCGTGTTCGCGATGGAGCGCCTGCTCGATCGCGCCGCCCAGGCGCTCGGTCTCGACCGCGACGAGATCAGGCGTCGCAATCTGGTGCCGGCGGAGCGCATGCCCTATGCGACGCCGCTGAAGACGCGCGGCGGCATGCAGGTGGTGCTCGACAGCGGCGACTATCCGGGCTGCCAGGCGCTGGCGCTGTTGCGCGCGGGGTGGGAGGGGTTCGCGGCGCGGAAAGCGACGGCGCGCGCCGCCGGGCGCCGCATCGGCATCGGCCTCGCCAACTCGGTCGAGGGCACCGGCCGCGGTCCCTACGAGCAGGTGCGCGTGCGCGTCGCGGCGGACGGCCGCGTGCGGGTGGCCACGGGCGCGGCGCCGATGGGGCAGGGCACCCGCACCATGCTGGCCCAGATCGTCGCCGAGCAGCTCGGCGGCGACATGGCGAACGTCGATGTCGTCGCCGGCGACACCGCCGCCGTGGCGCTCGGCTTCGGCGGCTTCAACAGCCGACAGGCCGTGGTCGCCGGCAGCGCCGCCCATGCGGCCGCGATCGCGGTGCGGACGCGCGTGCTGGCCGCGGCCGCCAGCCTGCTCGAAGCATCCGAGGCGGATCTCGACGTCGAGGGGCGCACGGTCAAGGTCAAGGGATCCGACGTCACGATCGATCTCGGTGCCGTCGCGCGCGCCGCCGCGGGACTGCCGGGCTTCGCCGTGCCGGGCGGGCAGCCGGGCCTCGACGTCACCGAGAGCGTGGTGATCGACGAGATGGCCTATGCGAACGCGAGCGCGGTCGCCGAGGTGGAGGTGGACGCCGGCACCGGCACCGTGACCATCACGAAGATCACCTTCGCACATGATTGCGGCCGCGTGATCCATCCCGGCCTGGTCGACGGCCAGGTGATCGGCGGCATCGCGCACGGCATCGGCAACGCGCTGTTCGAGCGGATGGGCTACGACGCCGACGCCCAGCCGGTGACGACGACGCTGGGCGATTATCTCCTGGTCACGGCCGAGGCCATTCCTGCGATCGATCTCGTCCACATGTCGTCGCCGACCGCGCTCAATGCGCTCGGCGTCAAGGGAGTGGGCGAGGCGGGCGTCATTCCGATCACGGCCGCGGTGGCGTCCGCGGTGGAGGACGCGCTCGACGATCTCGGCGTCACGATCACCGGAATGCCGCTCTCGCCGGCCGGTCTGCTGGCGCGGATCCGGCAGGCGACGACGCCGTGACCGGCTCGGGCCGCCGGTGGCGCCGGCTGCGTGCCCAAGGGGCAAGTGCTCACGCCTTGAACCGTCGGTGCCGGAAATTTCTTCATCCCGCGCTGTGACGAAAATTGCAAAACGAACCAATTTTGGTACGCTGCATCGAACGCTGCGGCACCCCCGCCCGCGGCGGCCACTCCAGGAGGACACGATGACCCGTGCAATTCGATGGGCTGGGGTGGTGGCCTGCCTCGCCGCGCTGATCGGGCCCGCGTCGTTCGCGAGCGCCCAGACCTATCCGGACAAGCCGGTGCGGCTGGTGCTGCCCTATGCGCCCGGCGGCATCGTCGACTTCATCGGCCGCACCCTCGGGCAGCGCCTGAGCGAGGAGCTCGGACAGCCTTTCGTGGCCGAGAACAAGCCGGGCGCGGGCGGCATCCTCGGCACCGACGTGGTCGCCCAGGCGGCGCCGGACGGCTACACGCTGCTGCTGATGGACCCGGCCATCATCATCAATCCGACCCTGCAGGAGAACGTCCCCTACGACTTCAAGAAGGACCTCAAGGTCGTCTCGGTGATCAGCTCGTCGCCGCTGGTGCTGGTGACCTCGCCGGCGCTGCCGGCCAAGACCTTCGCCGAGTTCCTGGCCTATGCGAAGGCCAATCCGGGCAAGCTCAACTACGGCTCGGCCGGCATCGGCACCACGCCGCATCTCGCCGGCGAGCTGTTCTCGGCGCGCGCCGGCGCCAAGGCGATGCACATCCCGTATCGCGGCATCGCCGCCGCGTTCCCGGACATGATGGCCAACAAGGTCCAGTTCGCCTTCTCCAGCATCACGGGCGCCAAGCCGTTCACCAACGACAACCGCGTCAGGGCGCTCGCCACGACGGGCACCAAGCCGAGCTCCGCCTATCCGGACCTGCCGACCGTGGCGGCCGCGGGGCTCGAGGGCTTCGACGTCGACCTGTGGCTCGCCGTGTTCGTGCCGGCGGCGACGCCCGAGCCGATCGTCGCCAAGCTCAACAAGGCGGTCGCGGCCGCCATCGCCGACGCGAAGACCGTCGAAGCCTTCGCCAAGGTCGGCGTCGAGCCGCGCGGGACGACCCCGGCCGAGGGCAACGCCATCGTGGCGGCCGAGTTCGAGAAGTGGCGCAAGGTGATCAAGGACGGCGGCATCAAGCAGCCCTGATCGGCACGGCGACACTGCGCGGCGCGGGCCTGCGGTCCCGGCCGCGACGTTCTGTTCACGCGCGGGAGGAAGCATGATCGCCTCCAAGGACGTCTGGGCCGGCCTGATGTTCATCGCCTTCGCGGCGCTGTTCGCCGTCGCCGGGGCGAAGCTTCGCCTCGGCAGCGCCGGCGTGATGGGCCCGGGCTATTTCCCGATGGTGCTGGCCGGCGCGCTGGCGCTGCTCGGGCTCGGCATCCTGGGCCGTGCCGTCGCGGTGCACATCGTCGCCGGCGGTGCGCGCAAGCTTCCGCTGCTGGAGAGCGCCCGGGTGCGGATCGATCCGCGTCCGCTGCTGGTCTTGCTGGTGGCGCTCGTCGTCTTCGCCCTGCTGGTCGGCCGGGCTGGGCTGGTGCTCACGACCCTTTTGGTCGCAGTGATCGGCTCGTTCGCGGGGACGGGGGTGCGCTGGCCCCAAATGCTGATGCTCGCGGCGTTCCTGTCGGCCCTCACCTACGTGATCTTCGTCGCCGCGCTGGCCATGCCGCTGCCGGTGTGGCCGCGGGGCTGGTGAGCACCATGGATCTGTGGAGCAATCTCGCGCTCGGCCTGTCGGTCGCGGCCAGCCCGGAGAACTTCGTCTTCTGCCTGCTCGGCTGTCTGCTCGGCACGCTGGTCGGCGTCCTGCCCGGCATCGGCCCGGTCACCACCGTGGCGATGCTGCTGCCGCTCACCTTCTCGTTCGATCCGGTGTCGGGCCTGATCATGCTGGCCGGCATCTATTACGGCGCCCAGTACGGCGGCTCGACCACGGCCATCCTGGTCAACATGCCGGGCGAGGCGTCGTCGGTCGTCACCGCGATCGACGGCCACCGGCTCGCGCAGCAGGGGCGGGCCGGCGCCGCCCTCGGCATCGCGGCGATCGGCTCGTTCATCGCCGGCTGCGTCGCCACCGTGCTGATCGCGCTGGCGGCGCCGGCGCTCGGCGCGGTCGCCCTGCAGTTCGGCCCGGCCGAATACTTCTCGCTGATGGTGTGCGGACTCGTCGCCGCGGTCGTGCTGGCGCACGGCTCCGTCATGAAGGCCCTCGCCATGGTGGTGCTCGGGCTGCTGCTGGGGCTCGTCGGCACCGACGTCAACTCCGGCGTCCGCCGCTTCACGCTCGGCTATCCGCAACTCGCCGAGGGCATCGACTTCGTGGCGCTCTCGATGGGCATCTACGGGATCGCCGAGATCGCCCGCAATCTCGAGGGCCGCGACGAGACCCGTGCGGTCCGCACCCGCATCGGCAGCATCTGGCCGACGCGGCGCGACCTCGTCTTCTGCCTGCCGGCGATCTTTCGCGGCACCGTGCTCGGCTCGATCCTCGGCGTGCTGCCGGGCGGCGGCGCGCTGCTCGCCGCCTTCGCGGCCTACACGGTGGAGAAGAAGATCGCGCGGCCGCCGCGGCATTTCGGCGAGGGCGACCTGCGCGGGGTCGCGGCGCCCGAGAGCGCCAACAATGCCGGCGCGCAGACCTCCTTCGTGCCGATGCTCACCTTGGGGCTGCCCTCCAACCCGACCATGGCGATGATGATCGGCGCCCTGATGATCCACGGCATCACGCCGGGGCCGAGCGTGATCCGCGACAAGCCCGAGATGTTCTGGGGCCTGATCGCCTCGATGTGGGTCGGCAACCTGATGCTGGTGGTGCTCAACCTGCCGCTGGTCGGCATCTGGGTGAAGCTCCTGCAGGTGCCGTATCGGTTCCTGTTCCCGTCGATCCTGGTGTTCTGCTGCATCGGCGCCTTCGCCGTGAACGGGCGCGAGTTCGACGTCTACGTGCTCGCCGTGATGACGGTGGTCGGCTATCTGTGCGCCAAGCTCGATTGCGAGCCGGCGCCGCTGATCCTCGGCTTCGTGCTCAGCCCGATCATGGAGGAGAACTTCCGCCGCGCCATGCTGATCTCGCGCGGCGATCCCTCCGTGCTGATCTCCGAGCCCCTGAGCCTCGCCTTCCTGCTCGCGGCGCTGGCGCTCCTGTTCGTTCTCGTGCTGCCCGCGGTTCGGGTGAAGCGCGAGCAGGCGCTGCAGGAGTAACGCCACCGTGGTCAGGATGTGCCGATGACCTCACCGGAGCCCAGCGCGCCCGTCCCACCGCTGTCCGGCGACACCAGCGCGGTCGTCGGGTGGACGGCGGCGCTCCGCGTCATGAACGTGACCAAGCGCTTCCACACGGGGCGCGAGATCGTGACGGCGGTCGACGACGTCTCCTTCGACGTGCGCGAGGGCGAGTTCCTGTCGGTCATCGGGCCGAGCGGCTGCGGAAAGTCCACGCTGTTCAAGATCATCGGCGGCCTTTTGGGCGGGTTCTCGGGCGAGGTGCGGGTCGGCGGCCGCAGCATCCAGGGTCCGCATCGCGACATCGGCATGGTGTTCCAGGAGGAGTCGACCTTCCCATGGCGCTCGGTGCTCGACAACGTCGCCTTCCCGCTTGAGGCGTCCGGCATGGGCCGGGCCGAGCGTCTCGACCGGGCCGCGCATTTCGTGTCGCTGGTCGGCCTCAAGGGCTTCGAGCGGCGTTTCCCCTCGGAGCTTTCGGGCGGCATGCGGCAGCGCGTCGCCATCGCCCGCACGCTCGCCTTCAATCCGAAGATCCTGCTGATGGACGAGCCCTTCGCGGCGCTCGACGAGCAGACCCGCTATCTGCTCGGCGACAAGGTCCTGCAGATCCAGCAGGCGACGAAGCAGACGACCCTGCTGATCACCCACAATATCGGCGAGGCCGTGCAGCTCTCCGATCGCGTGCTGGTGATGACCTACCGGCCCGGGCGCATCAAGGCGGTGGTCGAGGTCGACCTGCCGCGACCGCGCAGCGACGACGTGATCACGTCCGACGCCTTCGCCCGGCACGTCGCCGGGCTGTGGCGAAACCTCAAGGAGGAGGCGAGCCGCGGTCTCGCCGAGAGCGAGGCGCTGGTGTCCGGAGGCGCCGGGTGAGCGACGCCGCGACGCTGTCCGGACGGGTCCGATCGCGCCGGCCGCGGTTTTCGCCGGCGCCGCTGCTCGGCGTCGCGACCGTGCTCGGCCTCCTCGCCGCGCTGGAGGCGTTGATCCGGACCGGGCTGGTCAGCCCCTTCGTGGTGCCACCGCCGTCGACCGTGCTGCTCGCCGGCATCGATCTCCTGTGGCACGGCAACGGGCTCGAGGCGCTGCTCGCCACGGCGTTCGAGCTACTCTCCGCCGCCGTCCTGGTCGGCCTGATCGGCCTTTCGGTCGGCACGCTGCTGTACCGCGTCACGGCGCTGCGGCGGACCTACGAGGGCTGGGTGGCGGCGCTCGCGGCGACGCCGCTGGTGCTCGTCTATCCGTTCTTTCTCGTGATGTTCGGACGCAGCGCCGCGACCATCGTGGCGGTCGGCGTGGTCGCCGGCCTGCCGCCCATGGTGCTGCGGACCATCGAGGGATTCGCCGGCGTCCGGCCCGTGCTGGTCGATGTCGGGCGCGCGCTCAATCTCCGGCCGGTCCGCGTCTTCTGGAGCATCGAGTTCCCGGCGGCGCTGCCCGTGATCTTCTCCGGCTTCCGGCTCGGTCTCGGCTTCGCGCTGATCAACATCGTCGGCATGGAGTTCCTGATCAACTACGGCGGGCTCGGCCAGCTCATCAACGAGCATGCGGAGCTTTACGATCTGCCCGAGACCTATGCCTGCATCGCCCTGGTGGTCGTGGTGAGCGCCGTGTTCGTCGCCGCCAGTGAGCATCTCGAACGCCGGTTGCGGGGCTGAGCATGGGTCCGCGCTCCCGTTGGCGGATCCGGATGGCGCAGGGCGCGAGCCTCGCCGCGGTCGTCGCCGTCTGGGCCGCGGTGGTGAATGCGCGCCTGTTCCCGGGCGACATCGTGCCGTCGCCGGCCGCGGTCGCAGGCAGGATCGTCGGCCTGGCCCTGAGCGCCGATTTCTACGGGCATCTCCGCGTCACCGCCGCCGAGATCGCCGGCGGTCTCGCGCTCGCGGCCGTCGCCGGCATCCTGCTCGGCGTGGCGATCGGCGCCCGGCCTCTGCTCCGGCGCGCCTACGAGCCGTGGCTGCACTATTTGGCGCCGACGCCCAAGATCGTCTTCTTTCCCGTGATGCTGATGCTGTTCGGCGTCGGCGCCGCCTCGAAGGTGTCGCTCGCCACGCTCGGCGCCTTCTTCCCGATCGTGCTCGGCACGATCTCGGGTGTGCGCGAGATGGATCCGGTGCTGGTCCAGGTCGGGCGCGGCTTCGCGCTCTCGCCCTACCGGATGCTCACCATGGTCTACGTCCCGGCGATCCGGGCGGCGCTCGTCAATGCGGTGCGGCTCGGCTTCGGCGTCGCCGTGGTGGTGGTGCTGTTGGCCGAGACCAAGCTGTCGAGCGCCGGCATCGGCTATCTGATCATCGACGCCTACCGGCATTTCGACATGCCGCTGCTCGCGGCGCTCGTGCTCGTGCTGTTCGGGCTCGCCATCCTGGCCAATGCCGGGCTGGCGCGGCTCGCCCGGCACGGCGCCCCCGCCGTCTCCCGTTGACCCGAGACAAGGAGCCCCCGATGACACGCTTTCCGCTTCTGAGCCGGCTCGCCGCTGCGGGGCTCGCGCTCGCCCTGGCCGTCCTGCCGGCGCGTGCCGACGACACGCTCAAGCTCGCGGTCGGCGCCCGCGGCAACTGGGACACCGTGGTCCCGGCGATCGGCCAGAAGGCCGGCATCTTCAAGAAGCACGGGCTCGATCTCGAGATCCTTTACACGCAAGGCGGCGGCGAGACGCTGCAGGCCGTGATCACGGGCGGGGTCGACATCGGCATCGCGGCCGGTACGACGGCGGTGCTCTCGGCCTTCGTGAAGGGGGCGCCGGTCCGGATCCTGTTGGGCGGCACCACCGGCTCGGGCGATCTCTACTGGTACGTTCCGGCCGGCTCGCCGATCACCTCGCTCAAAGAAGCGGCCGGCAAGACGGCGGGCTATTCGACGAACGGGGCCTCCACCCACACGACGCTGCTCAAGCTCCTGCGCCACTACGACAGCCAGGCCAAGCCGGTCGCCACCGGCGCCTCGCCGGCGACCTACACCCAGGTGATGTCGCAGCAGATCGACATCGGCTGGGCCTCGCCGCCCTTCGGGCTGGAGCAACTCGACGACGGCAAGATCAGGCTGATCGCGCGCGGCAGCGACGTTCCGGCGACCCGCGACCAGACCGTGCGGGTGCACATCGTCAACAGCACGGCGCTCGCCCAGAAGGCCGAGGCGATCAAGCGTTTCGTGGCCGGCTATCGCGAGACTTACGAATGGCTCTACTCGGCGCCGGAGGCGATGTCGTCCTTCTCCGAAATCGCCGGCGTCTCGCCAAAACTCTCGGCGCGCATCCGCGACGAGTTCATGCCGAAGCCGGCCATGAATCCCGACATGGTGTCCGGGCTCGGCTCGCTGATGGACGAGGCGCTGGCGTTGAAGGCGCTGCCCCGCGTCCTGTCCGAGAAGGACCTCGACGAGGTGGTGCGGGGGCCGAAATGGAAGCTGTGAGGCCGAGCCCGACCGGAGCGCCGACGTGACCGACCTCGATCCGCTGCGGCGCCTTCTCGCGACCGCCAATCGCGTGCTCGCCAACGAGCAGGTGATGGACGCCTTCGGCCACGCCAGCGTGCGGCATCCGGACCGGCCGGACCGCTTCCTCCTCGCCTGTTCGCGGCCGCCCGAGCAGGTGCGGCCCGACGACATTCTCGTGTTCGGCGAGGATTCGGAGCCGGTCGAGCCGTGCACCGAGCCGCTCTACAGCGAGCGCTTCATCCACGGCGAGATCTATCGGCTCCGCCCGGACGTGCAGGCGATCTGCCATCACCACGCGCCGGCCGTGATGCCGTTCTGCGTGTCGGGCGTTCCGCTCGTGCCGGTGACGCAGCACGGCGCCACCATGGGGGCCACGATTCCGTTCTGGGACAGCCGCGACGACTTCGGCGACACCAATCTGCTGGTCACCACTGCGGCCCAGGCGGCATCGCTCGCCCGCGCGCTCGGCCCGCACAGCATGGTGCTGATGCGCCGCCACGGCGCCACCTCGATCGGTCGCGACATCGAGGACATGGTGTTCCGTGCCGTGTCGGCCTGCCGCAACGCGCAGATCCAGTCCGCCGCGATGGCGATGGGGGCCGTCGATGCGCTGACGCCGGGCGAGGTGGATCTCGCGGCGCGGGTCCCGCCGAGCGCCGTCGCGCGGGCGTGGCGCTGCTGGGTCGACCGGCTGGCGGCGGCTTAGTCATCCCCAGAAACGCGAATGCCCGCGCGAGCGCGGGCATGATGCGTCGGAGGATGGCGCCGTTACTGCGCGCCGGCGCTGGCGTACTGGTCGTCGGCCTTGAACAGCTTGCCGAGCGTGTCGGACAGCCAGTTGGAGGCGACCTTCGGGCTGCCGGGCGGCGGCGCGTCGAGGCGCTCCACCACGGCGATCCGGGTGACCTCGCCGCGCAGATAGGCGTTCAGGAACGCCTGGTAGTCGTTGAACGACACGCAGCCGTTCGACTGGCCGTTCGGGCCGAGCATGTAGGAATGCGCCAGGATGCCGGCGCGGCCGTACATCCGGCCCTGGTCGACCGGCGTCATGCGCAGCGCCCGCACGCCGTGGAACAGGCTCTCGCGCATGGTCAGCTTGTAGACGTTGGGCGGGGTCGCGCCCTGCATGCGCACATGCACGTTGCGCGGATCGTCCATCATGGCGCCGAGACCGGAATGCGCCTCCAGGCGCTTGCCGCTGGGCAGATACACGGTCTTGGCGGTGATGTCGTAGATGGCGGTCTTGCCGTCGTCCTCGACCGGCGGCAGCGAGGCCGGCTTGGACTGGCCCGGGCGGACATGGCGCTTCGGCGCCTCGACCACCGGGGCCGTGTCGAGCGCGCGGCCCATCGGCCGCGAGGCCTCCCGGGCCGGACGGCCGAGCTGCACCGGCACGCTGCCGGTGCTGGCGAGGCTGAGGACCGCCGGCGGCGGGCTTGCCGGACGGCGCGGCACGCCGAACCGGTCCTCGAACGAATCGGTCGGTGCGAAGGAGGCGAATCGCTCGTCGAACGAGGCCTGCCGCTGCACCACGCCGAGCGCCTCGGTGAAGGCCTCGTCCTCGAGCAGGGAGTCGGAGCCGAGCAGCGATTCGGCGCCGATCTGCGGATCGAGGCTGGCCAGTCGCATGCTGCGGGACGGAATGGTCGCGACCGGCGATTCGGTCGCCGTCGGCGTCGGCAGCCGGAACAGGCCCGGGTGAATCGTGCCGAAAACAGAAAGGCTTGGCCGTTCCGGGTAGAACCCGATCTCGGACGGGCCGGCGTGCGTGCCGGGCGCCTTGAGGACGAAGCCCAAGGCAACCACTGCGGCGACCCCGATCGGGATCGAGCGGATTCCCACTCGGATCAAAAGCGTTCCCCACACCGTGCTTCGCGCCGCCTCCGTGACCGGGCTGGCGACGCACGTCCCCCGACGCCCCTCTAGAAAGCACATCGATTGCGGCAAGAATGGTTCGTCCGGCCCGGCGATCCGACATGGCTCCTGCACGCTGTAGTGGTGGCAGAATTTACCAGGCCTTAACCATGTCGTGCTGCTGTTCGGGGCACCATCACGCGCAGCGCTCGCGGGGCGATCTCGGCCTTCACCGGCGTTCGCATCACCACCTCGCCGTCGACGGAGACGCGCTGCGGCGGATCGGTCTCGATCGAAACGGCGCGCGACCGCAGCACCACGACATCGGATTGGTCCGGATCGGACGTGTCCGGCGTCGTTCCCCGCAGCGCCTGCAGCCAGACGCGCAACAGCGCGCGACGCGACGGCCCCTTGATCACGCGGATCACCAGATCGCCACTGTCCACGTCGGCGGTGGGGAGAACCGGCACGCCGCCCTGGAAGCCGCCATTGGCGATGCGCAGCTCGAGCGCCTCGAACGTCGCCGTCCCGCCGTCATGCGTCACCGTGGCGCGGAATGCCCGGTGTCGCAGGAACCGCACCGCCGCGACCAGCAGGTAGCCGCTGCGCCCCACCCACCGCTTCACCCGATGCGGGGTGCCGCGCGCGATGTCGGCCGGCAGGCCGATCGCGACCGCGTTGGCGAAGTGACGACCGTTCAGCACGCCGAGATCGACCCGGGCCACGACGCCGTCACGCAGCACATCGACGGCCTCGTCGAGCGCGAGCGGCAGCCCGAGCGCCTTGGCGAAGCTGTTCGCAGTGCCGAGCGGCAGGAGGCCGAGCACGCGGTCACGATCCGCGAAGGCGCCCACCGTCGTGCTGATCGTCCCGTCGCCGCCCCCGATCACGACGAGATCGTGAGTCCCGGCCGCCGCCTCGGCGACCACGGCCGGAAGCGCCGCCGGATCGGCGACCGCATGCGCCGCCGCGATCGTACATCCGCGCGCGACGAGAAGGCGGCATGCCGTGTCGAATCCGGCGCGGCCGGTCCGGGAGCGTGCGTTCACGATCAGGGCCACGCGCGGGCCGGTCGCGCCGAGCGGCGCTGCTGCTGCGTCCGGAGACCGGTTCTGATCGTCGACGCCGTCGCGCAGGGGACCGGTCATGCTCTGCCGTGGACGCGGGAGGAGTGCGGGATCGCAATGCTCGAAGGTGCCTCCGTGTTCCACCCGGGGGCGCGCCGCCGACCTCTCGGGGCGGTCCGGCTCGGGGGGTGCGGCTGCACCGCAGGGTCGACAGGTCCGGAGAATTGTCCCAAAACGAGCCCGGGATTCTCGCTGCAGAGCGGAAGGAAGGACGGACGACCGGCGGCGATATCGACGGAGTGGGGCACATCGGAGGAATGGCGGGCGTGAGACGCGAGGGGCTGCTGAATCGGATGATCTCCCGAATGTCGCTGCGCAACCCGACCCTGCGCTACGCCGCGCTCGGGATCGCTGCGGCGGCCATCATGGTCCTCGCCTTGGCGCCGCTCGGCTCCGCGATCGTCGAAGGCTGGTCGAAGCGCGACATCGAGCTGCGCTCCCGCCTGGTGTTCCGCTCGATTCGCGATCAGGTCGCCGCCGGACTTGCGGCGACGCCGTGGCTCGACCTCGGGCCCTTCTTCGAGCGGCTGACCGAGGACGAGCGCATCCTCGGCCTCGGCTTCTGCACGGAGACGGGCGAGCTGCGCTACGCCACCCGGCAGTTCCCCAAGTCGATCACCTGCGGCAGCTTGAAGCGCAGCAAGGTCGACACGTTCGCCACCGTTCCGGACGGCGGACGGCGCATCCATGTCAGCATCTTCCCGATCATCGCCGGTCCGGTATCGGGGCACTTGCTGGTCCTGCACGATCTCGCTTTCGTCGAGGAGCGGGCCAACGAGGCGCGCTACTACACGATGCTGTCGGTCATCGGCGTCGCTGCCGGCCTCGGCCTGCTGGCGCTCGCGATGGTGCTGGCGCTGCAGCGCAGCTGGGTGCGCACCGTGCGGGCCGCCGTCGCCGACGCCCGCACCGGCGGCGGCGTGACGGAGAGTACCCCGAGCATCGACTCGCCGCTCGGCCGGGAGCTGCACGGACTGCTCGGCGAGCTGCGCGTCGAGCGCACCTATGCCGACGGCATCCACGTCGAGTGGTCACCGAAGACGCTGCACCGGCTGCTCGTCGAGGAGCTGCCGAACGCCGAGGTCCTGGTCGTCTCCAACCGCGAGCCCTACATCCACAACCGTACCGACGACGGCATCTCGCTGCAGACGCCGGCGAGCGGCCTCGTCTCGGCGCTCGAGCCGGTGATGCGCGCCACCGGCGGGACCTGGATCGCCCACGGCAGCGGCTCGGCCGATCGCGACACCGTCGACCGCAACGACAAGGTCGCGGTGCCGCCGGCCGATCCGACCTACATGCTCCGGCGCGTCTGGCTCTCCGACGAGGAACAGGACGGCTACTATTACGGCCTCGCCAACGAAGGGCTCTGGCCGCTCTGTCACATCGCCTTCGTGCGGCCGACCTTTCGCGAGGAGGATTGGCGTCAGTACAAGCTCGTCAACGAGCGCTTCGCCGACGCGGTCGTGCAGGAGGCGGACCGCGACGATCCGATCGTGCTGGTGCAGGACTATCATTTCGCCCTGCTGCCCCGGATGATCCGTCGGCGACTGCCGCGCGCCACCGTGATCACGTTCTGGCACATCCCGTGGCCGAACGCCGAGACCATCAGCATCTGCCCGTGGCGCGAGGAGATCATCGACGGCCTGCTGGGCAGCACCATTCTCGGCTTCCACACGCGCTTCCACTGCAACAACTTCCTGGAGGCGGCCGACCGCTTCATGGAGAGTCGGATCGATCGCGAGCACGGCTCTGTGACTCTGGCCGGCCACGAGACCATGGTCCGCGCCTATCCGATCTCGATCGAATGGCCGCCGGCGGCGCTCGCCCACCAGCCGCCGGTGGACGAATGCCGCGAGGCCGTGAAGCGCCGCTTCGGCCTGCCCGCGCAGGCGCGCATCGCGGTCGGCGTCGAACGCTTCGACTACACCAAGGGCATTCTCGACCGGCTTCATGCCGTCGACGACCTGCTGATCCGTCATCCCGAATGGAAAGGCAGGTTCGTCTATCTGCAGGCGGCGTCGCCGACTCGCAGCAAGCTCGGCGCCTACAGCGCCCTGCAGGCGGAGACGGTCCGGCTCGCCGAGGAGGTGAATGCGCGCCACGGCAGCGCCGACTACAAGCCGATCGTGCTGTCGATCCGGCACCACGAGCCCACCGAGGTTTTCGAGATCTTCCGCGCCGCCGACATCTGCATCGTGTCGAGCCTGCACGACGGGATGAATCTGGTGGCGAAGGAGTTCGTCGCGGCGCGCGACGACAATCAGGGCGTCCTCGTCCTGTCGGGCTTCGCCGGCGCCTCGCGCGAGCTGTCCGAGGCCCTGATCGTCAACCCTTATGACACCCGCAGCATGGGCGCGATGATGGACGCGGCTCTGCGCATGCCGGCGGCCGAGCAGCGCGAGCGCATGCGGCTGATGCGGGACCTGGTGCGTCAGCGCAACGTCTATCGCTGGGCCGCGCAGATGCTGCTCGACGCCGCGCGCCTGCGCAAGCGGGCCGGCATTCTGGCCGGCGCGGCGGTCTGACCGGACCGGCGCGAGCCGCCGAGCGGGCCCGCGGTGCCCGTTTCTGTGCTGTTTCCGTCACGCCGCTGCCGAAACGAAGCCGCATCGCACCGCGCCGCGAGACGATGCCGGAAACGCGCGCCGGCGCGACTATGTCGCGGAACTGCCGGCGGATTCGGCGTTTGCACCCGGTGTGCTCCGACGCTCAGCTGCGGGGAATCTTGGAATTCCTCTAAATCATTGCGCTTGCACGGGAAATTCGTGCGCCGTTAAACCCGATGCAGGGTCGGGCGTGCCGGCCCGGGGACGGGGGCGTTTGGTTCGGTGGTCTGGGATGTGCACATGCTGTTCCGCCGGCACGCGGCCGCCATCAGGCGGTCGCTGGTCCGCCGCGGGCTGACGCACGAGACGGCGGCGGATCTCACCCAGGAGACGTTCCTGCGCGTGCTCGTCTCGCTGCCGGCGGACGGCACCGAGAACCACAATCCGAAAGCCTATCTGTTCCAGGTGTCGCGCAATCTCGGCCTCAATCACCTTCGGCGCGAGCGGCTCGCCGACATCGTCGACCTGCCCGACGAGATCGTCGCCGAGATCTCGGATCCGACGCCGACGCCCGAGACCATCGTCTGCGACCGCCAGCAGCTCGCGCGTGTCGCGGCCGCGCTCGACGAGCTGCCGGAGCGCACGCGTCGCGCCTTCGAGATGCACCGCATCGGCGGGCGCACCATCGCCGAGGTCGCCGGCGAGCTCGGCCTATCGGTGAGCCGCACCTGGGCCCTGGTGCACGAGGCCTACCGCCATGTCGTGATCCGGGCCGGCCTGATCTGAGCGGTCGAGATCCGAACCGTCGGGCAGGGGAGAAAATTCGGCGCCTTCGGGTGTATCAAGGGCGTGGCGAGGCGCCGGAGGTCGGTCGCCCGCGGGCCGGAACCAACCGATGAGCGACACGACGCCGGAGTCGAACCGGCTGCTCGACGAGGCGATCGACCTGATGATCCGCCTCCATAACGATCCCGATAATCCGGTCGCGATCGAGATGGTGCGGGCCTGGCGGGCGCGTGGCCCGGAGCACGAGCGGATCTGGACGCTCGTCTCCGGTGCGCATGGCGCGACCGGGCAGATCCTCGACCGCCGTCGCAAGGCGGCGCGGC
>NZ_NPEX01000568.1 GCF_003258865.1 Rhodoplanes roseus | reverse complement strand
GGACCCGGACGGCAACGCGCCGCGAAGGATCCGGTGCCGCGCGGGCGCATCGGAGACGCGCGGCCGGCGGCGTTGGGCGACAGTAGCGCCCGCCGCCCGGCCCGGCACAAACGAAAGCTTTTCAGAAGGCCATTAGTAATTCTAATCTGCGTCCGCGGCCGGACCGAGGGGTCCGGTCGCACCGAAGGGTCCGGTTTGTATACCGGGTTCGGGCCGGACCGATGGGTCGGGCCGTCTTCGTCCGGAGTGTCCACGATGTTGCGGCGTCTTCCGTCGATGTCGGGGCTGCGCGCCTTCGAGGCGACGGCTCGTCATCTCAGCTTCACCCAGGCCGCCACCGAGCTCAACCTCACCCAGGGCGCGGTGAGCCATCAGATCAAGAATCTCGAGGATCTGCTGGGACTGAAGCTGTTCGTGCGCGACGGCAACGCGATCCGGCTCACCGAGGCGGGGCACGAGTATCTCACCTCGGCCCGCGCCGCCATCACCGAGGTTCTGGTCGCCACCGACCGCGCCATCGACCGGCAGCGCGGCGACGTGCTCACCATCGCGTGCCTCGGCACCTTCGCGATCAAGAGCCTGATCCCCAATCTCGGCGACTTCATCCGCCGCCATCCGACCATCGGGCTGCGCGTGCGCACCCTCGTTCCGCTGATCGAGATGGACCCGCAGGACTACGACGTCTCGATCCAGTACGGCACCGGCGCCGACTGGCCCGGCATGGTGGCCCACAAGATCGGAGCCGAGGAGCTGTTCCCGGTCTGCTCGCCGGCGCTGCTCGAGGCCGGGCGCGGGCTCGGCAGCCCGAAGGATCTGGCCCGCCACACCGTGATCCGCACCGCCTCGCCGCTGATCCTGCGCGACGATTGGCCACTGTGGCAGGAGAAGGCCGGCGTCTCCGGCATCGCCTTCGCCTCCGAGATCACCTGCGACCTGTTGTACCCGTCATACCAAGCCGCCATCGAGGGGCTCGGCGTCGCGATGGGACGCAGCTCGGTGGTGCGCGGTGATATTGCACGCGGGCGGCTGGTCGAGCCGTTCTCGATCAGGCTGCCATCGGCGCTCGGGTACTACGTCGTGACCGGCGTCGAGCGCGCCAAGCTCGCCAAGGTGCAGCATTTCAGCGAATGGGCGCTCGGCCAGCTCGGCAGCGCGACGACCATGCCGCCGGCGACACGGCCCGCCGCACCCGGCCGCCGCCGGGCATAGCAGCCGCGCCGCGGCACGGCGCTTGCCTGCAGCATCGGCCATGACCGACCTCTCGACCGCCGGCCGAGACCACGGACTCCCCCGCGTCCTGCACGTGCTGCTGGCGGAGCGCAGCGTTTCGCGCGCCGCGCC
>NZ_NPEX01000567.1 GCF_003258865.1 Rhodoplanes roseus | reverse complement strand
GGCCCCGGTCATGTCCAGCATCGGCCGGACGATGCCGTAGCGCGCCGCCAGGATGCCGAGCAGCAGGGCGAGGCCGATGCCGACCGATGCGATCGTGACGATGGTGCGCGTCCCGGTCTCGTAGGTCGCCTGCGCCTCTTCCGAGAGGCGGCGCTTGGCCCGCTGCAACTCGTCGAAGTAGACGCGGGTCCGGTTGCGGGCCTGGTCCTGTGCCGCGCGGCTGGCGGCGGCGCGGGCGAGCAGCTCGTTGCGCTGCGCCGGGTCCGGTGCCTCGCCGAGCCCGGCCGCGAAGGCGACGAGCCCGTCGGAGCTGCGCCGGACCGCCGCGATCAGCGGCGCCTGCTCGGTCAGATAGCGCCGGTCGTCGTCCGTCGCCCGCAGCTTCTCCAGAGGAGCGAGACGCTCGTCCACCAGCTTCCATTCGGCCCGGAGCTGATCGGTCGCGTCCTTGATCACGGCCGGGCGCGGGTCGGCGACCAGCATCGCCTCCGCCCGCCCGATCGCGGTGAAATTGGTGTTGAGGCGGGAGCCCAGCACGGCCTTGTCGCCGGCCGCTTCAGTGAGACGGTTCGCGTCGCGCAGGTCCGTCATCGCGCTCGTGGCGAAGGCGACGATGGCGACCGCGGCGAGCGCGAGCAATGCGATGAGGCCCAAGATCTTCGTGAGAATTCGAACGCGTGAAAGCAGGGAGGACACGGCTCGTCTCCGATCGAACAAGAAGTCGACTACGAGCATCGCGCGTATTGGATTATTTAAGGTTAAGGCCCGGATTGAATTACCGCTGTCGTGTGTGGTCGCCGGGCGGATGTCGGCATCGGACCGTAGTCGCTTCTTACGAGTGAACACGAGGAACTACGAAAAACCGGGATCACGGGAGGCAAGAGCAATGGAATTCTGGCCGGTCGGCCTGATCGAGCTGATGTTCGACGGTGGGGTTCTCGCGGCGGCGGTCTGGCATCTCGGCTGGGGGCGCCGCCGGGACGCCGAGCGCCTTGCGGCATTGCGGCGCGCGCGCGAAGGCCGGGCCGTCTTTACGGCGGCGGAGCCGCGCCCGATCCGGCCCGAGGTCAGGCGAGGTCGTGACGGGTGCGCTGGAAGTCGAGAACCTGCTCGGCGGTCGTGCGCTTGATCCGCTCGAAACTTGACCGGACGAGATCGATGCCCTGGTCGTGCACGTTGCCCTCGTCGCCGTGCCTCATTTGCAGGATGGTGCGCGTCGTCGCCCAGCCCAGACCCAGTGCCCGGGCCAGGAACAAGAGCGACTCGGCGCGCTGCTGCAGGAGCATGCGCTCGATCGTCGGCAGCGGGAGATCGGCGAGCCGCGCCAGCGCCGCAGCCGTGTGCTCGAACTTGCCGCCGGCGGCG
>NZ_NPEX01000566.1 GCF_003258865.1 Rhodoplanes roseus | reverse complement strand
CTGCGCCGCGCCCCGGAATGACCAGGAGGATGTGTGGCGTGCCGTCATGCCGGCTCCAGGCCCATCACCAGGGTGACGTTCTGGCCGCCGAAGCCGAAGGAGTTGGAGAGCGCGTGCGACAGCTTCGCGTCGCGGGCCACGTTGGGCACCACGTCGAGCGGGATGGCCGGATCGGGGATCTGGTAGTTGATGGTCGGCGGGATGCGCTGGCTCGACAGCGTCAGGGCCGTGAACACGGCCTCCACGGCGCCGGCCGCCGACAGCGTGTGGCCGACCATCGACTTGTTGGACGACATCGGCACCTGTCCGGCGCGCTCGCCGAACACCGCCGTGACGCCGAGGCACTCCATCTTGTCGTTCTCGGGCGTCGAGGTGCCGTGCGCGTTGATGTAGTCGATGTCCGCGATGGTCAGGCCGGCGTCGGCGATCGCCTGGTTCATGCAGCCGATGATCGGCTTGCCGTCCGGGCTGGTGCGGGTGCGGTGGAACGAGTCCGACAGCTCGCCGCAGCCCTCGACCACGCCGAGGATCTTTGCGCCTCGCGCCTTCGCCGACTCGTAGCTCTCCAGCACCAGAGCGCCGGCGCCTTCCGCCATGACGAAGCCGTCGCGGTTCTTGGAGAACGGCTTGGCCGCCTCCTCGGGCGGGTCGTTGGCAGTGGTCAGCGCCGAGAGGAGCTGGAAGCGCACCAGGCTCTCGGTGTTGACCGAGCCGTCGGTGCCGACGCACAGCGCGGCGTCGGTCTCGCCGCGGCGGATCGCCTCGACGCCGAGCTGGATGGCGCTGGCGCCGGTGGCGCAGGCCGTCGACAGCGAGATCGGCATGCCCTGGGTGCCGAAGCGGGCCGCCAGGTGGTCGGCGACGGAGGCGAACTGGAAGCGCTCGTGGTGGGCCTTGAAACGGCCCGTGGCGGCGGCGCGCAGCATGTCGTCATAGGTGGCGTTGCCGTTGGCGCCGGCGGCGGCGGCGAGCTCGACCCGCTGCGGCCACTCGATCTCGACCGGCGCGACGCCGAGGAACAGCGGCCCGGGGAACCGCCCGGGCGAGCCGATGCCGGACTGGACGATCGCCTCGTCGACGGCCAGCTCGGCGAGCTTCTCGGACAGCAGCGGCGCGCTGAACGGCTCGGCGGCGACGAAGTCGACGCAACCGGCGATGCGGGTCTTCAGCCCGTCGGTCGGAAACCGCGTGATGGTGCGGATGCCCGACTGCCCGGCCGTCAGCTTCGACCAGTTCTCGTCCTTGCCGGCACCCAGCGAGGTCACGATGCCCATGCCGGTGATCACCACCACCACCACGAGCACGATCACGGCCACGAGCACGGCCATTCTCATGCGCACGGACACCCTCACCGGCATGACGGCTG
>NZ_NPEX01000565.1 GCF_003258865.1 Rhodoplanes roseus | reverse complement strand
CCCGCCTCCGTCCCCCCGCCACGGCTCCTCCGACAGGTCCCCCGATGCGACTCACGATCAAGCTCAAGCTCGCTCTCGCCTTCGCGACCATCATCGTCCTCTCCGGCGTCACGGCCTGGGTCGGCATCACCAATCTCACGTCTCTCGACGGCACGTTCGAACGGCTGATCGACGGGCCCGTGCAGCGGATGCAGATGTCGCTGGAGCTGAACAACAGCCTGCTTTCACTGGTTCGCTCTGAAAAGAACCTGGTGATGGCGTCGAGCAAGGACGAGGTGGCGACCTACGACACCGAGATCGCCAAGGAGCGGCAGTCTCTGACCTCGCGCATCGAGCGGGCGGACGAGACCGCGAGCGCCCAGAACAAGGCGTTGTGGGGGGCGACCCGGTCGACCCTGCAGCAGCTCGCCGTCCTTCAGGATCGTGTCCGCGACACGGTGCGCCAGGGCGACATGGAGCAGGCCCGGGTGCTGTCGAGCACCCAGGGCCGCCAGGCCGTGGCCGAGATGCAGAAGAACCTCGCCACCGTCGTCGAGGTGAACCAGAAGCGGGTCGCCGCCGCCAAGGCCGCTGCCGTGCAGGAGGTCGAGAACGCGCGCCTGCTGCTGATCGGCATCGTCGCCGCCGCCATGGCGCTCGCGGCCGGCATCGCGATCTGGATGGCGCTGTCGATCTCCCGCGGCCTCGCCCGGGCGGGCGAGCTGGCCCAGTCGGTCGCCCTGGGCGACCTCGACACCACAGTGACGATCAAGAGCAACGACGAGGTCAAGGACCTGATCGACTCGCTCAACACCATGACGGCGAACCTGCGGGCCACCGCGGCGGTCGCCGACAAGATCGCCGACGGCGACCTGAACGTCGCCTTCAAGCGCCTGTCCGATCGCGATGCGCTCGGCATCGCCTTCGAGCGCATGACCGCCAATCTGCGCACCAATGCGGCGGTCGCCGACACCATCGCCAACGGCGACCTGACCGTCCGGGTGCAGCGCTTCTCCGACCAGGACATGCTCGGCATCGCGCTGGAGCGCATGGTGGAGAAGCTCCGCCAGGTGGTGACGGAGTCGCTCAACGCCGCCGACAACGTGTCGTCCGGCAGCCAGGAGCTGTCGTCGAGCTCCGAGGAGCTGTCGCAGGGCGCGACCGAGCAGGCGGCCTCGGCCGAGGAAGCGTCCTCGTCGATGGAGGAGATGGCGTCCAACATCAAGCAGAACGCCGACAACGCCACCCAGACCGAGACCATCGCCCGGCAGTCGGCGGCGGACGCGGAGAAGAGCGGCGGCGCGGTGAGCCGGGCCGTCGAGGCGATGCGCACCATCGCCGAGAAGATCACCATCGTGCAGGAGATCGCCCGCCAGACCGACCTGCTGGC
>NZ_NPEX01000564.1 GCF_003258865.1 Rhodoplanes roseus | reverse complement strand
GGGAGGGGGACCGAAGCGCTTCGACTCCCCTCCCCCCGCTCGCGAAGCGAGTGGCGGGGAGGGGGCGGGGGTGGGGGGCTCTTTCTTGCTCGCTGCAAGCGCCAGTGCCGCGGCCAGAAGCCAGACGCAGCCGAACAGGATGTCGCGCCAGAGGATGCCGAGGAACATGAATCCCGATGGCACGAAGCCGAGCGCCGTGGTGACCGGGCCGAGCCAGGGCGTGCGGCGCGCCAGCACGAGTCCAATGAGGGCAAAGCCACTCCAGTACAGCGCCGTCGTGAGCAGCAGCATGCTGCGCGGGCCCGGCGCGAGCGGATCGATCAGCCGCCACAGCCACGCCATCACGGGCGACTGCCAGTCGCCATAGGTGCCGGCGCGGGCCGCGGCGAGCACGAAGCGCGCGTCGAACGTCATCACGCCGGGCCAGAACACCAGGAGCGTGAGCACGAATCCGGCGAGCGCGATCAGCAGGACGGCGAGGCCCGGCGCGCGACGGCGGCCCGGCGGTAGCGCCGGGACCGGCACGGCGATCGCCGCCTCAGCGGATCGCATAGACGTCGCCGGAGTTCGCCTCCTGCGGCAGGCCGGCGATCCAGACCTTCATCTGCTCCGCGGTCTGCCAGGCGCCGTGCACGAAGGCATGCGACTCGCCGAGCGACGCATCGAATTTTTGGTAGCCGAGCGCGGCGCAGCGCTCGAGCGCGGCGACCGCGACGTCACGCTGGATGGTGGTGAACTCGAAGGACAGCGCCGCGACCGGCGCCGACAGCCCGGCCAGGGCCTCGGCTTCGAAGCCCTCGACGTCGATCTTGATGAAGGCCGGCACGCCGTGCCGCGCGATCAGTGCATCGAGGGTCGTCATGGTGATCTCGAGGCGCTCGGTCCAGGTCTCCTGCTCCCAGCCGGGCGCGCCCGCGGCGGCCGCGACGAAGTCCGCCGACGCGGTCGAGACCGTCGGGTTGGCGTGGTTGATCAGCATCTCGGCGAAGCCGTCGGTGCGGCCGATCACCACCGGCTCGATCGTCACGGCGCGGTCGCGGCCGTAGAGCAGGGCCAGGACCTTCACGAGCTGGGGCTGCGGCTCGACCGCCACCACCCGGGCCCCGAGCCGCCGGAACGCCCCGACCCGGTCGCCCACATGGGCTCCGACGTCGAAGACCAGATCGCCGCTCCGCACGAACCGGCCGTACAGCCGGTCCAGCCCGACCCGGTGCTCCCGCCGGCCGTAATAGGTCCGCAGCGAGGCGACGACGCCTTTCAGGGTGCGGAAGCGCTGGAGCATGGCGGCAGCCCGGCAGGGGGTGAGACCGGCGCCGCGGCGAGCGGAGCGGCGGCGGAGGTGGCAAGGACCGGCGCCGGAGTGGCGAGATCG
>NZ_NPEX01000563.1 GCF_003258865.1 Rhodoplanes roseus | reverse complement strand
CGCGGCCGGCGGCGGCTCGGGCGCCGCGGCCGCCGTCGCCATGGCGCGGCCCGGATCGCCGACATAGCCGGCGAGCAGCACCATGCCGGTGTCGCGGTCGCGCAGCGCGAACCAGAACGGCCTGTCGAACGCGACGCGGACATTCTGGGTGCGGATCGCCGAGCGGACCGTGACGACCGCGGTCGCCGCCGCCGCCTCGGTGCCGGCCTCGTCGATGGTCAGCACCGTCTTCTGGATCACGTCGGCGATGCGCTGCCCCGGCCCGAATCCCTCGAGCGCGGTCGGCGACATGCGCGCCTCCTTCAGGCCGAGCGCGTCCAGCACCGGCAGCAGCTCGGCGCGCTCCTCCAGCTTGATGCGCGGCAGCGAGAGGTCGACGGCGGCGGGCGCGAAGTCACGGCCGTCGAGCCACCTCAACGCGGCTCCGAAATCGGCGGCGCGGCGCGGCTTGTCCTTGCTGGTGAGCAGCACCAAGGCGAAGCGCGGATTGGTGTAGGCGAGCTCGACGGCGACCACATCGTCGTCGCTGCGCATCGGCGCCGCCTCGATGGTGCCGGCCATCATGGGCACGTCGACGGCGGATCCGTCCAGGCGCGTGAACGGTGCCGGCCGCGTCCGGCTCGCCGCGAAGGCGGTGCGCCAGCGATCCTTGAAGTAGAGCGCGTCGATGGCGACGAGGCCGGGATCGGCCGGCACGCGGTCCAGCATGGCCGGGATCATGCCGCGGGTTTTTTCGCGCACCCAACCGTTGATCGCCGCGAGGGCTGCCGGCGTACCGAGAGGCTCGCGAAACACCTCGCCGCCGGCCGCCGTCACGGCGGCGAGCGTCGCGTCCTTCGGCTTGGCGGCGGGATCGATCCAGATCGCGTTGGCGACCGACAGCGCCTCGGCCAGATCCTTGTCGGACTGCAGGGTCGAGACGATGGTCCGCAGGCCGGCCAGATCGGGCGCCGGCGGCGACGCGGCGGCGGTGCGGCCGCGGTCCCCCTTGCGGCCCTTCTGATTCTCCGCCGCCCGCGGCCCCGGCTTGGCGGCCGGGACGTCACCCACGAAGGCGAGCGTGCGGGCGAGCGCCGCCTTCATCCGCGCGTCGGCGCCGAGATCGATCAGCGTCATCACCATGGCGAGGCTGGCCGGCGAGACCACGAGATTGGCGGCGTCGGGCTTCTCCGTCTGCAGACCCGCGACCAGGCGGACCGCGAGACGCGACTGCGCCGCCAGCATGCCGGCGGGATCGATCGCGATCACGGCCGATCCGGTCGGCGGCGCCGCGGGCTTGTCGGAGCGCTGCTTCTGCGTGGCGGGGGCACCGGGCGGCCGCTCGGTGCTCTTCGGTTTACGGACACCCGCGGGCTTGCCGTCGGACCGGTCGGCCGGCG
>NZ_NPEX01000562.1 GCF_003258865.1 Rhodoplanes roseus | reverse complement strand
TCCTCGACTCGGCCGAGTCGACCACCGCCAGCGCCTCCGATTCGGTGCGCTCGAACACCGCGGCGGCCTGCTTGGCCGTCATGCTCCGCGACAGCATCTCGTCCTTGAAGCGCGCGAGGTCGCGCAGCGGCTCCGTGTCGGCGTGCTCGGCCGCGTGCGCCTCCGCCACGATCACCAGGCCGGCATAGACGTCGCCGTCGTCGACCGCGACCACCTGGCCGGTGGAGCCGAGCGGATAGGTGCGGCGCAGGTCCGCCACCGTGGCGTCGGCCGGGATGGTGCGGGCGTCCCGCATCATCAGGCCGACCGTCAGGTCGCGCATCCAGCCGATGTCGGCGGCGCTGCGGATGGTCTCGCCGCGCAGGTGGAACCGCCAGGTGGCGAACGAGTAGCCGAACAGCTCGCGCGTCACCTGCGCCGCGACGATGACGGCCACCATCACGGCGACCGTGAGCCACAGATCGCCGGTCGATTCGAGCGCGATGAAGGTCATGGTCAGCGGCCCGCCCACCACGGTGGCGGCGAGCGCGCTCATCGCGACGATCGACCAGACATTGGGGTCGATCCGCATCCCCGGGACATACAGCACCAAAAGCCCGGCGAAGAGCTGGCCGGCGAGCCCGCCGAGCAGCAGCGACGCGAAGAACAGGCCGCCGCGGAACCCGGAGCCGAGCGACACCACCGAGGCGACGATCTTGAGCACCAGGATCAGCGCCACGGTCTTCAGCGGCAGGTCCAGGACGCCGACGAGGTGCAGCGCGCCGTGGCCGGAGGACAGCACCTGCGGCGTGATCAGCGCCAGCGCGCCGACGACGAGGCCGCCGAGGCAGGGGCGCAGCGCCGGCCGCAGCAGGCGGGCGAACAGCGCCTCGACCCCGGCCACGGACCGCATCACCGCGATGCCGAGCGCCGCCATCGCCAGCCCGACCAGCACGGCGAGCAGCAGCTCGTGCGGCGCGACGGCGCCGGGCTGCGGCGCCACGATGCCGATATGGGTGGGCGCGATCGCACCGGCGACCGCGTAGCCCGCCACGGCCGCGGTGGCGATCGGGGCGAGGCTCGCCACCGAATAGGTGCCGATCACCAGCTCGAAGGCGTAGAAGGCACCGGCGAGCGGTGCCGCGAAGGCGCCCGCGATGGCGCCGGCGGCGCCGCAGCCGACCAGCACGCGCAGGTCGCCGCGCCGCAGCCGGAAGGCGATGCCGAGCCGCGACGCGATCCCGCTGGCCAGCTGGGTGTAGCCGGCCTCCAGCCCGACCGAGGCGCCGACCCCGCTCGACCACACCGTCTTGGCGGCCACCACCAGGCTGCCGACCAGCGACATCCGGCCGCCGTGCAGCGCATTGGCCTCGACCGGATCGACCTCGCGCTGCGGCCGCGCGGCCGCGAGCC
>NZ_NPEX01000561.1 GCF_003258865.1 Rhodoplanes roseus | reverse complement strand
GCATTCGTCGCTTTGGGGACGGCCTTTTGGGCTCACTGGTGCGATCTTCGCTGAAACGCCACGGCGCCGTCGTCGCGGTCGACACCGAGACCGGCACGGTCGCGCTTCTCGACTACCGCGCCGTCCACGACGCGGGCGTCGCCGTCAATCCGATGGTGGTGGCCGGGCAGCTCGCCGGTGGCGTCGCCCAGGGCGTCGGCTCGGCCCTGCTCGAGCGGGTCGTCTACGAGCCGGGATCGGGCCAGCCCGTCGCGGCGAGCTTCGCCGACTATGCGATGCCGCACGCCGCCGACCTGCCGCCCTTCGACCTCGCGCTGCGCGGCGTTCCCTGCGCCTCCAACCTGGTCGGCGCCAAGCCGGCCGGCGAGGCCGGAACCGTCGCGGCGCCCGCCGCGATCGTCAACGCGATCGTCGACGCCTTGGCCGATCGCGGCGTCGGACATCTCGATCTTCCGGCCACTCCGCTCGCGGTGTGGCGCGCTCTCGCCGACGCTGCGGCGAGGCGAACCTCACAAATCGGTAATGCAGCAGGCGCTGAACCGTGCAGAAGCTGAGGCGTTGGCTCCTCACAAGGAGAACCAGATGAAACGTCACCTGTTGGGTTTCGCAGTGGCAGCAGCCGCGCTCTCGTTCAGCCCGGCGCTGCACGCCGCGCCATTGGGCGCGACGGGCGCCGCACGCGCGGCAGCCGATGCGATCGACGTCACGGAGTCGGTGCAGTTCCTGTACGGCGGCCGCCGGTACTGCTGGTACGACGGTGGCTGGCATGGACCGGGCTGGTACCGCTGCGGCTTCGCGTGGCGACGCGGCTTCGGATGGGGCGGCCCGCTCGGGTGGCATGGATGGAGCCGCGGCGGTCCCGGACCGCGACGGCATTACGGCGAGGGATATCGGCGGTTCGACGGCGGCCCGCAGCGGGGGCGGCCGGAGATGGGCCGCGGTCCCGGTCCGGATCGCATGGGACGCGGCGGCCCGCCCGGAATGCGTGACGGCGGCGGTCCCGGCATGCGGCAGGGCGTGGCCCCCGGTTCGCCGCGCGGCGGCATGACGGGCGGCGGCCCGCGTGGCGGCGGCACGACCGGAATGGGTGGTGGCGGCGGCCGCGGCCCGACCGGTGGCGGTGGTCCCGCCGCGGGTGCGGGTGGCGGTGGTGGACGCGGTCCGGGCGGCGGCGGCGGTCCCGGCCGCTGAGTCTCGACACAGCGCAGATCGACAGCGACGTTCAGGAGGCCTGCCGACCGGCGGGCCTCCTTTCATGTGGACTGGACTTCATATCGATCGGTCGGCCGCGTCGCCGATCTCCACCCGACATTCGACGCGGGATCGCCTCCAGGCGCTTCCGCAACCGTTCCCGGGTTCCCTCGTTCGCCATCAAAAGGCCCACCCACGGTAAGG
>NZ_NPEX01000560.1 GCF_003258865.1 Rhodoplanes roseus | reverse complement strand
CGTTTGGGGGGCGAGACGCGGCCTGCGGCCGCTCCTCACCACGAGGGTTGTGCGTCAGGGCAACCGCCCGCCGGGCTCACTCCTCGGACAATCGATCGGTGCTGTGGTCCTGGAACTGCTCGGTCTGGATGAACTTGCCGTCGAGGCCACGCTCCTCCGGATGCCGCGCCTTGTCGCGGTTCGACAGCACCATGTTGTCGGGCAGAATGTCCTTGTCGACCTCGGTGTTCGCGCCGGTGCCGTCGCCCTTCCCTTGCGCGCCGACGCCCATGTTCTTCCTGCTGGCGTTCGCCATCTCGCGTGTCTCCTCGCCTGATCGGCTCGATCGCCGCCGTTACTTGCGGTCCGGATCGTGGGTGTGGTGTCCGTCGGCGACGCCGCCACCGCCCGAGACGTCGCTGCGGGTGCGCTGCGGATCGTCGGGCGGCGGCTTGAGGTCGCGGCGCGGCTCGTTGGCGTCCTGGTGCGACGAGCCCGGACCGCCCTGGCGGATGCTGTTCGGAGTCTTGGTCGAGGTCGACATGGTGCCTCCTCCGGTCCGGCCACTCAGCGGTCCTGCTGATAGCCCTGATGCGTGGTGTTGATCTTGCTGTTGCCCTGGCGGCCCTGCTGGTCCGGATCCTTGCCGGCGACCTGACGGGTCTTGCTCGGCAGGCCGGAGCCGACATCCGGTGCGTTCGCATCCCCGGTGCCGTGCGGGCTCTGGTTCTCCACGGGGACGGGCGGCGGCTTGGCGGTCATACGTGGCCTCCTTGTTTCCCGCCGCCGGTGAGAGCCACCGCCGGCGGGCTTTGTCAGGGGCCAACGCGCCGCCGCGGCGCGGGTTTCTCGGCGCCGCGACGGGGGCAGGATGGTGAGGCAAGGCCGATCCTCGACCCCGGCCCGGGCGTCCGGCCGGTATCTTCGAACGCCCGGATGACGCGCCGAGTCACGCCCCGGCGCGAGCCGCCTCGGCGTCACGTTCCGAAAACACCTGCTTGGCGGCGAACAGCGCGTTGAGGGCCGCCGGGAAGCCGGCATAGACGGCCATCTGCATGAGGATCTCGACGATCTCCTCGCGACTCACGCCGACATTGAGCGCCGCGTGCAGATGCACCTCCAGCTGCGGCCGTGCGTGGCCGAGCGCCGCCAGCGCCGCGATGGTGGCGATCTCGCGCGAGCGCAGGTCGAGGCCCGGGCGGTCGTAGACGTCGCCGAACGGAAACTCGATCACCATGCGCGAAAAGTCGGGCGCGATGTCGGCGAGCGCGTCGATCACGCGCTGCCCCGCGGCGCCGTCGATCGCCGCGAGATTCTTCAGGCCCCGCGCGTAGCGGGTGTCGGGACGGGTGACGTCGTCCATGGTGTCTCTCCTTCTCGAAAGCTCGTCGTTCCGGGGCGCACGAAGGTGCGAACCCG
>NZ_NPEX01000559.1 GCF_003258865.1 Rhodoplanes roseus | reverse complement strand
CCGGCCCGGTCGCGCCGCCCCGGGACGACCGAGAAAACCTGAAAGCTCCCCGTCCCACGGTCCTGCCCACTCTGCATCAAAACCACTCTAGCCAAGCGGCGCGCCGTCCTGCACACTGACGGCCAAGCAAGGACGAGCCCGGCGCACGAACGACCGGGCCGAAGAGGACAACGTCGGGGAGAGGAGATTTTTCGCGCGTCTGGCGCACTGCATCACCACGTTTCATCGCGCGCACGCGTCGTTGCGCGCACGCGTCGTCGAGGCTGCACGTATCGGAGCACCGGCGCGCGCTTCGATCCGCGTCGCACGTGGTGCCGTTCCCTCGTCGGCGTCTCGCCGGTCGCGTCGCCATCCCTTCGCCGGACCGCCTCCGGCGGCGGCGAACCATCCGTCGCGCTCCGGCCCAGGCCGGGCGCGTCCCCACGAACAAGTCCGTCACCGAGGACATCGATGCTCGAACTCGATCTGGTGCTGAACGCGTTGGTGGCCGGCCTGCTGCTGGGCGGCTTCTACGCCGCCGTGACGGTCGGCATCTCGATCTCGTTCGGCATTCTCGACATCGTCAACATCGCGCATCCGGCCTTCATCATCCTGGGCTCCTACGTCGCGTATCTGGCCAACGCGGCGTTCGGGATCGATCCGATCGTGGTCGGGATCCTGGCGCTGCCGATCTTCTACGCGCTCGGCGCCGCGATCTATCAGGTCTATTTCCTCGCCTTCGAGAAGCGCGGCCAGGATTCGCTGCGCGGCCTCGCCTTCTTCTTCGGGCTCCTGTTCATCACCGAGGTCGGGCTGATCCTGGCCTTCGGCGTCGACTATCGCTACGTCAACGCCGTCTACATGGACCGGTCGCTCGACCTCGGCATCCTGCAGATCCCGCTCCGCATGCTGGTGCCGTGCCTGGTCTCGCTGCTGATGCTCGCCGTGCTGCAGCTCCTGCTCACCCGCACCTTCATCGGGCGCGCCGTGATGGCGGTGGCGCAGGATCAGGTCGCGCTGCAGCTCATGGCGGCCGATCCGGTGAAGATCCGCCGCATCGCCTTCGCGGCGTCGATCGCCACCTGCGCCATGGCGGGCGCCTTCCTGATCGTCATCCAGCCGATCGAGCCGTCGATCGGCCGCGAATACATCGGCCGCGTGTTCGCCATCTGTGTGCTCGGCGGGCTCGGCAGCCTGCCCGGCACGCTGATCGGCGCCATGCTGCTCGGCGTGGTGGAAAGCATGACGGCGACCTTCTACGGCCCCTCTTGGGCCCCCGCGGTCGGCTTCGGCCTGCTGCTGATCACGCTGGCGGTGCGACCCGCCGGCTTGTTCGGACGCTGAGCGATGCAGGGCGTGATCATCGAAGCAAAGAGCCCCCCACCCCCGCCCCCTCCCCGCCACGAGCTTCGCTCGCGGG
>NZ_NPEX01000055.1 GCF_003258865.1 Rhodoplanes roseus | reverse complement strand
CCCTGGCCGGCCGGAGCCGGCCAGGGCGCCCAAGGACTGCCTTATCGTACCGCCGCCGAGGTGGATCGGCTTTCCCCCGCGGCGGTCTTCAACACTGCGTCGATCGCCTTGCCGACGTCCGCGATGGGCGCCATGCCGTCGATCGTCCGCAACTTTCCCTTGCCCTGATAGTACGCCGCAAGCGGCGCCGTCTGGGACCGGTAGGCCTCCAGCCGGGTCTTCAGGGCATCGGCATTGTCGTCGGCCCGCAGGGCTTCGCCCCGGGCCGTCATCTCGCGCACACGCGTCTCGACGCGGTGGAGGAGCGCCTTCTCGTCGACCTTGAGCTCGACGACCGCATCGAGCGCCAGGCCCTTCTCGGCCAGCATTCGCTCGAGCGCCTCGGCCTGCGGCACGGTGCGCGGAAAGCCGTCCAGGATGAACCCGTTGGCCGCATCCGGCTCGCTGATCCGGTCGGCCACGATGGCCACCACCACCTCGTCGGGGACGAGGTCGCCGCGGGCCATGATGTCCTTCGCCTTCAGCCCCACCGGCGTGCCGGCCTTGACGGCGGCGCGGAGCATGTCGCCGGTCGAGAGCTGCACGATGGCGTAGGACTTGACCAGATGCTGAGCCTGGGTGCCCTTGCCGGCCCCGGGCGGACCAAGGAGGATCAGTCTCATCGACGTCGACCTCTCAGCTTGGATTTCTTGATCAGGCCTTCGTACTGGTGGGCCAGCAGGTAGCCCTGGATCTGGGCGACCGTGTCCATGGTGACGCTGACCACGATCAGCAGCGACGTGCCGCCGAAGTAGAACGGCACCGAGGCGTAGGAGATCAGGATCTCCGGGATCAGGCAGACGACCGCCAGGTAGGCCGCACCGACGACCGTGATGCGCGACAGAACGTAGTCGATGTACTCGGCGGTCCGCTCGCCCGGCCGGATGCCGGGAATGAAGCCGCCGTGCTTCTTCAGGTTGTCGGCCGTCTCGGTCGGGTTGAACACGATCGCCGTGTAGAAGAAGGCGAAGAAGACGATCAGGCCGATATAGAGCAGCAGGAACAGCGGACGGCCGTGTCCGAGCTGCGTCGTGATGATGCTCAGCCACTCCGGCCCCTGCCCCGCATTGAGGTTGGCGACCGTGGTCGGCAGCAGCAGCAGCGACGAGGCGAAGATCGGCGGGATGACGCCCGAGGTATTGAGCTTGAGCGGCAGATGCGAGGTCTGGCCCTCGAACATCCGGTTGCCGATCTGGCGCTTCGGATACTGGATCAGCAGCCGGCGCTGGGCCCGCTCCATGAACACGATGAAGCCGATCACCGCGACCGACATGACCATGATCAGCAGGATGACGCCGGTCGACATGGCGCCCTGGCGACCGAGCTCGAACATGCCGACGAGGGCGCCGGGCAGCTCGGCCACGATGCCGGCCAGGATGATCAGCGAGATGCCGTTGCCGATGCCGCGCGCCGTGATCTGCTCGCCCAGCCACATCAGGAACATCGTGCCGCCCGTCAGGGTGATGACGGTGGAGATGCGGAAGAAGAAGCCCGGATCGCTGACGACGGAGCCCGCGCCCTCGAGGCCGACCGAGATGCCGTAGGCCTGGAATACCGAGAGCACGACAGTCAGATAACGGGTGTACTGGTTGATGACCTTGCGGCCGGACTCGCCCTCTTTCTTGAGGTTCTCCAGGGCCGGCGACACCGTGGTCAGCAGCTGAATGATGATCGATGCCGAGATGTACGGCATGATGTTCAGGGCGAAGATGGCCATCCGGTGGATGCCGCCGCCCGCGAACATGTTGAACATGCCCAGGATGCCGCCCGCCTGGGTGCGGAAGATCTGCTCCCACTGGCCCGGATCGATGCCGGGCAGCGGAATGTAGGTGCCGAGCCGGTACACCAGCAGAGCGCCGAGCGTGAACCAGATTCGCTTCTTCAGCTCCTCGGCCTTGGCGAGGGCCGAGAAGTTGAGGTTGGCTGCGAGTTGCTCTGCTGCAGAAACCATGTCGAGGCTCCGGTGGCCGCTGCCGGGCGCACGCCCGGCCGGCGTTTCCCGCTATATAGGGATCAGCCGGCCTGTTCGCCCGTCTCTTTGCGCGGCGCCAGCACCTTCACGGTGCCACCGAGCTTCTCGACGGCCGCGACCGCCGACGCCGAGGCGCCGTACACCTCGAGCTGCAGCTTGGACGTGAGGGTGTCGGCACCGTTGCCGAGCAGCCGGACGCCGTCGCGGGCACGACGCAGAACGCCGGCCTGGACCAGCGCCGTCACGTCGATCACGGCGTTCGGATCGAGCCGGCCCTTGTCGACCGCGGCCTGCAGCCGGCCGAGATTCACCTCGCACAGGGTCAGCGCGAAGATGTTGTTGAAGCCGCGCTTCGGCAGCCGCCGATGCAACGGCATCTGGCCGCCTTCGAACCCCTTGATGGCGACGCCGGTGCGGGCCGTCTGGCCCTTGCCGCCGCGCCCGCCGGTCTTGCCCTTGCCGGAGCCGATGCCGCGGCCGACGCGCATGCGCGACTTGCGGGCGCCGGGCTTGTCGGCGATCTCGTTGAGCTTCATGACAGTTCCTCGGTCTCTTCGGGGTCGCGCGGGTCGATTACGGCGCCCTGCGGGGGGCGGCCCGACCGGCCGGGATGACCCCGGCCGCGACCAGACTTACTCTTCCACCACCCGGACGAGGTGGTGCACCTTGGTGATCATGCCGCGCACCGACGGGGTGTCCTGCAGTTCGGACACCCGACCGATGCGATTGAGGCCGAGGCCGATCAGCGTCTCGCGCTGATCGTGGCGCCGACGGATCGGGCTGCCGATCTGCTCGACCTTGAGGGTCTTGGTATCGCTCGCCATCGTCGCTTCTCCCGGGCCGCTCACTCGCTCGCGGCCTGGTCGTCGGCGCCTTCACGGCGACGCGACTGCAGCGACGAGACCTTGATGTTGCGGCGGGCCGCGACCGAGCGCGGCGAATCCTGGTGCTTCAGCGCGTCGAAGGTCGCCCGCACCATGTTGTACGGGTTCGACGAGCCGATCGACTTCGCCACCACGTCCTGCATGCCCAGCGTCTCGAAGACGGCGCGCATCGGGCCGCCCGCGATGATGCCGGTACCGGCCGGAGCCGCCCGCAGATAGACCTTGCCGGCGCCGTGACGACCCGCCACGTCGTGATGCAGGGTACGACCCTCGCGCAGCGGCACCCGGATCAGGCCACGCTTGGCCGCGTCGGTCGCCTTGCGGATCGCCTCCGGAACCTCGCGAGCCTTGCCGTGACCGAAGCCGACCCGGCCCTTCTGGTCGCCGACGACGACCAGCGCCGCGAAGCCGAAGCGCCGACCGCCCTTCACCACCTTGGCGACGCGGTTGATGTGGACCAGCTTGTCGGTGAACTCGCTGTCCCGATCGTCGCGGTCACGTCCGTGTTCACGTGCCATCTGAAACCGTCTCCCTCGGGCGATCGCCCGTCATCGCCCTAGAAATTCAGCCCGCCCTCGCGGGCGCCGTCCGCCAGCGCCTTGACGCGACCATGATAGATGTAGCCGCCGCGGTCGAAGACCACGTCCTTGACGCCCTTGGCGACCGCCCGCTCCGCGAGGAGCTTGCCGACCACCTTTGCGGCGTCCTTGTCGGCCCCGGTCTTGAGGCTGGACCGAAGGTCCTTCTCCAGCGTCGACGCTGCCGCCACGGTCACGCCCTTCAGGTCGTCGATGACCTGGGCGTAAATGTGCTGGGACGAACGGAACACCGAAAGCCGCAGCCGGTCGCCGGCCGCCGCCTTGATGGCCCGGCGGACCCGGTTGGTGCGCCGCGCCGTCTTGATACTGAGCCTGGACATCGTGCGCTCCGCTATTTCTTCTTGCCTTCCTTGCGGAAGATGTATTCGCCAGCGTACTTGACGCCCTTGCCCTTGTAGGGCTCGGGCGGGCGGAACGCGCGGATTTCGGCGGCCACCTGGCCGACCTTCTGCTTGTCGATCCCGCTGATCACCACCTCGGTCGGCTTCGGCGTGACGATCGCGATCCCTTCCGGGATCGGATAGACGACGTCGTGGCTGAAACCGAGCGCGATCTGCAGGTTCTTGCCCTGGACGGCGGCGCGATAGCCGACGCCGACGATCTCCAGCTTCTGCTCGAAGCCCTTGGTGACGCCGGTGAACAGGTTCGAGACGAGAGTGCGCGAGGTGCCCCACATGGAGCGCGCCCGCTTGGTCTCGTTGCGCGGATCGACCTTCACGGAGCCCTGCTCCATCTTCACGACGACGTCGTCGGGAAGAACGAGCTGCAGGGCACCCTTCGGGCCCTTCGCCTTGAGGGTCTGCCCCTCGAGGTTCGCGGTGACTCCGGACGGGACCGGCACCGCTTTCTTGCCGATGCGAGACATGCTGGCCCCTTTAGAACACGGTGCAGAGAATCTCGCCGCCCACGTTCGCGTCACGCGCGGCGTGGTCGGCCATGACGCCCTTCGGCGTCGACACGACGGCGATGCCGAGGCCGTTATTGACCCGCGGCAGCGCCTTGACCGAGGCGTAGACGCGGCGGCCGGGCTTCGACACGCGGGCGATCTCGCGGATCACCGGGGCGCCGTCGAAATACTTCAGCTCGATATCGAACTCGGTGCGGCCGTCCGCGTGCTCGGTGGCCGAGAAGTCGCGGATGTAGCCTTCGCTCTTGAGCACCTCGAGCACGCTCGCGCGCAGCTTCGAGCCCGGGGTCGACACCCGCGACTTGGCGCGCATCTGCGCGTTGCGGATGCGTGTGATCATGTCGCCGATCGGATCGTTCATGGCGATGCCCTCCTCACCAGCTCGACTTGAGGAGGCCCGGGATCAGGCCCTTGGAGCCGAGCTCCCGAAGCGCGATCCGGCTCATCTTGAGCTTGCGGTAATAGGCGCGCGGCCGACCGGTCACCTCGCAGCGATTGCGGATGCGGGTCGCCGAACCGTTGCGCGGCATCTCCGCCAGCTTGAGGGCCGCGGCGAAGCGCTCCTCCATCGGCGTGTTCTTGTCGTTGGCCTCGGCCTTCAGGCGGGCGCGCTTCTCCGCCTGCTGGGCGACGAGCTTGCGCCGGTTCTCGTTCTTTTCGACAGAGCTCTTCTTCGCCATGCGATGCTCCTAACTCCGCGTCTGAGACGGAAACGAAATCCGACTCACTGCCGGAACGGGAAGTTGAATGCGGCCAGCAGCGCGCGCCCTTCGGCATCGCTGCGCGCCGTGGTGCAGACCGTGATGTCCATGCCCCACACCTCGGCGACCCGGTCGTAGTCGATCTCGGGGAACACGATGTGCTCCTTGACGCCGAGCGTGTAGTTGCCGCCGCCGTCGAAGCTCTTCGGATTGAGCCCGCGGAAGTCCCGCACGCGCGGCAGCGCGATGTTGATCAGCCGGTCGACGAACTCGTACATCCGGTCCTTGCGGAGCGTCACCTTGCAGCCGATCGCCTGGCCCTCGCGGACCTTGAAGGTCGCGATGGACTTGCGGGCCTTGGTGATCACCGGACGCTGGCCCGAGATCAGCGCGAGATCGGCCGCGGCCTGCTCGACCTTCTTGCGGTCGTTCACGCCTTCGCCGACGCCCATGTTGATCACGATCTTGGTGATCTTGGGCACCTCGAACTGGTTCTTGTAGCCGAACTCCTCGGTCAGCTTCTTCTTGACCGTCTGGTCGTACTGGACGCGCAGGCGCGACGGGCCCTTGAACGCCTCGACCGGACCGCCGGCGTTCTTCGGAGCGGCGGCCTTCGCGGCCTTGGCGGCGGCCTTCTCGGCCTTCGGGTTCGGAGCGCCGCCCTTGGGGGTCTTCGCGCCGGCGTCCGGCTTGGCGCCCTTCTTGGCGTCCTTCTTGTCCTCAGCCATTGATCTCGGCTCCCGAACGCTTGGCGACACGCACCTTCTTGCCGTCCGCCAGAACTTTGAATCCGATCCGGGTCGGCTTTCCGTCCTTCGGATCGGCGACGGCCAGGTTCGACAGATGCACCGGCGCTTCCTTGGAGATGATGCCGCCTTCCTGGTTGGCGGACTGGCGCTGGTGACGCTTGACCATGTTGACGCCGCGCACCAAGGCGCGGTTCTCGGTCGGGCGCACCTCGATCACCTCGCCGGTGCGGCCCTTGTCGCGTCCCGTGAGAACGACGACCTTGTCGCCCTTGCGGATCTTCGCAGCCATCACAGAACCTCCGGGGCGAGCGAAATGATCTTCATGTGGTTCTTGGCGCGGAGCTCGCGCGGCACCGGTCCGAAGATACGGGTTCCGACCGGCTCCATCTGCGGATTGATCAGCACGGCGGCGTTCCGGTCGAACCGGATCACCGAACCGTCGGAGCGGCGAATGTCCTTCGCCACCCGGACGACGACCGCCTTCATGACGTCGCCCTTCTTCACGCGGCCGCGCGGGATCGCCTCCTTCACGGACACCACGATGACGTCCCCGATGGTCGCGTACTTGCGCTTGGAGCCGCCCAGCACCTTGATGCACATGACACGGCGCGCGCCGGAATTGTCCGCCACGTCGAGATTGGTCTGCATCTGGATCATGATGAGCCGCCTCTTGTTCTTTCGTGTTGAGCGCGCGGACTATTTCGCGCGCTTCTCGCCCTGGACGACCGACCACCGCTTCAGCTTGGAGATCGGACGGTGCTCCTCGATCCAAACGGTGTCGCCCACGGCGTACAGATTGGCCTCGTCGTGCGCGTGGTACTTCTTGGACCGACGCACGGTCTTCTTCATCACGGGGTGGGTGAAGCGACGTTCGACCCGCACGATGACGGTCTTGTCCTGCTTGTCGCCCACCACGACACCCTGCAGCATGCGCTTCGGCATCGTCGTTCTCCTACTTCGACACGGCGGCTGCGCGCTTCGTCTGCGCCACCGTCTTGATACGGGCGATGTCGCGGCGCACCTGCCGGACACGCGAGGTGTTCTCGAGCTGGCCCGTCGCCTTCTGGAAGCGCAGGTTGAACTGCTCCTTCTTCAGCTTCAGGAGTTCGTCGTCGAGCTGGTCGACCGTCATGGTGCGGAAGTCGTCGATCTTTGCCATGGGGTCCACGTCCTTACTCGGCGATGCGCTCGATGAAGCGCGTCTTGATCGGCAGCTTGGCGGCCGCCAGCGTCAGCGCTTCACGGGCGATCTCGCTGGTCACGCCGTCGACCTCGAACAGGATGCGGCCCGGCTTCACGCGCGCCACCCAGTACTCGGGCGCGCCCTTGCCGGAGCCCATGCGGACTTCGAGCGGCTTCTTCGAGATCGGCACGTCCGGGAAGATGCGGATCCACACCCGCCCGGCACGCTTCATGTGACGCGTCATCGCGCGTCGGGCCGCCTCGATCTGGCGGGCCGTGATCCGCTCGGGAGCCATCGCCTTGAGGCCGAACTGGCCGAAGGCCAGAGTCGTCCCGCTGGTCGCAATGCCCTTGATGCGGCCCTTGTGCGCCTTGCGGAACTTCGTGCGCGCTGGTTGCAGCATGGATCGTCGCCTTTCTTGTCCTTATGCGACCGCGCGTCAGGCCGCGTCACGGCGCGGACGGCTGCCGCCCGCATCGCTCTCGGCCGCGCGCTTGTCCTGCGCCATCGGATCGTGCTCGAGGATCTCGCCCTTGAAGATCCACACCTTCACGCCGCAGGTGCCGTAGGTCGTGAACGCCGTCGCGACGCCGTAGTCGACGTCGGCGCGCAGCGTGTGAAGCGGCACGCGGCCCTCGCGGTACCACTCCATGCGCGCGATCTCGGCGCCGCCGAGCCGGCCGGAGCAGTTGATGCGGATGCCCTCGGCGCCGAGACGCATCGCCGACTGCACGGCCCGCTTCATGGCGCGCCGGAAGGCGACGCGACGCTCGAGCTGCTGGGCGATCGACTCGGCCACCAGCTGGGCGTCGAGCTCCGGCTTGCGGATCTCGACGATGTTGAGGACGACGTCCGAATTGGTGAGAGCGGCCACCTTGCGGCGGAGCTTCTCGATGTCGGCGCCCTTCTTGCCGATCACCACGCCCGGCCGGGCCGAGTGGATGGTGACGCGGCACTTCCTGTGCGGGCGCTCGATCACGATGCGCGACACCGCGGCCTGCTTGAGCTGCTTCATCAGCTCCTCGCGGATCGCCATGTCCTCGTGCATCAGCTTGCCGTACTCGTTCTTGCCGGCGTACCAGCGAGAATCCCAGGTGCGGTTGATGCCGAGGCGCAGCCCGATCGGATTGACCTTCTGACCCATGGGGCCTCTCCTTACGATGCTGCGGCTTCGACCTGACGGACGACGATCGTCAGGTGCGAGAACGGCTTCAGAATCTTGCCCGAGCGGCCGCGACCGCGCGGGACGAAGCGCTTGATCACCAGCGCCTTGCCCACATGCGCCTGCGACACGACGAGATCGTCGATGTCGAGGTCGTGGTTGTTCTCGGCGTTCGCGATCGCCGACTGCAGGCACTTGCGGACGTCGCGCGCGATACGCTTGCGCGAGAACTCGAGGTCCGCCAGCGCAGTCTGCACCTTCTTGCCGCGAATGAGTTGCGCGACCAGGTTCAGCTTCTGCGGCGAGACCCGGAGCATCCGGGCGACCGCCTTGGCCTCGTTGTCGGCGAGGCTGCGCGGACGTGCTGTCTTGCTCATCTCTCGTTTCCTCGGCTCACGCCCGCTTGGCTTTCTTGTCGCCGGAGTGGCCGTGGAAGGTGCGGGTCGGCGAGAACTCGCCGAACTTGTGCCCGACCATTTCCTCGGTCACCAGCACCGGGACGTGCTTGTGGCCGTTGTGGACCCCGAAGGTGAGCCCGACGAACTGCGGCAGAATCGTCGAACGCCGGGACCAGATCTTGATCACGTCGTGTCGGCCGGACGCGCGGGCGGTTTCCGCCTTCTTCAGCAGATAGCCGTCGACGAACGGGCCTTTCCAAACGGAGCGCGCCATTTCGTGCTTCCTTACTTCTTCTTCCGCGCGTGGCGGCTCGAAACGATGAACTTCGTGGTGCTCTTGTTCTTACGGGTCTTCTTACCCTTGGTCGGGAAGCCCCACGGGGTCACCGGATGACGTCCGCCGGAGGTGCGGCCTTCGCCGCCGCCGTGCGGATGGTCGACCGGGTTCATCGTGACGCCGCGGTTGTGCGGCCGCTGACCGAGCCAGCGGGACCGACCCGCCTTGCCGATCGAGGTGTTCATGTGATCGGGGTTCGAAACGGCCCCGACCGTCGCCATGCAGCGGCCGTGCACCAGGCGCTGCTCGTTCGAATTCATCCGCAGGATGACGTAGTCGCGGTCGCGACCGACGATCTGCGCGTAGGTGCCGGCGGACCGTGCGATCTGCCCGCCCTTGCCGATCTTCAGCTCGACGTTGTGCACGATCGTCCCGATCGGGATCGAGGCGAGCGGCATCGCGTTGCCGGGCTTCACGTCGACCCGCTCGCCCGACACCACGGTGTCGCCGGGAGCGAGGCGCTGCGGCGCCAGGATGTAGGCGAGCTCACCGTCCGGATACTTGATCAGGGCGATGAAGGCCGAGCGGCCCGGATCGTACTCGATCCGCTCCACCTGAGCCGGCTGGTCGAACTTCGAGCGCTTGAAGTCGACGAGACGCAGCGCCTGCTTGTGGCCGCCGCCGCGGAACCGCACCGTGGTGCGGCCGAGATTGTTGCGGCCGCCGCTCGAGCTCTTGCCTTGCGTCAGCGCCTTGACCGGCTTGCCCTTGTAGAGGGCCGACCGGTCGACGAGGACGAGCTGGCGCTGGCCCGGAGTCGTCGGCTTGAAAGTCTTGAGTGCCATCGCCGTTCCCCTAGAGCCCCGTGGTCACGTCGATCCGGTGACCCTCCTCGAGGGTCACGATCGCCTTCTTGACGTCGGAGGTCTCTCCCTTGACGCCCCGGAACCGTCGCAGCTTGCCCTTGCGGATCAGCGTGTTGACGGACTTCACCTTGACGTCGAACAGCTTCTCCACCGCGTCCTTGATCTGCGGCTTCGTCGCGGTCTTGCGGACGTTGAAAAGCACCTGGTTGTGCTCCGACGCCGTCGTCGCCTTCTCGGTGATGATCGGGTTGACGATCACGTCGTAGTGGCGCGGGTCCCTGGTGGTCATTTGAAGCGCGCCTCCAGCGCATCGACCGCGGCGCGCGTCAGCACGAGCTTGTGGCGCCGCAGGATGTCGTAGACATTGATGCCCTGCACCGGCAGCACGTCGATGTTCGGAATGTTGCGGGCCGCGAGCGTGAACTTCGACTCGAGCTCGGCGCCGTCGATGATCAGGGCGTTCTCGAAGCCGAGCTTGGCGAAGCGCGCCTTCAGCGTCTTCGTCTTGCCGTCGTCGAGCGCAGCGCGGTCGAGGACCACGATGCCGCCGTCCTTGGCCTTGGCCGAGAGGGCGTGGCGCAGCGCGAGCGCCCTCACCTTCTTGGGCAGCTCGATCGCGTGGCTGCGGACCTGCGGACCGAAGGCGCGGCCGCCGCCACGGAACTGCGGCACGCGGGCCGAGCCGTGACGGGCACTGCCGGTGCCCTTCTGCTTGTACATCTTCTTGCCGGTCCGCCAGATCTCGGCGCGGTTCTTGACCGCGTGAGTGCCGCGCTGACGACGCGACAGCTGCCAGACGATGCAGCGCTGGATGAGATCGGCGCGCGGCTCCAGGCCGAAGATGTCGGCCGAGAGCTCGATCGAGCCCGATGTCTCACCGTCGAGGGTGGTGACCTTGAATTCCATCTTACGCTCCCTCGCCCGGCGCGGCCGCAGCCTCGGTCGCCGCAGCGCCGTCGCCGTTCGGCAGACGGAACTTGCCCGGCCGCGGAGCGTCCTTCGGCAGCGACTTCTTCACTGCGTCACGCACCGTGATCCAGCCGCCCTTGGCGCCCGGGACCGCACCCTCGACCAGGATGAGGCCACGGAGAACGTCGGTCTGCACCACCTTGAGATTCAGGGTGGTCACCCGCTCGACACCGAGATGGCCGGCCATCTTCTTGTTCTTGAAGGTCTTACCCGGATCCTGACGGCCGCCGGTCGAACCATGCGAACGGTGGGAGATCGACACGCCGTGCGTCGCGCGCAGGCCGCCGAAGTTCCACCGCTTCATCGGGCCGGCAAAACCCTTGCCGACCGAGGTGCCGGTGACGTCGACGAACTGACCGACCACGAAATGGTCGGCCGTGATCTCGGCACCGACCGGGATCAGAGCGTCGTCGTTCACCCGGAACTCGACGACCTCGCGCTTCGGCTCCACCTTCGCCACGGCGAAGTGGCCACGCTCGGCCTTCGGCACGTTCTTGGGTTTACGGGCACCGGCGCCGAGTTGCATGGCGACGTAGCCGTTCTTGTCCTTGGTGCGGTGGGCCACGACCTGACAGTTCGCGAGCCTGAGCACCGTGACGGGCACGTGCTCTCCACCGTCCGTGTAGACGCGGGTCATTCCGACCTTTTGTGCGATCACACCGGAACGCATCGTTCTCGTCCTTTTCTGCGCTCTGCCGTGTGGCGCCTTAGAGCTTGATCTCGACGTCAACGCCGGCGGCGAGGTCGAGCTTCATCAAGGCGTCCACGGTCTGCGGAGTCGGATCGACGATGTCGAGCAGCCGCTTGTGGGTGCGCATTTCGAACTGCTCGCGGCTCTTCTTGTCGACGTGCGGCGAGCGATTGACGGTGAACTTCTCGATCTTGGTCGGCAGCGGAATCGGACCCCGCACCTGCGCGCCGGTCCGCTTCGCGGTCGCCACGATCTCACGCGTCGAGGCGTCGAGAATACGATGATCGAACGCCTTGAGGCGAATTCTGATGTTCTGGCCGTTCATTGTCTCTCTGCCTCGATAGGCGCGAGTCTTGAGAAGCGAGAAGCGAGTGGCGAGTAGCGAGTAGCGAAGACCGTTCGCTACTCACCCTTCGCTGTTCGCCGCTTACTCGATGATGCTGGCGACGACGCCGGCGCCGACCGTGCGGCCGCCCTCGCGGATGGCGAAGCGCAGCTTCTCTTCCATGGCGATCGGCACGATCAGGTGCACTTCCATGGCGATGTTGTCGCCCGGCATGACCATCTCGGTGCCTTCCGGCAGGTGAACGACGCCGGTCACGTCGGTCGTGCGGAAGTAGAACTGCGGGCGGTAGTTGGTGAAGAACGGCGTGTGGCGGCCACCCTCTTCCTTGGTGAGGATGTAGGCCTCGGCCTTGAACTTGGTGTGCGGCTTCACGGAGCCCGGCTTGCACAGCACCTGGCCGCGCTCGACGTCCTCGCGCTTGGTGCCGCGCAGCAGGCAGCCGACGTTGTCGCCCGCCTCGCCCTGGTCGAGCAGCTTGCGGAACATCTCGACGCCCGTGACGGTGGTCTTCACGGTCGGCTTGATGCCGACGATCTCGACTTCCTCGCCGACCTTGACGACGCCGCGCTCGATACGGCCGGTCACCACGGTGCCGCGGCCCGAGATCGAGAACACGTCCTCGACCGGCATCAGGAAGGGCTGGTCCTTCGGACGATCCGGCTGCGGGATGTAGTCGTCGACCGCGGCCATCAGCTCGAGGATCGCGTTCTTGCCGAGCTTCTCGTCCTTGCCCTCGAGGGCCATCAGGGCCGAGCCCTTGATGATCGGGATCTTGTCGCCCGGGAAGTTGTACTTGGAGAGGAGCTCGCGGACCTCGAGCTCGACGAGCTCGAGCAGCTCCGGATCGTCGACCATGTCGACCTTGTTCATGAACACGACGAGCGCCGGGACGCCGACCTGACGGGCGAGCAGGATGTGCTCGCGGGTCTGCGGCATCGGGCCGTCGGCGGCCGACACGACCAGGATCGCGCCGTCCATCTGCGCGGCGCCCGTGATCATGTTCTTCACGTAGTCGGCGTGCCCGGGGCAGTCGACGTGCGCGTAGTGGCGGTTCTGGGTCTGGTACTCGACGTGGGCGGTCGAGATGGTGATGCCACGCGCCTTCTCTTCCGGCGCCTTGTCGATCTGGTCGTAGGCCGTGAACGTGGCGCCGCCGGTCTCGGCGAGAACCTTCGTGATCGCGGCCGTCAGCGTGGTCTTGCCGTGATCGACGTGTCCAATCGTGCCGATGTTGCAGTGCGGCTTGTTACGTTCGAACTTCTCTTTGGCCATCGGGACTCTCCGTTGCCTCTAGACGTCTAAGCGTTGCGGTCGTGGCGGTCAGGCTGTTCGCCGTCAGGCGTACTTGGCCTGGACCTCCTGTGCCACGTTGTTCGGAACCTGCTCGTAGTGATCGAACTGCATCGTGAAGGTGGCACGTCCCTGCGACATCGACCGCAGGGTGTTGACGTAGCCGAACATGTTGGCGAGCGGCACCATCGCGTTCACGACGTTGGCGTTGCCGCGCATGTCCTGGCCCTGGATCTGGCCACGGCGGGAATTCAGATCCCCGATGACCGAGCCCGTGTATTCCTCGGGCGTCACGACCTCGACCTTCATGATCGGCTCGAGCAGCACCGATCCGCCCTTCTGCAGGGCTTCGCGAAGCGCGGCACGCGACGCGATCTCGAACGCGAGCGCCGACGAGTCGACGTCGTGATACTTGCCGTCGATCAGCTGGACCTTCAGGTCGACGACCGGGAAGCCGGCGAGCACGCCGGAGCCGAGGACCGAGTTGAGGCCCTTCTCGACGCCCGGGATGTACTCCTTCGGCACCGCGCCGCCGATGATCGCGTTCGAGAACTCGAAGCCGGTGCCCGGCTCGGTCGGCTCGACCAGGATCTTGACGCCGGCGAACTGGCCGGAGCCGCCCGTCTGCTTCTTGTGGACGTAGTCGACCGTGACCGACTTGGTCAGCTTCTCGCGATAGGCCACCTGCGGCGCGCCGATATTGGCTTCCACCTTGTAGGTGCGCTTCAGGATGTCGACCTTGATGTCCAGGTGGAGCTCGCCCATCCCCTTGAGGATGGTCTGGCCCGACTCCTGATCGGTCGACACGCGGAAGGACGGGTCCTCGGCGGCCAGCTTGGCGAGCGCGACGCCCAGCTTCTCCTGGTCGGCCTTCGACTTCGGCTCGATCGCGATCTCGATGACCGGATCGGGGAATTCCATCTTCTCGAGGATGACCTGGTTGTTCGGGTCGCACAGCGTGTCGCCGGTGCGGGCCTCCTTGAGGCCGGCCAGCGCGACGATGTCGCCCGCGTAGGCTTCCTTGATGTCCTCGCGGTTGTTGGCGTGCATCAGCAGCATGCGGCCGATGCGCTCCTTGCGCTCGCGCGTGGAGTTGATGACGCCGGTGCCGCTCTGCAGGATGCCGGAATAGATGCGGCAGAACGTGATGGTGCCGACGAAGGGGTCGTCCATGATCTTGAAGGCGAGCGCGGCGAGCGGCTCGGTGTCCTTCGGATTGCGGACGACCTCGTTGCCCTTCGGGTCGATGCCCTTGATGGCGGGCACGTCGACGGGCGACGGCAGGAAGTCGACGACGGCGTCGAGCAGCGGCTGCACGCCCTTGTTCTTGAACGCGGAGCCGCACAGCACCGGATAGAACGTGCCGAGCACCACCGCCTTGCGGATCAGCCGGCGCAGGGTCGCGTCGTCCGGCTCCTGGCCGTCCAGATAGGCGGCCATCACGTCGTCGTCGAGCTCGACGGCGGCCTCGATCATCTGCTCGCGATATTCCTTGGCCTGATCGAGCATGTCGGCCGGAATCTCGATGTCCTTGTAGTCGGCGCCGAGATTCTCGTCGTCCCACACCACGCCGACCATGCGGATCAGGTCGATCAGGCCCTTGAACTGCTGCTCGGCACCGATCGGGAGCTGGATCGCCACCGGGCGGGCGCCGAGACGGACCTTGATGTCGTCGAGGCACTTGAAGAAGTCGGCCCCGACCTTGTCCATCTTGTTGCAGAAGACGATCCGCGGAACCTTGTACTTGTCGCCCTGGCGCCAGACCGTCTCGGTCTGCGGCTCGACGCCCTGGTTGGAGTCGAGCACGCATACCGCACCGTCGAGCACGCGCAGCGAACGCTCCACCTCGATGGTGAAGTCGACGTGCCCGGGCGTGTCGATGATGTTCAGGCGCTTGCCGTGCCAGAACGCAGTCGTCGCGGCGGACGTGATCGTGATGCCGCGCTCCTGCTCCTGCTCCATCCAGTCCATGGTGGCAGCGCCCTCGTGGACCTCACCGATCTTGTGGCTCTTGCCGGTGTAGTAGAGGATCCGCTCCGTGGTCGTGGTCTTCCCGGCATCGATGTGGGCCATGATGCCGAAGTTGCGGTAATCCTCGATCGGATGCGCGCGAGCCATAGGGGGTATCCTTCAGTCTTTCTCTGGGTCCGCCGCGTCACCAACGGTAATGCGAGAAGGCGCGGTTCGCTTCCGCCATGCGGTGCGTGTCTTCGCGCTTCTTCACGGCATTGCCGCGGTTGTTCGAGGCGTCGAGCAGCTCGGCAGAGAGCCGCTCGGTCATGGTCTTCTCGTTGCGGTCGCGGGCGGCCGAGATGAGCCAGCGGATGCCCAGGGCCTGGCGGCGATCCGTGCGGACCTCGACCGGAACCTGATAGGTGGCACCGCCGACACGACGCGAGCGGACCTCGATGGCCGGCATCACGTTGTCGAGCGCCTGCTGGAAGACCGACAGCGGGTTGGTCTTGGTCTTTCCCTCGATGATGTCGAAGGCGTCGTAGACGATCGCCTCGGCTGCCGACTTCTTGCCGGCATACATGATCGAGTTCATGAACTTCGTGACGACGACGTTCCCGAACTTGGGATCCGGGAGGATTTCGCGTTTGTCGGCGCGGTGACGGCGGGACATGTCGCTCTCTCCGTCTCTTACTTCGGACGCTTGGCGCCGTACTTCGACCGGCGCTGTTTGCGGTTCTTGACGCCCTGGGTGTCGAGCACGCCACGCAGGATGTGATAGCGCACGCCGGGAAGGTCCTTCACGCGACCGCCGCGGATCATGACCACCGAGTGCTCCTGGAGGTTGTGACCCTCGCCCGGAATGTAGCCGATCACCTCGAAGCCGTTGGTCAGACGGACCTTGGCGACCTTACGGAGCGCCGAGTTCGGCTTCTTCGGCGTCGTCGTATAGACGCGCGTGCAAACGCCACGCTTCTGCGGGCTCTGCTGCAGGGCCGGGACCTTCTTGCGCGCCCTCTGCGGGACCCGCGGATTTCTGATCAGCTGATTGATCGTCGGCATCGCTCGCCTTCAGTCTCCCTGCGGGTTTCCCCGAGTCGCGGGTTACCCCGCCCTGCGGGTTTCCCCGCGCTCTCGCGGCACGCCGCCCGCGCCGAAACGTAGCGCGCCTCCACGCTGACGCGCGAAAACGCACCGCGCGCCATCCCTCGAGAGGATGGCGCCCCATCGACAGAGGAACGCGCGGTGTCGCCACCCCGCGTTCGTGTACATCATGCCTGACAGTCGTGTGTCAGAGGCAGCGTTTGAGCGTCTTTCGTCGAGGCTGGAGTGCCCTGCCGAAAATCCGAAGCACAGAGGCGCCGAATCATCGTTAGCGCAGGACGAGCCGTTCCGAACAAGCGACGCTCACCGCCTGCCGAAAAGTGGGCGGGTTTTAACGGCCGGGCGGATTGAAGTCAAGCGATAACGGCCCCGGCCGTCGCAACAGAAAATTCATGGCTCTCCGGCGCCCTCAGGATTTCGGATCGAGTCCGATCACGGCCCCCTCGTGGCCGCGCAGATAGACCTCGTCCGTGACCTCCTCGCCGTCCCGGTCGCCGAACGACGAGACCAGGATCGGGCCGTTGGACACGGCGCCCCGGACCGTCAGCGTGACGGGTTCCGGACCGAGATTCAGCACCACCATGACGCGATCATTGTCCAGGCTGCGCACGTAGACGATGAGGTCGCCGCTCGCGGCGACCGGCTCGTAGCTGCCGCGACTCAGCGCCGGCCGGGTTCGTCGCACGGCGATCAAGCGCCTGTACAGATTGAGCAAAGAGCCCGGATCTCCGGTTTGATTCGCGACGTTTTCCACGGTGCTGTCCGCCGCCAGCGGCAGCCAGGGCTCGGCCGACGAGAACCCGGCCGTGGGCCCCTCCTCCCACTGCATCGGCGTGCGGCAGCCGTCCCGCCCGACGCCGATTCCCGGCACGTTCTTCTCGAACGGATCGCGCACCCGGTCGGGCGGAATGGCGACGTCCGCCATCCCGATCTCCTCGCCGTAATAGAGGGTCGGCGTGCCGCGCAGGGTGAGGAGAAGCATCGCGGCAATTCGGACCTGGTCGCGGCCGACTCGACTCGCCACGCGGGGACGGTCGTGATTCCCCAGAACCCAGTTCGGCCAGCCGCCGCTCGGCAGCGCGTTCTCGTACTCGTCGACGAGCTGGGCGATTCGGCGCGCGTTCCAGGGCGCGTTCAGTAGCGCGAAGTTGAACGGCAGATGCGCACCCGAGAGGTCCGCCCCGTAATAGGTGACCAGCCGCTCGATCGGCAGGTAGATCTCGCCGATCAGCACCCGCTCGTCGAATTCCTCGATGACCCGACGCATCTCGGCGATGACGTGGTGCACCTCCGGCCGGTCCGCCGTGAAGATCGGCACCACCGATTCGACCGGTGGGCGGCCCGGATGCCACTCCGGATTCCCCGGGTTGTCGCGGAACTGGTCGTCCTTGATCAGGTGCCAGATGACGTCGACCCGGAAGCCGTCGACGCCGCGGCGGAGCCAGAAGCGCATCACGTCGTAGACCGCGGCCCGGACCGCCGGGTTGCGCCAGTTGAGATCGGGCTGGGCGTTCAGGAAGGCGTGGTAGTAGTACTGCCCGGTGGCCGGATCGAACTCCCAGGCGGAGCCGCCGAACTCCGACAGCCAGTTGGTGGGCGGCCCCCCGTCCGGGGCCGGATCGTGCCAGATGTACCAGTCGCGTTTCGGATTTGTGCGCGACGTGCGGCTCTCCTCGAACCAGGGATGCCGGTCGGAGGTGTGGTTCGGCACCAGATCGAGCAGCACCTTGATGCCGTGGCTGTGCGCCGCCTCGAGCAGCGCATCGAAGTCCTCCATGGTCCCGAAGATCGGATCGACCCCGGTGTAGTCGGAGATGTCGTAGCCGAAGTCCGCCATCGGCGACGGATAGATCGGCGACAACCACAGCGCGTCCACGCCGAGCGAGACGAGATGCGGCAGGCGCTGGAGAATGCCGCGCAGGTCGCCGATCCCGTCGCCGTTCGAGTCCTGAAACGAGCGCGGATAGATCTGATAGAGAACCGCGGTCTGCCACCACGGCGCCCCCCACCCGGCGTCGACATTCGGCTTCGTCTGCTCGGCCAGAGCCTCCATCGCAGCCACCTTTCGTCCATTGGCATACCGCTAGACGAACGCGTCCGGGGCCCGTGGGTTCGCTGCTGATTTTCGCGGCAGGTCGGGCCTGCCCTGGATGCAGGACGCGCCCTGCCCCCCGCGCCGGCGCTTCGACGACAGCTCTGGCGCGGCCCACGACGAAAAGAGGCCGCCCGTCGCCGGGCGGCCTCCTGGTTTTCGATCGCGATGGCGCGAGAGGATCACTCGGCGGCGGGAAGCGCCGCCGGCTGCTCCGACGGCTTCGCAGCCTGTTCCTTCTCGCGCTCCTCGAGGATGAGGGAGTCGCGCTTGCCGGCGATCTCGCGAAGGACGTTCATCTGGGCGCCCGTCCCGGCCGGGATCAAGCGACCGACGATGACGTTCTCCTTGAGGCCGTCGAGCGTGTCCGCCTTGCCGGCCACGGCCGCCTCGGTGAGCACGCGGGTGGTCTCCTGGAACGACGCCGCCGAGATGAACGAGCGCGTCTGCAGCGAGGCCTTGGTGATGCCGAGCAGCACAGGATGCGCCTTCGCCTCCTTCTTGCCCTCCTCGGCCGCCCGAGCGTTGACCTCGTCGAACTCGACCCAGTCGATCTGCTCGCCCTGGATCAGGTCGGTCTCGCCCGAATCGTCCACCTCGACCTTCTGCAGCATCTGGCGAACGATCACCTCGATGTGCTTGTCGTTGATCTGCACGCCCTGGAGCCGATAGACCTCCTGGATCTCGTTGACCAGATAGGCCGCCAGCTCCTCGACGCCCTTGACCGCGAGGATGTCGTGCGGGGCGGGATTGCCCTCGACGATGTAGTCGCCCTTCTCGATGAGGTCGCCGTCCTGCAGATGGACGTGCTTGCCCTTCGGGATCAGGTACTCGCGCGGCTCCACGTCCTTCTCGTTCGGCTCGATGGTGAGCCGGCGCTTGTTCTTGTAGTCGCGCCCGAACCGCACCGTGCCGGAGATCTCGGCGATGACCGCCGCCTCCTTCGGCCGCCGCGCCTCGAACAGCTCCGCCACCCGCGGCAGACCGCCGGTGATGTCGCGCGTCTTGGCGCTCTCGGTCGGCATGCGGGCGATGGCGTCGCCCGCCTTCACCTTGTTGCCGGGATCGACCGAGAGGATGCAGTCGACCGCGAGCTGGTAGCGGGCGTCGCCGCCGCGGGCCAGCTTGAGGATCTTGCCGTCGTCGCCCTTGATGACGATGGACGGACGCAGATCGGCGCCGCGGCCCGCACTGCCCTGCGCCCGCCAGTCGATGACGACGCGCTTGGCGATGCCGGTCGACTCGTCGAGCGTCTCGGACATCGACTGGCCTTCGACCAGGTCCTCGAACGCGATGGTGCCTTCCGCCTCGGTCAGGATCGGCCGGGTGTACGGATCCCACTCGGCCATGCGCTGGCCGCGCTTCACCTTGTCGCCCTCGTCCACCTTCAGGCGGGAGCCGTACTGGACGCGGTGGACGGCGCGCTCGGTGCCGTCCTGGTCCACCACGATCACGGCCATGTTGCGGGCCATGGCGATCAGCTCGCCGTCCGAGTTCCGCTGCAGGCTGCGGTTCTTGATCCGGATCGTGCCTTCGAAGTTCGACTCGATGAAGGACTGCTCCGAGATCTGCGCCGCTCCGCCGATGTGGAACGTGCGCATGGTGAGCTGCGTGCCCGGCTCGCCGATCGACTGCGCCGCGATGACGCCGACCGCCTCGCCCATGTTGACCGGAGTGCCGCGGGCGAGATCGCGCCCGTAGCAGGCTCCGCACACGCCCGAGGTGGTCTCGCAGGTCAGCACGGAGCGGATCTTCAGCTCCTGCACGCCCGCCGTCACGATCCGGTCCACGTCACGCTCGTCGAGGAGCGTGTTGCGCGGCACGATCACGGTGCTGCCCGACGGATCCCGCACGTCCTCGGCCACGGTGCGGCCGAGAATGCGCGACGCCAGCGAGGCGACCACCGTCCCGGAGTCGATGATGGCCCGAACCTTGATGCCACCCGTCGTTCCGCAGTCGTCGGTCGTGATGATGCAGTCCTGCGCCACGTCGACCAGACGCCGCGTCAGGTAACCCGAGTTGGCGGTCTTGAGCGCCGTGTCGGCCAGTCCCTTGCGGGCGCCGTGCGTCGAGTTGAAGTACTCGAGGACGGAGAGGCCTTCCTTGAAGTTCGAGATGATCGGGCTCTCGATGATCTCGCCCGACGGCTTGGCCATCAGGCCGCGCATGCCGGCGAGCTGGCGCATCTGGGCCGGCGAACCACGCGCTCCCGAGTGGGCCATCATGTAGATCGAGTTGATCGGCACCTCGCGGCCCGAACCGTCCGCGACCTTACGGACGGCCGAGATCTCGCGCATCATCTCGTCGGCGATCTGCTCGGTGCACTTCGACCAGGCGTCGACGACCTTGTTGTACTTCTCGCCCTGGGTGATCAGGCCTTCGAGGAACTGCTGCTCGAACTCCTTGGCGAGGGTGCGGGTCTGATCGACGATCCGCCACTTCGAGCTCGGCACGACCATGTCGTCCTTGCCGAACGAGATGCCGGCCTTGAACGCGTGGTGGAAGCCCAGCGCCATGATGCGGTCGCAGAAGATCACCGTCTCCTTCTGCCCGCAGTGGCGATAGACCGTGTCGATCATGTTGGAGATCTCGCGCTTCGTCATCAGCTTGTTGACGACGTCGAACGGGATCTTCTTGTGCCGCGGCAGCACCTGGCCGAGAATCACGCGGCCCGCCGAGGTGTCGTAGAGACGCACCACCGGATCGCCGTTCTCGTCGAGCCCGTGCCAGCGGTACTTGATCTTCGAGTGGAGCGTGATCACCCGCTCGCCGATGGCGTGCTCGATCTCGGCGAGATTGCCGAACACCTTGCCCTGCCCCGGCTCGTTCTCGCGCACCAGCGAGAGGTAGTAGAGCCCGAGCACGATGTCCTGGCTGGGCACGATGATGGGCGAGCCGTTGGCGGGGTGCAGGATGTTGTTGGTCGACATCATCAGCACGCGCGCCTCGAGCTGCGACTCGAGCGACAGCGGGACGTGCACGGCCATCTGGTCGCCGTCGAAGTCGGCGTTGAAGGCCGCGCAGACCAGCGGATGCAGCTGGATCGCCTTGCCCTCGATCAGCACCGGCTCGAACGCTTGGATGCCCAGGCGATGCAGCGTCGGGGCGCGGTTGAGCAGCACCGGATGCTCGCGGATGACCTCGTCCAGGATGTCCCAGACCTCGGGCTTCTCCTTCTCGACGAGCTTCTTGGCCTGCTTGACCGTGGTCGACAAGCCCTTGGCGTCGAGCCGCGAATAGATGAACGGCTTGAACAGCTCCAGCGCCATCTTCTTGGGCAGGCCGCACTGGTGCAGCTTGAGCTCGGGACCCACCACGATGACGGAGCGGCCCGAATAGTCGACGCGCTTGCCCAGCAGGTTCTGGCGGAACCGGCCCTGCTTGCCCTTCAGCATGTCGGCGAGCGACTTCAGCGGGCGCTTGTTGGCGCCCGTGATGACGCGGCCGCGCCGGCCGTTGTCGAACAGCGCGTCCACGGCCTCCTGCAGCATCCGCTTCTCGTTGCGGATGATGATGTCGGGCGCGCGCAGCTCGATCAGCCGCTTGAGGCGGTTGTTGCGGTTGATGACGCGACGATAGAGGTCGTTCAGATCCGAGGTCGCGAAGCGGCCGCCGTCGAGCGGCACCAGCGGCCGCAGGTCGGGCGGGATCACCGGCACGACGGTCAGGATCATCCACTCCGGCTTGTTGCCGGACTGGGTGAAGGCCTCGATCAGCTTGAGCCGCTTGGCGAGCTTCTTGGGCTTCAGGTCCGAGGTCGACTCGGCGATCTCCTTGCGCAGGTCGACGGCGAGCTTCTCCAGGTCCATGGACTTGAGCAGCTCGCGGATCGCCTCGGCACCGATCATCGCCGTGAAGCTGTCCGCACCGTACTCGTCCTGGGCCCGCAGATACTCCTCTTCCGAGAGGAGCTGCCGGTACTGCAGCGGAGTGAGGCCGGGCTCGAGCACGACGTAGTACTCGAAGTACAGGATGCGCTCGAGATCCTTCAGCGTCATGTCGAGCAGCATGCCGATGCGGCTCGGCAGCGACTTCAGGAACCAGATGTGCGCCACCGGAGCGGCGAGCTCGATGTGGCCCATCCGCTCGCGCCGCACCCTCGACAGCGTCACCTCGACGCCGCACTTCTCGCAGATGATGCCCTTGTACTTCATGCGCTTGTACTTGCCGCACAAGCACTCGTAATCCTTGATCGGACCGAAGATGCGGGCGCAGAACAGGCCGTCGCGCTCCGGCTTGAAGGTCCGGTAGTTGATGGTCTCCGGCTTCTTGATCTCGCCGTAGGACCACGACAGAATCTTCTCGGGGCTCGCGATCGAGATACGGATCTGGTCGAACACCTGGGCCGGCACCTGCGGCCCAAAAAGATTCATGACCTCTTGATTCATTGCTGTCTCCACACTTGGTGGGTTCGACCGCCGACCGTTCCGCAGCCGCGTCGTTCCTGAAAACCGCCCGTGATCCGTCGCACAGGGACGTCTCCCGTCCGCGGCGCGTCCGCCGCGGAGCAGGCAGGGTCGGGACGCACCCGACCCCTCACGCGCGTTACTCCGCAGCCTCCGCCGTGTCGTTCGGCCCGCGGGTGTTCTTGGAGTTGTGCAGGTCGACGTTCAGGCCGAGCGAGCGCATCTCCTTCACCAGCACGTTGAAGGACTCCGGGATGCCCGCCTCGAAGGTGTCGTCGCCGCGCACGATCGACTCGTAGGCCTTGGTACGGCCGGCGACGTCGTCCGACTTCACGGTGAGCATCTCCTGCAGCGTGTAGGCGGCGCCGTAGGCCTCGAGGGCCCACACCTCCATTTCGCCGAAGCGCTGGCCGCCGAACTGCGCCTTGCCGCCCAGCGGCTGCTGGGTGACGAGCGAGTACGGTCCGATCGAGCGCGCGTGGATCTTGTCGTCGACCAGGTGGTGGAGCTTCAGCATGTAGATGTAGCCCACCGTCACCTTGCGATCGAACTGATCGCCGGTGCGGCCGTCGAAGAGGTCCACCTGGCCCGAATGATCGAGCCCGGCGAGATCCAGCATGTTCTCGATGTCCAGCTCCTTGGCGCCGTCGAACACCGGGGTGGCGATCGGAACGCCCTTGCGCAGGTTGGAGCCGAGCTCGACGAGCTCGCCCTCACCCAGCGACTGGATGGTCTGATCGTCGCCATAGACCTTGTTCAGGGTCTCCTTCAGCGGCTTCAGGTCGCTGCGGGCGTAGTAGGCGTCGACCGCCTGGCCGATGCGCTTGCCGAGGCCCGCGCACGCCCAGCCGAGATGCGTCTCGAGGATCTGCCCGACATTCATCCGGCTCGGCACGCCGAGCGGATTGAGGACGATGTCGACCGGCTGGCCGTCGGCCAGGAACGGCATGTCCTCGGACGGGACGATCTTCGACACCACACCCTTGTTGCCGTGGCGTCCGGCCATCTTGTCGCCGGGCTGGATCTTGCGCTTCACCGCGACGAAGACCTTGACCATCTTCATCACGCCGGGCGGCAGCTCGTCACCGCGCTGCAGCTTCTCGACCTTGTCGAGGAAGCGCTGCTCCAGGCCCTTCTTGCTCTCCTCGTACTGCTTCCGGATCGCCTCGATCTCGGACATCAGCTTGTCGTTCGCCGTGGCGAACAGCCACCACTGCGAGCGCGGATACTCGTCGAGCGCCGAACGGGCGATCTTGGAGTCCTTCTTGAAGCCCTTCGGACCGGCGATCGCGGTCTTGCCGTCGAGCATCTCGGCCAGGCGGCCGTAGACGTTGCGGTCCAGGATCGCCTGCTCGTCGTCGCGGTCCTTGGCGAGGCGCTCGATTTCCTCTCGCTCGATGGCGAGCGCGCGCTCGTCCTTCTCGACGCCGTGCCGGTTGAACACGCGCACCTCGACGACCGTGCCCTGCACGCCCGGGGGCACGCGCAGCGACGTGTCTCGCACGTCCGAGGCCTTCTCGCCGAAGATGGCGCGCAGGAGCTTCTCCTCCGGCGTCATCGGGCTTTCGCCCTTCGGCGTGATCTTGCCGACCAGAATGTCGCCCGCATGCACCTCGGCGCCGATATAGACGATGCCGGCCTCGTCGAGGTTCTTGAGAGCCTCTTCCGAGACGTTCGGGATGTCGCGGGTGATCTCCTCCGGCCCCAGCTTGGTGTCGCGGGCCATCACCTCGAATTCCTCGATGTGGATCGAGGTGAAGACGTCGTCCTTCACGATGCGCTCGGAGAGAAGGATCGAGTCCTCGAAGTTGTAGCCGTTCCACGGCATGAACGCGACGAGCACGTTACGGCCGAGCGCCAGCTCGCCGAGCTCGGTCGAGGGACCGTCGGCGATGATGTCGCCCTTCGCCACCGAGTCGCCCACCTTCACCAGCGGACGCTGGTTGATGCAGGTGTTCTGGTTCGAGCGCTGGAACTTCTGCAGCCGATAGATGTCGACGCCCGACTTGGTCGGATCGAGATCCTCGGTGGCGCGCACGACGATACGGGTCGCGTCGACCTGGTCGATGACACCCGTGCGGCGGGCCGCGATGGCGGCGCCCGAGTCACGCGCCACCACGCCTTCCATGCCGGTGCCGACGAACGGCGCCTCGGCGCGCACCAGCGGCACGGCCTGACGCTGCATGTTCGAGCCCATGAGGGCGCGGTTGGCGTCGTCGTTCTCCAGGAACGGGATGAGCGCCGCGGCGACCGAGACGAGCTGCTTGGGCGACACGTCCATGTAGTCGACGCGGTCCGGCGGCATCATCAGCACGTCGCCGGCGTGCCGGCAGACGATCAGATCCTCGGTGAAGTGGCCCTTGGCGTCGACCGACTGGTTGGCCTGGGCGACGTAGTAGCGCCCCTCCTCCATGGCCGAGAGATAGATCACCTCGTCGGTGACCCGCCCCTCCTTGACGCGCCGGTACGGCGTCTCGACGAAGCCGTACTTGTTCACCCGCGCATAGGTCGCGAGCGAGTTGATCAGGCCGATGTTCGGACCTTCCGGCGTCTCGATCGGGCAGATGCGGCCGTAATGCGTCGGGTGCACGTCGCGCACCTCGAAGCCGGCGCGCTCGCGCGTCAGACCGCCCGGGCCGAGCGCCGACAGGCGGCGCTTGTGGGTGATCTCCGAGAGCGGGTTGGTCTGGTCCATGAACTGCGAGAGCTGCGACGAGCCGAAGAACTCGCGCACCGCCGCGGCCGCCGGCTTGGCGTTGATCAGGTCCTGCGGCATCACGGTGCCGATGTCGACCGACGACATCCGCTCCTTGATGGCGCGCTCCATGCGCAGCAGGCCGATGCGGTACTGGTTCTCCATCAGCTCGCCGACCGAGCGCACCCGGCGATTGCCGAGATGGTCGATGTCGTCGATCTGGCCCTTGCCGTCGCGCAGATCCACCAGCGTCTTGATCACGCCGAGGATGTCGTCCTTGCGCAGCACCCGGATGGTGTCGGGGCACTGGAGGTCGAGGCGCATGTTCATCTTCACGCGGCCGACGGCGGACAGGTCGTAGCGCTCGCTGTCGAAGAACAACGAGTTGAACATCGCCTGGGCGGTGTCGATGGTCGGCGGCTCGCCCGGACGCATCACCCGGTAGATGTCGAACAGGGCGTCCTCGCGCCGCATGTTCTTGTCGACCGTGAGCGTGTTGCGGATGTAGGCGCCGATATTGACGTGGTCGATGTCGAGGACCGGGATCTCCTTGTAGCCGACCTCGGCCAGGAGCTTCAGGGTCTTCTCGGTGACCTCCTCGCCCGCCTCGACGTAGATCTCGCCCGTGCTGGCGTTGACGAGGTCCTCGGCGATGTAGTGGCCGATCAGCTCCTCGTCGGTCATCCGCAGCGCCTTCAGCCCCTTCTCCTGGAGCAGGCGCGCCTGACGGACCGTGATCTTCTTGCCGGCCTCGACCACCACCTTGCCGGTGTCGGCGTCGACCAGGTCGTTGATCGCCTTGTAGCCCTTGAGCCGGTTGGAATCGAACGGAACGCGCCAGCCGTCCTTGGTGCGCTTGTAGAGAATCTGGCTGTAGAAGGTGTTGAGGATCTCCTCGCCGTCCATCCCGAGCGCGAAGAGCAGCGACGTCACCGGAATCTTCCGGCGCCGGTCGATACGCGCATAGACGATGTCCTTGGCGTCGAACTCGATGTCGAGCCAGGAGCCGCGATACGGGATGATGCGGGCCGCGAACAGGAGCTTGCCCGAGGAGTGGGTCTTGCCCTTGTCGTGATCGAAGAACACGCCCGGCGACCGGTGCATCTGCGAGACGATGACGCGCTCGGTGCCGTTGACGATGAACGTGCCGTTGTTGGTCATGAGCGGGATGTCGCCCATGTAGACATCCTGCTCCTTGATGTCCTTGACCGACTTGGCTCCCGTCTCCTCGTCCACGTCGAACACGATCAGCCGCAGCGTCACCTTCAGGGGCGCGGCATAGGTCATGCCGCGCTGGCGGCACTCGTCGACGTCGTATTTCGGCGGCTCGAACTCGTAGCGGACGAATTCGAGCTGGGCCGTGTTGGAGAAATCGGAGATCGGGAACACCGACTTGAAGACGGCCTGCAGCCCCTCGTCGGGCCGCCCGCCTTTCGGTTCCTGGATCAGCAGAAACTGGTCGTACGACGCCTTCTGAACCTCGATGAGGTTCGGCATCTCTGCGACTTCCTGGATCTTACCGAAGAACTTGCGGACCCGCTTACGACCGGTGAACGTCTCTGCCATCGTGGCCTCTCGCTTCCTCCGACGGCCGAAATGACCGCGGGGGGCTTCCGGGGGCTCTCGCGAGCGCTGCCGGAAGCGGCATATCGGTGGGCGGCTCGGGCGCCCGCCGTCCAGGTCATGCGATCCGGGCTTGCCCGGATCGCGCAATCATCGTCACCGCCCGGGAGGACGGCATCGATTCCGCAATATAGGAACGGAATCGATTGACAAAGCTCACTTTTACTTGAGTTCGACCTTGGCGCCCACCTTCTCGAGGGTCGCCTTGATCTTCTCGGCCTCGTCCTTGTTGACGCCTTCCTTGACGGCCTTCGGGGCGCCCTCGACCAGATCCTTGGCCTCCTTGAGGCCGAGCCCGGTGATGGCGCGCACCTCCTTGATGACCTCGATCTTCTTGTCGCCGGCGGCGGCCAGGATCACGTTGAACTCGGTCTTCTCCTCGGCCGGGGCCGCGGCGGCAGCGGCCGGGCCGGCCGCGACGGCGACGGCGGCGGCGGCGGACACGCCCCACTTCTCTTCGAGGAGCTTCGCGAGCTCGGCCGCCTCGAGGACGGTGAGGCTCGACAGGTCGTCAACGATCTTCTGCAGATCAGCCATTGCAGTCAGTCCTTTTCGATTTCGACGAATACGGGTTTGCGAGCCTCACGCCTCGCCCTTGCTGGCATAAGCCTGAACCACCCGTGCGAGCTTGCCCGCGGGGGCATTGACCAGCTGGGCGACCTTGGTTGCCGGGGCCTGGATGAGGCCGACAATCTTGGCGCGCAGCTCGTCGAGAGACGGCAGCGAGGCGAGCGCCTTCACACCGTCCGGGTTCAGGGCGGTCTTCCCCATCGCCGCGCCGAGGATCACGAACTTGTCGTTGGCCTTGGCGAAGTCGGAGGCGACCTTCGGCGCCGCGATCGGATCACCCGAGTAGGTGAGCACGGTCGGCCCCTTCAGAAGGGGCGCGACGACCGCAGCGTCGGTGCCGTCAAGAGCGATCTTGGCGAGACGGTTCTTGGCGACCTTGACGGACGCGCCAGCCTGCTTGGCCTGCTTGCGCAGGTTCTGCATCTGGGCGACGGTCAGGCCGGCATAGTGAGCCACGACCACGACGTTGGAGGCCTTGAAGACCTCGTTCAGCGTCGTGACGAGCTCTTTCTTTGCCGCTCGATCCACGTCTTGCTCTCTCTGGTTGGCGGCCCCTCGCGGGACCGCCGGTTGCGTCTGATCGCCCCACTCCCGCGTCTCTCGACGCTGAACCGGGGCGACGCTTATGCCCTGTCCCCCTTTAGCGCGCGGACGCGCCGCCGGGACAAACCCGAGTCGGAACCGTACGGGGTCTCCCCCGAATCGATCTTCCCCATCTGTGCAGGCCCTCGGAGCGAAGGATTAAGCCTCTGCCGTCGCGAACTCGCTCGAGCAGACGCACCCGCAGTCTCGGACAGGACCGGCCGTTCCACCGGAACGACCGCGTGTGCCGGAGAGTTGGCAGATCCATCCCCTGGTCCCTTCAGATCGATCCCGCCGGATGCCTAAAAGGAACAGAGTCCTGAACCGCCAGATTTTCCGAGAACACGCAAGGGCGCGCCGACAAAGGGCCGGCACGCCCGTGGGGGCTATTTAACGAGTCGTGAGCGGTTTGCCAACCCCCTGTGCATAACGATTGCACATTCGCGACAGCAGGGCTGGTGCGCTCGAGCCGGCCGGGGATGGAGGTGACACTCTATATTGGAGCTGCGGCGCCCCACCGCGACCGAACCGCATCGCCTGGCCGATTGGCCGGGCGCCGAGCGGCCTCCGCGGGAGCAGGCCGCGGAGGCCGGGTTCGACACACCCGCGCGTGGAACGCGGGAGGAGCACAGGGGCGCCTCCTGCTGACCTACCATGGCGCCGCTTTTGGGTGTGTTTCCGAAACCGGTCGAATTGTTCCGGTTGTGTTTCGCCACAAGCTCACGCATGCAGCGCCGGCTCGGGAGATCCAGGCGCGCCGCGATGCGCCACCGCCGCTCTGCCGGGAAGCTCGATCCGGACCAGGAGCCCGTGCGGCACCCCGTCCAGCAGAGCCAGCGTTCCGCCATGGGCCGCCACGACCACCTGCGCGATCGACAGGCCGAGCCCGAACCCGATCGTCCCGTCCATGCTGCGCGCCCGTTCCCCGCGGGCGAAGGGGCGCAGCATGGCCGGCTTTTCAGACTCCGGGATGCCGG
>NZ_NPEX01000558.1 GCF_003258865.1 Rhodoplanes roseus | reverse complement strand
GTAGTTGCTCAGGGGTATGGCGGCGCGATGTCTCTGAGCAGGTTTTGACAAACTGGTACGTCGCTGATTCAACACTGGAATGAGGCGCGACGCACTTGATTCGCTCGACAGAGAAGCGCTGATCGACCTGGTCCTGAATCTCGCGGCGCGGGTGGCGGACCTCGAGGCCAAGCTCGGCCTTCCGCCGAAGACGCCGGACAATTCCAGTACGCCACCCTCGCAAGGTCGCAAGCCGTCGGCCGACCCGACCCCAGGCAAGGGTCGGCGGCGATCGCATCCGGGGGCCCATCGGCCCCTTCATCCGAACCCGACTCGCCGGCGCGACATCCTGGCCGATCGCTGCGAGCACTGCGGCACCGACGTGTCGGGCGTGATGCAGGCCCCGTTCCACGCCTACGACCACGTCGAGCTTCCGAAGATCGAGCCGGATGTCACCCGTGTGACGCTGCATCGCGGCCTGTGCCCGTGCTGCCAGCGGCCGTTCCGCGCCGAGGCGCCGGCCGACATGCCGCCGGGCTCGCCGTTTGGGCCGAACCTGCGGGCCTTCGTGATCTATCTGCGCGTCGCCCATGCGATCTCGTTCGAGCGGCTGGCGCGACTGATGTCCGATCTGGTGGGCCTGGCGATCAGCGAGGGCGCGCTGGTCGCCATGCTGTCCGAGAGCCGGCGCGCCTTCGCCCGCCAGGCCAACCTGATCCGGGCCCGCTTGCTGGCCGGCACCGTGCTGGAGTCCGACGAGACGAGCGTGCGGGTCGGCAAGCGGAACTGGTGGCTGTGGACGTTCCACCACGGCGAGAACTGCTGCTTCGTCATCCGGCCCAGCCGCGGCAAGGACGTGGTTGCCGAATTTCTCGGCGAGGTGCGCCCCGCGTTCTGGGTCTCCGACCGGTTCGGCGCCCAGATGGGTTGGGCCAGAACCGCCAACCAAGTCTGTCTCGCTCATCTCTTGCGCGATGCCGAGTACGCCGTCGAGGCCGGCGACCTCACCTTCGCCCCCGGCCTGCGCCGGCTGTTGCAGCGGGCCTGTGCGATCGGCCGCCGCCGACCGGTGCTCGCCGACGCCACCCTGCGGACCTACCATTACCAGCTCGACGCAGAACTCGATCGGTTGCTCCGCATTACCCCGATGCACCCTGAAGGCGACAAGCTGAAGCGCGCGATCGAAGGCTGCCGGCAATCTCTGTTCACGTTCATGACCGAGCGCGCCATCCCGCCGACGAACAACGGCTCCGAGCGCGCGCTGCGTCCCTGCGCTGTCTTCCGCAAGGTGACAAACGGCTTCCGTTCAGAGTGGGGCGCGCGCCTCTACGCCGACATCCGATCTGTGCTCGAAACCGCTCGCCGCCGAGCCATCGGCGTGCTCGAGGCGATCCGCACGACGTTGAGCCGTATGCCCCTCGGAAAATTGCCGCCCGCGACGGCAGTTCAGCATCCATAGGGCTGAGCAATTAC
>NZ_NPEX01000557.1 GCF_003258865.1 Rhodoplanes roseus | reverse complement strand
CCACGCCGGCCGACGCCGCCGCCGCGGCACCGCGCGAGGCGACCGGCAACACCCAGCCCGGCGGCCGCAGCGGCTTCACGGCCAGCCAGCAGGCGATCGCCACCATCCCGGGCATCCCGGAGGCGCGCTTCTGGGGCGACTCCGAGGCCGACTATCTGCGCATCCTGGGCGGCATCGGCGGCGACTGGCTGGCGCTGTCGGCCGGCGGCGAGGACTCCGGCTTCGGCGCCGGCCTGCTGACCGGCCTGTCCCAGAGCGGCCGCCGTCCCGACTACACGGTGGTGACCGGGGTCAGCTCCGGCGCCCTGCTCGCCCCCTTCGTGTTCCTCGGCTCCTCGCGCGACGCCGAGATGCGCGACAACTTCATGGCGCTGAACGCAGCCGAGGTGTTCGAGGATCACCGCACGCCGGAGAGCCTGCTCGACACCTGGCCGCTGCGCGACTTCATCAAGAAGCGCATCACGCCGGAGCTGATCGCCGCGGTCGCGGCCGAGCACAAGCGCGGCCGCCGGCTGATCGTGCTCACCGCCAATCTCGACGCGGCGCGGCCGGTCGCCTGGAACATGGGCGCCATCGCGGCCGCCGGAACCGAGGCCTCGGCGAAGCTCTTCCGCGACGTGCTGGTCGCCTCCAGCGCGATCCCGGGCCTGTTCCCGCCGATGATGATCGAGAGCGAGACGGGCGGACAGCGACTCCAGGAGATGCATGTCGACGGCGGCCTCGCCGCCACCATCTATGCCGCGCCCGACACGATGCTGCTCGCCACCTCGACCCAGCGGCTGCCGATGAGCACGCTCACCATCATCGTCAACGGCAAGCTGATGTCGGAATTTTCGGTGACGGACCGCAGCCTGGTCGCCGTGCTGGGGCGCTCGCTGTCGGTCGGCGTCAAGCGCGGCAGCCGCTCCACCGCCGTGCTGGCGTCCGGCGCGGCGCGGCGCAGCGGCATCCCGTTCAACCTCGCCTTCGTCGACCAGAGCTTCAATTATCCGAGCCGCGGCATGTTCGACGCCGCCTACATGAAGGCGCTGTTCGAGAGCGGCCTGGCGCAGGGCAAGAGCGCCGCCCCGTTCGTGTCGGCCGTGCCGGGAACGCCGGGCGCCGAGGATGCGCCGCAGGCGCAGGGCAAGCCGGTCGAGGGCCGCACCACCGAGGGCTCGGCCGCCGCCGGCGGCAGCTCCGCCCAGTAAGCGCGGCGGCGGGATCGAACGCGCAGCGGGCCCCAAAAACGCGAACAGCTCGACACTGGATGTGCCGAGCTGATCTCGCGTCAGACAGCGCGGGTTGCGTGGACCCGGTGCCCGCCCAATAGACGCCGCACCTCTTAACGGGATCTTTCCGCGATCTCACGGCAGCCGCGGCGGGTCGCCACGGCGGGCGCGCCAAGCCGCTGGCAGACAGCGGAAAAGCGGCCGGGCTGCGGCGCGGCGCCGCGGGCTGCGGCGGGCTGCCGCAGGCGC
>NZ_NPEX01000556.1 GCF_003258865.1 Rhodoplanes roseus | reverse complement strand
GCGTCTCCGGTACTCGGGGCTTCACCCCACCCCGAACGCGTGCTGCGCACGCGCCCGACCCTCCCCCTCCAGGGGAGGGTGAAGAAGAACTCGGTCGCCATGCTGAAGGACAGACCGCAAGCCGAGACCCCGCCATGGACGCGTCCGACTGGTTGATCGTCACCGCCGTTCTGCTGTGCCTGCTGGCCTCGTTCTTCTTCTCGGGGAGCGAGACGGCGCTGACCGCCTCGTCGCGCGCCGCGATGCTGCGGCTGGCGCGTGACGGCAATCCGCGCGCCGCTCTCGTCAACGATCTGCTGGCGGCGCGGGAGCGGCTGCTCGGCGCGCTGCTGATCGGCAACAATGTCGTCAACATCGCCGCCTCGTCGATGGCGACCGGGCTGCTGCTCGCCTGGTTCGGCGAGGTCGGTGTCGTCTACGCCACCGTGATCATGACCGTGCTGGTGGTGGTGTTCTGCGAGGTGCTGCCGAAGACCGCGGCCTTCGACAATCCCGATCGCATCGCGCTCGCGGTGGCGTGGCCGATCGGGACGGTGGTGCGCCTGCTCGGGCCGCTGCTCGGCACCGTCACGGCGATCGTGCGCTGGCTGCTCGGGCGCGCCGGCATCGTCATCGGCGAGAGCGCCCCCATCCTGACGGCGCACGAGGAGCTGCGCGGCGCCGTCGACCTGTTCCACCGCGAGGGCGGCGTCGAGAAGATCGACCGCGACATGCTGGGCGGCCTCCTCGACCTGCGCGAGCTGACCGTCGCCGACGTGATGATCCACCGCACCGACGTCATCATGGCGAACGCCTCGGACCCGCCGGAAAAGATCGTCGAGGCGGTGCTGTCCGGCCCCAAGACCCGGGTGCCGCTGTGGCAGGGGTCACCGGAGAACATCGTCGGGGTGCTGCACGTCAAGGACGTGCTGCGGGCGCTTCACGCCAGCGAGGGCGACTTCTCCAAGATCGACGTGGCCAGCCTGGTGCGGCCCGCCTGGTTCGTGCCGGAGATCCGGCCGCTGTCGGAGCAGCTCAAGGCGTTCCGGCGGAGAAAGACCCACTTCGCCCTGGTCGTCGACGAGTACGGCGAGATGATGGGCCTGGTGACGCTCGAGGACATCCTGGAGGAGATCGTCGGCGACATCGCGGACGAGCACGACGTCGAGATCTCGGGCGTGCGACCGCAGCCGGACGGCTCGGTGACGGTCGACGGCGGCGTGCCGATCCGCGACCTCAACCGGGTGATGGAGTGGAACCTGCCCGACGCCGACGCCACCACGATCGCCGGCCTCGTCATCCACGAGGCGCGCTCGATCCCGGAGCCGGGCCAGAGCTTCACGTTCCACGGCTTCCGTTTCCAGGTGCTGCGCCGCCAGCGCAACCGCATCACCTCGCTGCGCATCACGCCGCTGACGCGGCGGCGGACCGCGCTGATGCGGGTGGGGTGACGTGCCTTGCACCCTCCCCTGGAGGGGGAGGG
>NZ_NPEX01000555.1 GCF_003258865.1 Rhodoplanes roseus | reverse complement strand
TCCCGGAGGACCGGCCCAGTTCGGCGGCTACCGCTCGCCGGCGGCGGCGGCCTGGGCGACCATGCGCCAGCGCTTCTTCGTGCCGCCGCCGCGCCCGATCGGGCCGCCGCCCGGCATGGGGATCGGCCGCACCGAGCACGAGCGGGTCTACAGCGGCCTGCCGCCGCGCACCGAGACGCGCTACATCCCGCGCGAGGTGGTGGTGCAGGTGGCCGACACGGTGCCGCGCGCCGATGTCGAGGCCGCCGCGCGCCGGCTCGGCATCACCATGGTCGGGTCGCACGGCTTCGAGGGCGGCGGCCGGACCCTCTACCAGTTTCGCAGCGCCGACGGCCGCGACGTCCGCGACGTGATCCGCAGCCTCGAGCGCGACCGCATCGTCGCCTCGGCCCAGCCGAACTACGTCTATCGCCTGGACCAGGTGGCGAGCGAGCCGGTTCCGGCGGCCGAGGCGCCCGCGCCGGCTGCCCCCGACGCAGCCCCGACCGAAGCTCCCGCGGCGGACGCGCCGTCGGGCGTGCCGGCCGAGGCCGATCTGGCAGCGTCCGCCGCGGTGGAGCAGCCGCTGCCGCCCGGCGATCCCGGACAGTACGTCATCGAGAAGCTCAAGCTGGCCGAGGCCCACGCCCAGGCGCGCGGCCGCAAGGTCGCGATCGCGGTGATCGATTCCGATGTCGACGCCCGCCATCCGGACATGCACGGCGCCGTGACGGAGCGGTTCGACCCGGCCGGCTCGGTCGCCAAGCCGCATCTGCACGGGACCGGCATGGCCGGGGCGATCATCGCGAAGTACCGGCTGCGCGGCATCGCGCCGGAATCGACCATCGTGGCCGTCAAGGCGTTCGACGAGCGCAGCGCCGGCCCGGAGGCGACGACGTTCCAGATCCTCAAGGGGATCGACCATGCGATGCGGCGCGGCGTGCGCGTCATCAACATGAGCTTCGCCGGCCCCTACGACGTGATGATCGAGCGCAAGCTGAAGGAGGCCTACGACAAGGGCATCGTGCTGGTCGCCGCGGCCGGCAATGCCGGACCGAAGTCGCCGCCGCTCTATCCGGCCGCCGACCCCAACGTGATCGCCGTGACGGCGACGGATCGCACCGACAAGCCGCTGGCGCAGGCCAACCGCGGCAAGTACGTGGCCGTGGCCGCGCCGGGCGTGGACATACTGGTGCCGGCCCCGAACGGCGCCTATCAGCTCACCACCGGCACGTCGGTGGCGGCCGCCCATGTGAGCGGCGTGATCGCGCTGATGCTGGAAAAGCGGCCGGACCTCTCGCCCGACGAGGTACGGGCGATTCTCGCCGGCAGCGCCGCGCCGATCGCCGGCACCACCGAGACGGAGACGGGCGCGGGACTGGTCGATCCGGTGAAGGCGCTGACCTACGAGCCGCCGATGCCGGAGGAGCCCGCCGTCGCGTCCGACACCCCGGCCAAGTCGAAGACACCGGCCGCGGCGGCCGCCGCG
>NZ_NPEX01000554.1 GCF_003258865.1 Rhodoplanes roseus | reverse complement strand
GGCGGCCCGCGACCCGCGGGTGCGAATCCTCGAGACCCACCGCCGCGGCCTGGTCGCGGCCCTCAATGCGGCGCTGGCGGCCGCCGCGGGACCGTTTCTGGCCCGGCTCGACGCCGACGACGTCGCGACGCCGGGCCGTCTCACGCGTCAGCTCGCCGTGATGGAGGCGCGGCCGGCGCTGGGCCTGCTCGGCTCCTGGGCCGAGAAGATCGACGCCGACGGCCGCCCGATCGGGCAGCTCACCCCGGAGGCGGATCCGGAGACGCTGGTCGCCCTGCTGGCGCGGACGAACCCGTTCATCCATTCCTCGCTGATGCTGCGCACCGACCTGGTGCGGCGCCTCGGCGGCTACCGGGCCGCCTTCGAGGCGGCCGAGGACTACGACCTGTGGCTGCGTCTGGCCGAGGTGGCCGAGGTCGCCAACCTGCCGGAGCCGCTGATCCGCTATCGCTGGCACGCCGCCAACGTGTCGACCCGCAAGGAGGTTCGCCAGTGCTTCTCGGTGCGGCTGGCGCAGCGCGCCGCCGCCGCCCGACGGGCCGGTGCGGACGATCCGGCCGCCGCGCTGGCGGGGCCCCCGGATTTTTTCGACCCGGCCTGCGATCGGACGTTCTTCGCCGACGACGCCAAGCTCTATCGGGTGCTGGCGCTGGCCGATCCGGCGGCGCCGGAGCCCACCGCTCCGCTCGACCTCGCCCCCCTGCTGGCGCCGTCGACCCCATTGTCACATCGCGAGCGCAAGCTCGCCCAGCGGGCCGTCGCGGTGCTGTTGCAGCGGCCGGAGCTCGCCCGCGACGTCGGCGCCGCGCGGCTGGCGTGGCACGCCTTGCGGCTGCACCCGGCGCGCGCCGCGACGCTCGCCTGGCGCTACGTCACCGGCCGGGCCAGCGCCTGAGCCTCGGCACAGTCGCGCGCCGGCAGGGCGCCGGCCTTGGCCGCCGTCGACACGATCAGCTCCGCGGCCGTTTCAAGCCCGGCATAGAGATCGGGGCGCGCGCCGTAGGCGGCGCCGTTCGCCGACCATGCCGCACGCCGGATCGGATCGGCCGCTGCGGCGAGCGCCGCCGCGAAAGCCTTTTCGTCGAACGGCTCGGGCAGCACCAGGCCGGCCTCCGCCGCGGCGACGTGCTCGGCATAGCCGCACAGGCCGGCGGCGATCACGGGCAGGCCGTTCACCACGGCCTCCAGGATGACGGTGCCGGTGGTGTCGAGCCGGGCCGGATGGACCAGCAGGTCGGCCGCGGCCATCACGGCAGGCACGTCTTCGCGATGGCCGAGCCAGCGCACCCGCGCGGCGACGCCCGACCGTTCGGCCAGCCGCACCACGTCGCGGGCGGCCTTGTCGGTCGCCGACAGGCCGGCGACCAGCAGGCACGCCTCCGGCCGGGCCGCGAGGGCCCGGACGGTGCGGTCGAGCCCCTTGGTCGCGGGCTGGACGCCGACCGCGAGCCACGCCGTCTCCGCGGCGAGCCCGAGG
>NZ_NPEX01000553.1 GCF_003258865.1 Rhodoplanes roseus | reverse complement strand
CTACACGCTCAATCACGAGGAGATCGCCAAGGCGATGGAGGAAGGCATCCGGTTCGCCGAGCGCCTCTCCCCGACCGAGGTGATCCTGGACAATTACGGCCAGGCCCGGGCCCTGAAGCTCGCCCGCCAGGGCGACGTGCCGGGCGAGGCCGAGGTGGTGCTGCCGGCCCGCACCATCGTGGTCGCCGCCGGCACCCAGCCGAACACCACGCTGGCCCGCGAAGACTCCGCCATGGTGCTGGATGGCAAATACTATCGGGCGCGCAGCGAGGACGGCGAGACGGTGACGCCGGAGCGCATCGCCAAGCCGTCGACCGTGCATGTGCTGACCGACATCCGGGCGGACGGCCGCGCCGTCAGCTTCTTCGGCGATCTGCATCCCTCCTTCGCCGGCAATGTCGTGAAAGCGATGGCCAGCGCCAAGCAGGGCTTTCCGGTGGTGGCCCGCCTGCTCGACAAGCTCGACACCACGCCGCCATCGCGTGAAACGCTGTTCGAGACGCTCGAGGGCGAGCTGCGGCCGACCATCCACGCCGTCAACCGCCTCACCCCGACCATCATCGAGGTCGTCGTCAAGGCGCCGGCGGCGGCGCGGGCCTTCGAGCCGGGGCAGTTCTATCGCCTGCAGAACTACGAGAGCTACGCGACGCGGGTCGACGACACCGCGCTCGCCATGGAGGGCCTCGCGCTCACGGGCGCCTGGGTCGACCGCGAGCAGGGCCTGCTCGCCACCATCGTGCTGGAGATGGGCGGCTCGTCGGACCTGTGCGCCACGCTGCGGCCCGGCGAGCCCGTGATCCTGATGGGGCCGACCGGCGCGCCGACCGAGATCGAGCCGGGCGAGACCGTGCTGCTGATCGGCGGCGGCCTCGGCAACGCCGTGCTGTTCTCGATCGGCGAGGCGGCCCGCGCCCGCGGCGGCAAGGTGCTCTACTTCGCCGGCTACAAGCAGCGCCGCGACCGCTACAAGGTCGCCGAGATCGAGCGCGCCGCCGACGCCATCGTGTGGTGCTGCGACGAGGCGCCCGGCTTCGCGCCCGAGCGGCCGCAGGACAAGGCCTTCGTCGGCAACATGGTGGCGGCGCTGGAGGCCTATGCGACCGGCGCGCTCGGCGACCGGCCGATCGACCTCGGCGATGTCGATCGCGTCGTCGCGATCGGCTCCGACGGCATGATGGCTGCGGTCGCCCGCGCCCGCCACGGCATGCTGGCGGCGCATCTCAAGCCCGGCCACAAGGCGATCGGCTCCATCAACTCGCCGATGCAGTGCATGATGAAGGAGATCTGCGCCCAGTGCCTGCAGGTCCACAAGGATCCGGCGACCGGCACCGAGACGGTCGTGTTCTCCTGCGCCAACCAGGACCAGGAGCTCGACCATGTCGACTTCGCCAATCTGCGCAGCCGGTTGGTGCAGAACGGCACCCAGGAGAAGCTGACCAAGCAGTGGATCGACCGCGCGCTGCACCGGCTCGATCTCCGCGGGCACA
>NZ_NPEX01000552.1 GCF_003258865.1 Rhodoplanes roseus | reverse complement strand
CTCGCTCCGCTCCGCTCGTCCACCCTCTCCCGCGAGGGGAGAGGGTTGCGCCGTGCCGTGGGGCTGATGACGGACGGCGGGGCTGGCGCCTCGCCAAACGCGCGGTCCTCGCCGCCGCGGTGCTCGCGGCGGTCGGCTTCGCCTCCGCGGCGATGTGGATCAAATCCCTCGGCCCGCCGCCGCTTGGGAAGGATCTCGCGTGGTCGACCGTGGTGGGCGATCGCGACGGGCGCATCCTGCGGCCCTATGCGACGGCGGACGGGCGGTGGCGGCTGCGGGCGGAGCGCCACAATGTCGATCCGCGCTTCTTCGATCTGCTGTTCGCCTACGAGGACCGGCGGTTCCAGGAGCACGCCGGCATCGATCCTCGCGCCTTCGGCCGGGCCGCGTGGCAGCTCGCGACCCATGGGAGGATCGTGTCCGGCGGCTCGACCCTCACCATGCAGGTGGCGCGCCTGCTGGAGCCGCGGACCGAGCGGTCGCTGGTCGCGAAGCTGCGCCAGGCGGTGCGGGCCGTGCAGATCGAGCGTCGTCTGTCCAAGGACGAGATCCTCGGCCTGTATCTCTCGCTCGCGCCCTACGGCGGCAACCTGGAAGGAATTCGCGCGGCCTCGCTGGCCTGGCTCGGCAAGGAGCCGCGGCGGCTGACGCTCGGCGAGGCGGCGCTGCTGGTGGCGCTGCCGCAGTCGCCCGAGGCGCGCCGGCCCGACCGCTCGCCCGAGACGGCCCGCCGCGCCCGCGACCGGGTCCTCGACCGCATGGCCGCGGCCGGCGTGATCGAGACCGGCGAGATCGACCGGGCCAAGGCCGAGCCGGTGCCGACCGCCCGCCGCCCCATGCCCATGATGGCCCCGCACACGGCCGACCGGCTGGTCGCCGAGAGGCCGCAGGACCAGTCGCATCGCACCACCCTGGAGGGGCCGCTTCAGGCCGCGCTCGAAGCCCTGGCCAAGGACCGCGCCGCCGCGCTCGGCCCCGACATCTCGATCGCCATTCTGGCCGTGGAGCATGCGACCGGCGACGTCTTGGGCCGGGTCGGGTCGGCCGACTTCTTCGACGCCCGCCGGTCCGGCCAGGTCGACATGACGCTGGCGGTGCGCTCGCCCGGGTCGACGCTGAAGCCGTTCGTGTTCGGGCTCGGCTTCGAGGACGGCTTCCTGCATCCCGAGACGCTCCTGGACGACCGGCCGGTGCGCTACGGCGCCTATGCGCCGGAAAATTTCGATCTCACCTTCCAGGGGACCGTGACGGCCCGAAAAGCGCTGCAGCTCTCCCTCAACGTGCCGGCCGTGCAGGTCCTGGACAAGGTCGGCCCCAGCCGCTTCACGGCGCGGCTCGCCCAGGCCGGGGTCAGGCTCGTGCTGCCGGCCGGCGAGGCGCCCGGCCTCGCCATGGGGCTGGGTGGCACCGGTGTGACGCTGGCCGATCTGGTGCGGCTCTATGGCGGGCTGGCGCGGCTCGGCACCACCGTGCCGGTGACGGAGCGCCAGAC
>NZ_NPEX01000551.1 GCF_003258865.1 Rhodoplanes roseus | reverse complement strand
GCCGCAAATTCAGAATCCACGGAGGCCCCCCTCACCCGCTTCCTCGCTGCGCGAGGAACCACCCTCTCCCGCGAGGGGAGAGGGTGAGGCGCCGAGCCGCCACCCATTCGAGTTCAAGAAACGAAAGACCCGACGCATGACCGACACGTTCAAGTATCTGCTGCCCGAGGACCGCATTCCGCGCGCCTGGTACAACATCGTCGCCGACCTGCCGAAGCCGCCCCCGCCGGTGCTGCATCCCGGCACGGGCAAGCCGATCGGCCCCGACGATCTCGCCGCCATCTTCCCGATGGAACTGATCCGGCAGGAGGTCGCGACCGAGCGCGAGATCGAGATCCCGGAGCCGGTGCGGGAGATCTACAAGCTGTGGCGTCCGGCCCCCCTGCATCGCGCGGTGCGACTGGAGCGGGCGCTCGATACGCCGGCCCGCATCTTCTACAAATACGAGGGGGTCTCGCCGGCCGGCAGTCACAAGCCCAACACGGCGGTGGCGCAGGCCTTCTACAATCGCGAGGCCGGAATCCGGAAGCTCGCGACCGAGACCGGCGCCGGCCAGTGGGGCTCGTCGCTCGCCTTCGCGGGGTCGCTGTTCGGCCTCGAGGTGAAGGTCTACATGGTCAAGATCAGCTACCAGCAGAAGCCCTATCGGCGGGCCCTGATGGAGACCTACGGGGCGACCTGCATCCCGAGCCCCTCGACCGAGACGGCCGCCGGCCGCGCCGTGCTGGCGGAGCATCCCGACTCGCCCGGCAGCCTGGGCATCGCCATCTCCGAGGCCGTCGAGGTGGCGGCCCAGAACGCCGACACCAACTACGCGCTCGGCAGCGTGCTCAATCACGTCGCCCTGCACCAGACAGTGATCGGGCTCGAGGCGATCGAGCAGATGGAGATGGCGGGGTTCTGGCCGGACGTCGTCATCGGCTGCGCCGGCGGCGGATCGAACTTCGCCGGCATCGCATTCCCGTTCCTCGGCAAGAAGCTGCGCGAGGGCAAGGACGTCCGTGTCGTCGCGGTGGAGCCGGCGGCGTGCCCGACGCTGACGCGGGGCACCTACTCGTACGACTTCGGCGATATCGCGCATCTCACCCCGCTGATGAAGATGCACACGCTCGGCTCGTCCTTCGTGCCGCCCGGCTTCCACGCCGGCGGCCTGCGCTATCACGGCATGGCGCCGATGGTGAGCCACGCCAAGGAGCTCGGCCTGATCGAGGCGCGCGCCGTGCACCAGAATCCCTGCTTCGAGGCGGGCCTGCTGTTCGCCCGCAGCGAGGGCATCGTTCCGGCGCCGGAATCGACCCATGCGGTGCGGGCCGCCATCGACGAGGCGCTGGAGGCGAAGGCCGAGGGGAAGCCGCGCACCATCCTGTTCAACCTGTCGGGTCACGGCCATTTCGACATGCAGGCGTACACCGACTACCTGTCGGGCAAGCTGGAGGACCGCGACTACGACGCGGCGGCCCTCAGGGCCTCGCTCGACGCCCTGCCGCAAGTCGCGGCGGAGTAGAACCGGTCCGGGCGGCTGCCCCAAAGGCAGCCG
>NZ_NPEX01000550.1 GCF_003258865.1 Rhodoplanes roseus | reverse complement strand
ACCTCCCCCCTCCAGGGGGAGGTGATCAGAGACCGAGAGGCCGTCGCTTCGACCGGCGACACGAGCCGAGGACCAAGAGCATGTACGACAATCTGATCGCCGGCGTGCCGACCGACTTGTGGATCGGCGGCGAGTGGAAGAAGGCCTCCGACGGCGCCCGCTTCGACGTGATCGATCCGGCGACCGAGAGCGTCATCACGTCGGTGGCGAGCGGCACGGTCGACGACGCGAAAGCGGCCGTGGAAGCCGCCGCCGCGGCGGGCGCCGAATGGGCGGCCAGAAAGCCGCGCGAGCGCGGAGAAATCCTGCGCCGCGCCTTCGAGCTGTTCACGGCGCAGAGCGAGCGCTTCGCCAAGCTGATCACGTTGGAGAACGGCAAGGCGATGCCGGACTCGCGCGGCGAGGTCGCCTATGCGGCGGAGTTCTTCCGCTGGTTTTCCGAAGAGGGCGTGCGCAATCTCGGGCAGCTCTATCACGCGCCCTCCTCCGGCGCCCGGATCATGGTGCAGCACCGGCCGGCCGGCGTCGCCTGTCTGGTCACGCCGTGGAACTATCCGGCCGCGATGGCGACCCGAAAAATTGCGCCGGCGCTGGCCGCCGGCTGCACCGTGGTCTTGAAGCCCGCCTCCGAGACGCCGCTGACCATGCTGGCGCTGATGCCGCTCCTGGCCGAAGCGGGCGTCCCGGCCGGCGTCGTCAACGTGGTGCCGTCGCGCCGCTCCGGTCCGGTGGTCTCGGCGATGCTGCACGACATGCGGGTCCGCGTCGTCTCCTTCACGGGCTCGACCGAGGTCGGCGTGAAGCTTCTTCGCGAGGCGGCCGACAACGTGGTGCGGCCGGCCATGGAGCTCGGCGGCAACGCGCCGTTCCTGGTGTTCGAGGACGCCGACATCGACGCCGCCGTCGAGGGCGCCATGATCGCCAAGATGCGCAACCAGGGCGAGGCCTGCACGGCGGCGAACCGCTTCTATGTGCACGAGGCCGTGCACGACGCCTTCGCGGCGAAGCTGACGGAGCGGATGGCGGCGCTGAAGATGGGCAACGGGCTCGACGAGAGTGTCGCGCTCGGCCCGCTGGTCAACGCCGACACCCGCGACAAGGTGCAGGAGCTGGTCGACGACGCGCTCGCCAAGGGCGCCAAGGTGACGGTCGGCGGCACGCGGCCCGCCGGCAAGGGCTTCTTCTATCCGGCGACGGTTCTCACCAACATCTCCGACGACGCCAAGCTGCTGCGTGAGGAGATCTTTGGTCCGGTCGCGGCGCTGAAGACGTTCAAGAGCGAGGACGAGGCGATCCGCGAGGCGAACGCCACCGAGTACGGGCTCGCGGCCTATCTGTATACCAAGGATCTCAGCCGCGGCCTGCGGGTGTCGGAGAAGCTCGACTTCGGCATGATCGGCCTCAACCGTGGCCTGATGTCGGATCCGGCGGCCCCGTTCGGCGGCATGAAGCAGTCCGGCCTCGGCCGTGAAGGCGCGCATGACGGCCTGATGGAGTTCCTGGAGACCCAGTACGTCTCCGTGACCTGGTGAGACTGATGCACGTCGCTGCGGGGTGACCACCTCCCCCTGGAGGGGGGAGGTCGGCGGACGAAGTCCGCC
>NZ_NPEX01000549.1 GCF_003258865.1 Rhodoplanes roseus | reverse complement strand
GAGACTGGGCAAGAAATCCGCTTCAGGCCTGGAGGGCCGAGAGTGGTCGCCGGCGGGCTTCGGTCGAGGCGATTTCGGCGGCGAATCGCGCCAGGAGGCGCGCGGCGGCACGGATGAGGGTCTGGACGGCGTTCGGGGCACTGCGTGCGAGCAGCTCGGCGGCGCGTTCGGCCAGGCAGGCCACGAAACGGTCGAGGCCGAGGATGGCGAGCAGGCGGGTGAAGTTGTAGCCGAGCGCCATCAGGCTCCACTCGCCGCGCACCTTGTCGAATCCGCGCACCAGGAAGTGGCGCCAGCCGGCGCGACATTTGAGGGTGCCGAACGGATGCTCGGCGAGGGCGGCGCGGCGGCGCATCAGCGCTCCGGCCCCCCGCATCCGCGCCCGGTGGCGGTCGAGCACGTCCTCGTGCACCCAGCGGCAGATCGTCCGCGTCGCCGATTTGGCGGTGATGCAGCGCTCCCGCAAGGGACAGGCGTCGCACACCCGCTTGCGGCTGACGTAACGCCGCTCGAGCCGGCCGGCATTCTGTTTGAGGCTCTCGATCGGCGTCAACACCGCGCCGCCCGGGCAGCGACAGACGTCCGCGGCGGCGTCGTAGGTGAAGTCGGCATGGCTGAAGCAGCCCTGTGCCGCGAGCCGTCCGGTGCGCTCGGCCTCCGGCACATAGGCGACGATGCCGTCGTCCTCGCAGCGCTTCAGCATGGTCCCGTTGAAGTAGCCGACGTCGGCCAGCACGGTGAGCGTCTCGACCGCCAGCGCCTCGCGGGCCGCCACCGCCATCGGATGGAGCTGGCCGGTGTCGTTGCCGTCGCCGACCACCTCGCTCGCGACGATCAGCTTGTGGGCGTCGTCGACGGCGATCTGGACGTTGTAGCCGGCGACCGTCTGGCCGCGCTTGGTCAGCAGCCGGGCATCCGCGTCGGTGCGCGACACCTGCGTCTCGCCGCTCTCCGCCTGCCGGGCGAGATCGGCCTTCAGGGCGTCCCGCTTCGCCATCAGGGCCGCCATCTTCCGGCCGACGTCGCCGCCGCCCCCGGCGCCGCCGTCGTCACGGTCGGCAGGCGCCGCCTCCGCGGCGTCGGCCGCATCGAGCGCGGTCCCATAGGCCTCGATGTCCCTCTCGATCGCCGCCAGCGCCGCGGCGAGCCGCTTCTTCGTCGCGATGCTCCCCTTGCTCGCATTGCCGTCGAAGAACGCCCCGTCGATCGCCACCAACGTGCCGCCCAGCAGGCCGAGCTCGCGGGCGAGCAGCACGAAGCTGCGGTTCGCCGCCTTCAGGGCCGCCCAGTTCTCCGCCCGGAACTTGGCGATGGTGCGATAGCCCGGGGTCAGTCCATGCAGCAGCCAGATCAGCTCGAGATTGCGCCGCGCCTCGTGCTCCAGCCGGCGCGACGAGCGGACCCGATGGACGTAGCCGTACAGATAGAGCTTCAGCAGATCGGCCGGATCGTAGGGCGGCTGGCCGACGCCGCCCCCCACCGACCCGGCATGCCGGAACCCGAGCCGCGCCAGATCGAGCGCCGCCACGAACGCGTCGATCGCCCGCACCGGATTGTCCGGCCCGACATAGTCCTCCACGCTCGGCGGCAGAAGACAGGACTGCGCCCGGCTCGCGCCGGTCTTGAACGGGCGATTCGTCATGCCAC
>NZ_NPEX01000054.1:28374-29210 GCF_003258865.1 Rhodoplanes roseus | reverse complement strand
CAGGCCCGGCCGGCGGGGCGTGAGGCGGGCCGCGAGATCGACGTCGCCGACCTCCGGGGCTCCCCGAAAGTAGCTGCGCGGCCCTGATCCTCGCCGTCACGCCTTCCTGGGCGCGCGATGCCGCCCGCCGCGCCCCGCCCGAGCCCGACCGCTTCACCGACCGCCAGATTCTCCGCGGCTTCCTGGCCGTCGCGCTGGGGGCCGAGTATTCGAGCGCGCCGAGCGACCGCATCCGCCGCTTCGAGGGCCCGGTGCGGGTGTTCGTCGACGCGGCCGGCGCCCCGGCCGAGCTGCGGCCCGCACGTCTCGCCACCGTCGACGACGTCGTCGCCGAGATCGGCCGCGGCGTCGCCCATCTCGACATCGCCGGCACGCCGGAGCGCGCGAGCGCCAACCTGACCGTGCTGGTGGTGACGCAGCGCAGCCTGCCGGCGGCGGTCGGCGCGGTGTTCGGCCGAGCGCGCGCCAAGGACATGCTGCGCCGGCTCGAGCCGCAATGCGTCAGCGGATTGTCGCGCGATGCATCGCAAAGAATTCTGCAGGCCGTCGTGGTGCTGGCGGCGGACGTCTCCGACTTCGACTTCCGCGATTGCGCCATCGAGGAGATCCTGCAGGCGCTCGGGCCGATCAACGACACCGCCGCGGTGCCGTGGACGATGTTCAACGACGCCGTGCGGACCGGCCGCTTCCGCCGCTACGACCGTTATCTGCTCGGCCTCCTCTACCACCCGCGCATGCGCGCGGGGCTGACGCGGGCGGAGGCCGCCGCGACGGCGCGGGCGGTGCTGCCGGCGGTGCGCGCGGCGGTCGACGGCGAAGCACCGGGCGGCCCCTCG
>NZ_NPEX01000054.1:3438-28364 GCF_003258865.1 Rhodoplanes roseus | reverse complement strand
CGCGGCGCCGCGCCCCATACGGTCCTGGTCACGGCCCGGTGGCGGAATGGCGACGCAAGGGGGGGCTGACGCTCCCCCACATCCTGGTTCGAATCCAGGCTGGGCCTCCAACCATCTCGGGCGATGGAACCAACCCGACCGGACGGCGTTACCAACAGCTCGTCGCGACGCCGCAGCCCAGCCGCGCGTCGCCAACCAGCGGTGACGTCGATGGTGACATCGGTCCCGCCAGATCGGTGTCGCACCCTCCATGAAACCCGACCGGCCGCACTCCGCACCATGCCCGCTGTCCGGGCAGTCGCGAGTCGTGCCCGCGTCGGTGCCATGATCCACCCGAAAGGTCCCGGAGGACCATGATCGCCCGTCCGCAGTCCAATCTCCTCGCCGCCACGCTCGCCGAACAGGGCACCACGATCCTGTCCGTGTGGAGCGATCGCCTGAAGAAGTCCGGCGCGCTCGCCAGCGGCCGCATCCGCGAGGCCGAGCTCCAGACCCAGTGCCGCACCGTCCTGGATCTGCTGACGCCGGCGGTCAAAGACGGGGTCGACGCGGCCCAGCCGGCCTTCGCCCCGTTGCGCGACTTCCTCGCCGACCTGTCGCGCTCGCGCGCCGTGCAGGGCTTCACGCCGTCGGAGACGGCGACCTTCGTGTTCTCGCTCAAGCAGCCGCTGTTCGAGGCGGTGAGCGGAACCAAAGGGGCCGATCCGACCGACGTGATGCGCACCACCTGGGACGTCACCCAGCTCGTCGACGCGCTCGGCCTGCAGACCATCGAGACGTTCCAGAAGAGCCGCGAGGAGACCATCATCCGCCAGCAGCGCGAGATCGCCGAGCTGTCGACGCCGGTGGTGAAGCTGTGGGACGGCGTGCTGGCGCTGCCGCTGATCGGCACGCTGGACAGCCAGCGCACCCAGGTGGTGATGGAGAACCTGCTCGAGTCCATCGTCTCCGAAAGCGCCGAGATCGCCATCATCGACATCACCGGCGTACCGACCGTCGACACGCTGACGGCGCAGCACCTGCTCAAGACCGTCTCGGCGGCGCGCCTGATGGGCGCCGACTGCATCATCAGCGGCATCCGGCCGCAGATCGCCCAGACCATGGTGCATCTCGGGGTCGAGTTGAACGTCGTCTCCAAGGCGACGCTGGCCGACGCCTTCGCGCTGGCGCTCAAGCGCGTCGGCCGCACCGTCGTCGCCGTGAAGGCGCGCGAGCTGCCGGCGAGCTGAGGTCATGGACCGGATCCCGATCCTCAAGCTCGGCAGCGCCCTGCTGGTGACCATCCAGGTCGACATGCACGACCGGCTCGCGACCGCGCTGCAGGAGGACCTCACCGAGAAGATCGTCTCGGCCCGCGCCAAGGGCGTGCTGATCGACATCTCGGCGCTGGAGATCGTCGACAGCTTCATCGGCCGCATGCTCGATCACATCGCGGCGATCTCCCGCATGCTCGACGCCGAGACCGTGGTGGTGGGCATGCGTCCCGCCGTCGCCATCACGCTGGTGGAGCTCGGCCTGTCGCTCTCGGGCGTCAAGACCGCGCTCAATGTCGAGCGCGGCATGGACCTGATCAGACGCCGGCTGATCGAGACCGAGGCCGCCGATGGCGCCGGTGACGAGTGACCGAATGGAGGTTCGTTCGTCGGACGACGTGGTGCGGGTTCGCCAGCAGGTCCGGGCGCGCGCCCTCGAGGTCGGCCTGTCGCTGGTCGACCAGACCAAGATCGTGACGGCGGCGAGCGAGCTGGCCCGCAACATGCTGGACTACGGCGGCGGCGGCGTCGCCACCATCGAGGTGGTGTCGGACGGGATCCGGCGCGGCCTGCGCCTCGTCTTCGACGACCAGGGCCCCGGCATCGCCGACATCCAGCTCGCCCTCAAGGACGGCTTCACCTCGGGCGGCGGATTGGGTCTCGGACTCGGTGGAGCAAAACGGCTGTGTAACGAGTTCTCCATCGACTCCAAGCCCGGAGAGGGGACTCGGGTGACCTGCGCCCGGTGGAAGTGACAGCATGATCCGGGTTCCGGTCACGGAGAACAGCCAAGTCTCGGAGGCGCGGCGCACCGCCGCCGAGCGGGCCGAGCGCCACGGATTCGGCTCCGTGGACGCCGGCCGGGTGGCGCTCGCCACCACCGAGCTCGCCACCAACCTGATCAAGCACGCCGGCGGTGGCGACATCCTGGTCGGCGGCTTCGAGGAGCCGGACGGCGCCGGCATCGAGGTGCTGGCGCTCGACCGCGGGCGCGGCATCGACGATCTCTCGGCCTGCCGCGAGGACGGCTACTCGACCGCCGGCACCAACGGCCACGGGCTCGGCGCCGTGTTCCGCCAGGCCCACACGGTCGAGGTGGTGTCGTGGCGCGACCTCGGCACCGGGCTGATGGCGCGCTTCGAGCCCGGCACGCCACCGCGCGCCAACAAGCCGAGCCGCTCCGCCTGGGGCGTCGTGTCGGTGCCGATGGACGGCGAGACCGTCTGCGGCGACGGGTGGACCGTGAGCCGTGACGGCACCACCCTCACCCTGATGGTGGCGGACGGGCTCGGCCACGGGCCGGCGGCCGCCGACGCCGCCAACGAGGCCGTCCGGGTGTTCGGCCGCCACCAGGGGCATCGCGTCGCGACCGTGTTGGACTACATCCACGGCGGCCTGCGCGCCACCCGCGGCGCCGCCGTCTCGATCGCCCGCATCGCCGAGGAGACCGGCGCGGTCGAGTTCGGCGGCATCGGCAACGTGGCGGGCGCGATCGTGACCCCGACGGCGACGCGCCGGATGGTGTCGCTGCCGGGAACGGCCGGACACGTGGCGCGCAAGATCCAGAGCTTCGACTACCAGCGCGACGACGGCATCGTGGTGCTGCATTCGGACGGGCTCGGCAGCAGCTGGTCGCTCGACCGCTATCCCGGCCTCCTCAACGCCCACCCGACCCTGATCGCCGCCGTGCTGTATCGCGACTTCTGGCGCCATCGCGACGACGTCACCGTGCTGGTGGCCGGACGGGGAGCGGCGCCGTGACGTCGTCCAGTGCCGCGACGTGGCCCATCGTCGCGATGGCGATCGCGTCGGAAGCCGACGTGGTGGCGGTGCGCCAGCGGGCGCGCCTGCTCGCCGAGAAGCTCGGCTTCGAGCGCCAGGACCAGACCCGCATCGCCACCGCGGTGTCGGAGATCGCCCGCAACGCCTACGGCTACGGGGGCGGCGGCCGCGCCGAGTTCGCGATCGACGCCTCGAACGGCCGCCAGGTGTTCGTCATCCGGGTGAGCGACCGCGGGCCCGGCATCGCCGATCTCGACGCGATCTTCGAGGGCCGCTTTCGCTCGCAGGAGGGGATGGGCCTCGGCCTGGTCGGCGCCAAGCGCCTGATGGACCGCTTCGACGTCTCCTGTCCGCCCGGCGGCGGCACCGTGGTGACGCTCGGCCATCTGCTGCCGGTGCGTGCCACCCCGGTCACGGCGGCCGGCCTCGCCACCATCGTGCGAACCCTCGGCCCCAGTCCGGACGACGACCCGCTCACGGCGTTGCGTGAGCAGAACCGCGAGCTGATCGAGACCCTGGAGGCGCTGCGTCGCCGCGAGCAGGAGGCGCAGACGCTCGACCGCGAGCTGTCCGACACCAATCGCGGCGTCGTCGCGCTCTACGCCGAGCTCGACGAGCGCGCCGAGCAGCTCAAGCAGGCGAGCGAGCTGAAGTCGCGCTTCCTGTCGCATATGAGCCACGAGTTCCGCACGCCGCTGAACTCGATCCTGGCGCTGTCGCGCCTGCTGCTCGACCGTGTGGACGGCGACCTCACCCTCGATCAGGAGAAGCAGGTCGGCTACATCCGGCGCTCCGCCGAGGGCCTGCTCGAGCTGGTCAACGACCTGCTCGACCTCGCCAAGGTGGAGGCCGGCAAGATCGAGATCCGGCCGGTGCGGTTCACCGTGACGGAGCTGTTCGGCGGCCTGCGCGGCGCGCTCAAGCCGCTGCAGACCAATCCGGGCGTCGAGCTGGTGTTCGAGAGCGGCAGCGACCTGCCCGTGCTCGTCACCGACGAGGCCAAGGTCACGCAGATCCTGCGCAACCTGATCTCCAACGCGCTGAAGTTCACCGAGACCGGGGAGGTCGCGGTGACGGCCGGCCAGGAGGAGGTGACCGGCCGCGTCGTCTTCTCGGTGCGCGACACCGGGATCGGCATCGCCTCCGAGCACCAGGAGCGCATCTTCGAGGAGTTCAGCCAGATCGACACGCAGATCCAGCGCAGGGTGAAGGGCACCGGGCTCGGCCTGTCGCTGTCGCGCAACCTCGCCGCGCTGCTCGGCGGCGAGCTGTCGGTGGAGAGCGCGCTCGGCCAGGGATCGGTGTTCCGCTTGTCGATCCCGCCGCGCTACGGCGAGGCCGGCGAGGCCTCCGGCGATCCGCCGACGCGGCGGCGTGTGCTGGTGATCGACGACGACGAGACGTTCCGCTACGTGTTCCGCCAGCTCATCGGCGGCGACCCGCGCTTCGAGGTGATCGAGGCGGCCGACGGCGAGGTGGGCCTGCGCCGCGCCTGCGAGGACAGTCCCGACCTCGTGCTGCTCGACTTGCAGATGCCGCGCCTGGACGGCTTCGCGGCGTTGCAGCGGCTGGAGGCCGACCCACGCGCCCGCCGCATTCCGGTGGTGATCTCGACCTCGCTCGCGGTGACGCCCGAGCTCGCCGCCAAGGTGCGGCCGGGCGTGCCGATCCTGTCGAAGCGCGACCTGTCGCGGGAACGGGTGTCGAGCCTGCTCAACGACCTGATCGACAACAGGGTGCTGCCATGACCGACGGCAAGCCACTGGTCCTCAATGTCGACGACCGCGAGATCGGCCGCTACACCAAGAACCGCGACCTGCTGCGCGCCGGCTTCTCGGTCCTGGAGGCGGCCAATGGCGAGGACGCGCTGCGGATGGTCGAGCAGCATCGGCCGCACGTCGTGCTGCTCGACGTGCAGCTCCCCGACATCAGCGGCAGCGAGGTGTGCGCCGAGATCAAGGCGCGCTGGCCCGAGGTGATGGTGCTGCAGACCTCGGCGACGTTCACGACGCCGAACGACCGCTCGACCGGCCTCGACAGCGGTGCCGATTCCTACCTGGTCCAGCCGGCCGAGCCGCAGGAGCTCGCCGCGGCCGTGCGGGCGCTGTTGCGCATCCGGGCCGCCGAGGACGCGATGCGGCGCATGAACGAGACCCTGGAGCGCCGCGTCGAGGAGCGGACCCGCGACCTCGAGGCGGCCAACGAACGGCTGCGCCACGAGATCGGCCAGCGCGAGAGGGCCGAGGCCGCGCTGGCGCAATCGCAGAAGATGGAGATCATCGGCCAGCTCACCGGCGGCGTCGCACACGACTTCAACAATCTCCTCACCATCATCATGGGCAATGTCGACATCCTCCAGAGGCACCTGCCCGCCGACGTGCCGGACCGGCTGAAGCGGGCGCTCGACAACGCCGCCCGCGGCGCGAGGCGCGCCTCCGCCCTCACCCAGAGCCTGCTCGCCTTCGCGCGGCGGCAGCCGCTCGACCCCAAGCCGGTCGACGTCAACGCGCTGGTCGGCGCCGTGTCGGAGATGCTGCGCCGGACCTTCGGCGAGCAGATCGCGATCGAGCTGATGCTGGCCGACGACATCTGGCGCGTGAACGCCGATCCGAACCAGCTCGAGAGCGCCATCCTCAATCTCGCCGTCAACGCCCGCGACGCCATGCCGGGCGGCGGCCGGCTCACCATCGAGACCGTCAATGCCGAGCTCGACGACGCCAGCGCGGCGCGCGAGGCCGAGGTGGTGCCCGGGCCCTATGTTGTGGTCGCCATCACCGACACCGGCACCGGCATGACCCGCGACGTGATCGCCCAGGCCTTCGAGCCGTTCTTCACCACCAAGGACATCGGCCACGGCACCGGCCTCGGCCTGTCGCAGGTCTACGGCTTCGTGAAGCAGTCGGGCGGGCACGTGCGCATCCACAGCGAGGTCGGGCACGGCACCACGGTGAAGGTCTACCTGCCGCGTCTGCAGGCCGAAGACGTCGCCGGCGATCAGGAGCCAGCGGCGCACGCGACACCGGCCGGCCACCGGCACGAGACCATCCTGGTGGTGGAGGACGATCCGGACGTGCGCGAGCACTCGGCCGAGATTCTCGGCGAGCTCGGCTACCGGGTGCTGCAGGCCGAGAACGGCCCGGCGGCGCTGGCCGTGCTGGAGCGCGAGGAGGTGACGCTGCTGTTCACCGATCTCGGTCTGCCGGGCGGCATGAACGGGCGCCAGCTCGCCGACGAGGCGGTGCGCCGCCGCCCGCACGTGCGCGTGATCTTCACCTCGGGCCACGCGACCAGCGCGATCGTTCACCACGGGCGGCTCGATCCCGGCCTCCATCTGATCGCCAAGCCGTTCACCTATTCGGGCCTCGCCGCCAAGCTGCGCAGCGTCCTCGACCAGCGCGCCGAGGCGCGGGCGGAGTGAGCGGATCCTTGAGCCGACACTCTCCGCCGCCCTGAGATCCAGCGCCGAGCGCGGCCGCGAAGGGCGACGGCCCGAGCCGGACTCGTCGTAGGCGTCCGACAGTCCGCCGGTACTCGACGACGGTCGCCACGGCGATGATCGGATCTTACAAGAATCCACTCGCGACCTGCGCGACGCCAGGGCACCGTCCGGCTCGTGCGCGGGCGTCACCCGGCGTGGGCCGATTCTCGAGGGAGACCCGCATGTCGCAGCCCGACATTTCACCCGACGTCGTCCTCGATCCGTCCGATCCGGCGGCACGGCCGGCCCAGATGTTTCCGCGGCTCGACCCGGAGATGTGCGGCCGCGTGCGATCCTATGGCGAAGAGGAGCGGATGCCGGCCGGCACCGTGCTGTTCGAGCGCGGGCATCGCGGCGTCGACTTCTTCTTCATCGTCGAGGGCGAGGTGGAGGTGTTCGAGCCCGACGAGCGCGAAGGTCCGCGCCTGGTGGCCACCCTCGGGGCCCGCCAGTTCACCGGCGAGCTCGATCAGGTCAACCAGCGCCGCAACCTGGTCAGCGCCCACGCGACGCAGGACAGCGTGGTGGTGCGGCTGCGCCGCGCCGACTTCCAGCGGCTCGCGACCGGCGAGCCGGACATCGGCGAGATCATCTTGCGGGCGTTCATCCTGCGCCGCGTCGGCCTGATCAAGCTCGGCCTCGGCGGCGTCGTGCTGATCGGCCCGGGTTACGCCGCCGACACGTTGCGGCTGCAGCGCTTCCTGGTCCGCAACGGCTATCCGCACCGGGTGCTGGACACCGCGGTCGATCCCGACGCGGAGGCGCTCCTCGCCTGCTTCGCGCTGGAGCGCGACCAGCTCCCCGTCGTGATCACGCCGGACGAGATCGTCTACCGAAATCCATCGGTCGCCCAGCTCGCCGACGATCTCGGCCTCACCGAGACGATCGATCCCGACCATGTGCACGACGTCGCCGTGGTCGGCGCCGGGCCGGCCGGGCTCGCCGCGGCCGTCTACGCCGCATCGGAGGGGCTCGACACCATCGTGATCGAGAGCGAGGCGCCGGGCGGCCAGGCCGGCACCAGCTCGAAGATCGAGAACTATCTGGGCTTCCCGACCGGCGTCTCCGGCCAGGCGCTGGCCGGCCGGGCCTATGTGCAGGCCCAAAAGTTCGGCGCGCGTCTCGCGGTGTCGCGCTCGGTCGAGGAGCTCGACTGCGCCGAGCAGCCCTATCGGCTGACGCTCGCCGGCGGGCGGCGGGTCGCGGCCCGCGCCGTGGTGATCGCCACCGGGGCGCGCTACCGCAAGCTCGACGTCGCCAACTACGACCGGTTCGAGGGCCAGGGCATCCACTACGCGGCCACGGCCATGGAGGCGCATCTGTGCGCCGGCGAGGAGGTCGCGGTGGTCGGCGGCGGCAACTCGGCCGGCCAGGCCGCCGTGTTCCTGTCGCGCACCGTCGCGCACGTCCACATCCTGGTGCGCGGCGCCGGCCTGACCGCGACCATGTCCGACTATCTGGTCCAGCGCATCGCCTCGTCGCCGCGCATCACGCTGCATCCCTACACCGAGATCACCTCGCTCGACGGCGACGACGTGCTGACCGGCGTCGGCTGGACCGACCGGCGCACCGGCGCCACCGAGACACGGCCGATCCGCAACGTCTTCGTGATGATCGGCGCGGCGCCCAACACGGGCTGGCTCGACGGCTGCCTGGAGCTCGACCGCCAGGGCTTCGTGCGCACCGGCCGCGCCTGCGAGGCGACCGGGCTCGTCCACTCGCCCTACGAGACCAGCCGGCCCGGCATCTATGCGGTCGGCGACGTGCGCTCCGGCTCGGTCAAGCGCGTCGCCTCCGGGGTCGGCGAGGGCGCCATCGTGGTCTCGGCGATCCACGGCTACCTGCACCCGGTCGAGGGCTGAGCCGCCCGACGGGCGCGGTACGGTCCCGCGCCCTCCCCTCACGAGCCCTAATCGATCGGTAGAAAGAAACCGCAACGCGCTTCCGGGTTGACGACGTCCTCTTTGTCGGCATACTTGTATACAAGTACACAAAAGGACGGGACGCATGGCGGACTTCAACTGCGACGTGGCGATCATCGGGGGCGGGGTGACGGGCGTGGCGGCCGGCATCGCTGCGGCGCGGGCCGGAGCAAAGACCATCCTGATCGAGCCGCGGCCGTTCGTCGGCGGCAATGCGACGACCGGCCTGTGCCTGCACAACTACGTCACCCGCTACGGCCGCCAGGTGGTGTTCGGCATCGCCCAGGAGATCGTCGACGAGCTGATCGCCATGGGCGGCGCGGTCGGCCACATCCCCTATCAGGGCTTCACCAGCGCGGTGACGCCGGTCGACGGCAACTACTTCCGGATCAAGACGACCGAGATGCTGGCGCGGGCCGGCGTGCAGGTGATCTACGGCGCCACCGTGGTGGGCGTGGCGCGCGAGGCGGAGCGGATCGCCTCGCTCACCCTCGCGGCCAAGGGCGGCCTGCACACCCTGACCGCGGCCAACGTGGTCGACGCGTCGGGCGACGGCGACATCGCCGCCATGGCGGGCGTGCCGTTCCGGTTCGGCGACGGCCCGGCCAAGCGCATGCAGCCGGTGTCGATGATCCTGCACTTCCACAACGTCGACACCCGGCGCATCGCCGCCGAGATCGGCGAGGTGGCGCCCGCGATGGCGCGGCGCCCGAACGCGGCCGAGCCGATCCCGGTCTATTTCAACGGCTCGTTCTCCAAGTGGAACGACATCGTCGTCTCCGAGGGCATCTTCCCCAACCGCGACCGCAACGTGTTCTTCAACACCGTGTGGCCCGACCAGGTGAACGTGAACACCTCGGCCGTGCTGGACGTCGACGGCACCGATCCGGTGGCGCTGTCCCGCGCGACCGTCGAGCTGACCGCCCAGTGTGCCCGCATCGGCGACTTCCTGCGGCAGCACGTGCCCGGCTTCGAGAACGGCTACATGGTGCCGGCCGCCATCCCGGGCGTGCGCGAGTCCCGCAACATCCGCGGCCGCTACGAGATCCAGGACGCCGACGTGCTGGAAGGGCGCAAGTTCGACGACACGATCGGCCAGGTGTCGTTCCCGGTCGACATCCACGCGCCGGATTCGAGCCAGGCCATCTTCGTGCAGATCGGCGGCGACGGCGCCTTCGACATCCCGTTCCGCTCCATGCTGCCGGCCGAGCTCGACAATCTGGTGGTCGCCGGGCGCTGCGTCTCGGCCACCCATGTGGCGCACGGCGCGACCCGCAACATGGCGCCCTGCCTGGTGATGGGCGAGGCGGCCGGCACGGCGGCCGCGATGGCGTCGGGCGGCGGCACCACGGTGGCCGGGCTCGCCGTCGCCGACCTGCAGGCGCGCCTGCTGGAAAACGGCGTGTTTCTGGGCGACGCCTTCGGGGGCCGGCATGCCGAGCGCAAGATCGCCGTTTGATCCGCTCTGGGTCGGCGTCGCCGACCCGCTGCGATCCGCCATCGTCGAGGGCCGGCTCGCCCCCGGCAAGGCACTGTCCGAGAATCAGCTCGCGGCCGAGTACGGCGTCAGCCGCACGCCGGTGCGCGAGGCGCTGCGCCTCCTGATGGAGGAAGGCCTCGTCGAGATGCTGCCCGGCCGCAAGGTCCGGGTGGCGGTGCCGCGGCCGTCCGACGTGCGCGAGGTCTACGACGTGCGCGCCGTGCTGGAGGCCGAGGCGGTGCGCCGGCTGTTGAAGACCGAGGAGACGGCGCGCCGCGTCGTCGCCGAGATGGAACGGGCCTGCGACGTGTCCGACGCCGCGCTCGCCCGCGACGACTTGACGGCGCTCGCCGCCGCCAATGCGCGGTTCCACGCCGCGCTGGTGAGCGCGCTCGGCAACCGCCGGCTGCTGGCCGACTACGAGACGATCTACAATCTGGTCGCGCTCTACCGCCATCAATCGCTGCGCATCGAGTACTGGGCGGAGGCCGGCAATGCCGAGCACCGCGCTCTGCTCGATCGCCTGCGCCGCGGCGACGAAGCCGCCGCCATCGATCTCCTGCGGGCCCATATCGAGCGCGCCTGCGCGCTGGTCTGCCGCCGCTACGAGCAGGCGCCGGCGCCCGTGATCGAAACTCCCGGACCGTCGACGTCTCCACCTGAAACAAGAAGTACCGGGAGGGAGGACAGTCCATGAACCGACGGCACCTGCTCGCCGGATTCGCCGCGACCGCGCTGAGCGGAACCGGCGCCTTTGCCGACAACTACCCGGCGTTTCCGATCCGCGTGTTCGTCCCCTACCCGGCCGGCCAGGCCTCCGACGTGATCACCCGCATCCTGGCCGACCGCATGACGCCGACGCTCGGCCAGCCGCTGATCATCGAGAACCGGCCGGGCGCCGGCGGCAATATCGGCAGCGAGGCCGGCGCCCGCGCCGCGCCGGACGGCTACACGCTGACCATCGCGACAGCGGCGCTGCCGATCACCAAGCTCACCTATCGCAAGCTCACCTTCGATCCGATCGGCGACTTCGCGCCGGTCGGCATGATGACGGTGACGCCGCTGCTGCTCGCCACCTCGCCGAAGCTCGGCGTGAGCTCGGTCGCCGAGCTGGTCGCCCATGCCAAGGCCAATCCCGGCAAGGTCACGTTCGCCTCGAGCGGGGTCGGGACGAGCCATCATCTGTCGGGCGAGCTGTTCGCCACCATCGCGGGCCTGCAGCTCGTGCACGTGCCGTATCGCGGCAGCGCGCCGGCGCATGTGGATCTGATGGCCGGCACCGTCGACATCATGTTCGACAACATCGTCGCGGTCGGCCCGCATGTGCGGCAGGGCACTCTGAAGGGGCTCGCCGTCACCACCAAGACGCGCGCGGCGGCGTTCCCGGATCTGCCGACCATGCAGGAATCGGGCTTCACCAATTTCGAGGCGGTGGCATGGTTCGGCATGCTGGCGCCCAAGGAGACGCCGGCCCCGATCGTGGCGCGACTGAACAAGGAGCTGGTCGCGGCACTCTCGGCGCCCGACATCAAGAAGAAGCTCGCCGACATGGGGGCCGAGGCGGCGCCGGGGCGGCCGGAGGAGTTCGGCACGTTTCTCGGCGCGGAAGTTTCGAAGTGGAAACCGATCGTCGAGCGCGCCAACATCGTGCTGGACTGACGGGCGCCGGCTCTGATCGGAAAAAGAAACCCGGCGCCGAAGGGCGCCGGTTCCCCATCTCACGGCCGAGCCTGCCGGTACATCCGCGGTCAGGCGGCACGCGAGAGGGGGAGTACGCGATCCTTCCCGTTCCGCTCACGACGTGAGGGCCGACGGCATCTGACGGGAGGACATCGGACTCACCGGCGCCGTTCTGAGAGGCGCCCGCGGCGGGTCCGAAGAAACCCTGCTCGTCGGAGGGAAGGCCCGACACCCGAAGGTGCCGGTTCCCCATCCCACGGCCGAAGCCTGCCGGTACATCCGCGGTCAGGCGGCGCGTGAGAAGGGGGCGCGGCAATCGCCGCTTGGACTGCATATGGGGTGCGTGAGGAAAAAACCAAGCCCCCCGACCAGTCCCGAGGCCTTCGGGCGCATGGCCCGTCAGCCAGCAAACCATAGCGGCGCTTTGTGACTGTTTCCCGACAGGCGCGCGGTCGTACGAAGGCGCGTGGGTGCATTCCGCGCTCTCGGAACAATATGTCGCACCCCCGCATTGGCGTTCCGCAAACATCAGCCGGGCGCGTGCATCGATGCGGTTTCTGAAAGTCCTGTTCGTCCTGGTGCTGTGCGGCGGCCTGCTGTTCGGCGGCTTCCTGGTCTACGCCCATCACGCACCGATCGAGACGGCGGCGCCGCCCGCCGCCGACACCTTCGACGCCGCGACGATTGCGCGCGGCGCCGAGCTGGCCGCGATGGGCAACTGCAACTCGTGCCACACGGTGGAGGGCGGCCCGGCGCTCGCCGGCGGCCGCGCGCTCGAGACGCCCTTCGGTACCATCCACGGCAGCAACATCACGCCGGACGCCGACACCGGCATCGGACGCTGGTCCAAGGCCGCGTTCTCCCGCGCCATGCGCGAGGGCGTCGACCGCGACGGCAATCATCTCTACCCGGCCTTTCCCTATGATCACTTCACCAAGCTGAGCGACGAGGACGTCGACGCGCTCTATGCCTATGTGATGACCCGCACTCCGGTGCGGGCACCGACGCCGGAGAACGACCTCGTCTTCCCGCTCGGCTTCCGGCCGCTCCTGGCGGGCTGGAAGCTCCTGTTCTTCCGGCCGGGCCGTTTCGCGCCGGACAACGTCGCCCGCGACGAGACCAATCACGGCGCCTATCTGGTCGAGGCCCTGGCCCATTGCGGCGCCTGCCACACGCCGCGCAACACGCTCGGCGCCGAGGAGCGCAGCGCGCATTTCGCCGGCGGGACCTCGGACGGATGGATCGCGCCGGCGCTCGATCACAAGAATCCGGCACCGGTGCCGTGGACGCAGGAGTCGCTCGCCCGCTATCTGCGCAGCGGCTTCGACCGTCACCACGGCGCCGCCTCCGGCCCGATGATCGAGGTGGCCCGCAATCTGTCCCGCGTTCCCGAGCAGGACGTGGCGGCGATGGCCCGGTATGTCGCCAGCGTCATGGGCGAGCCCGCGCCGGAGCGCGCCGAGAAGGGGCGCGCCCTCGTCGCCACCCTGGAGAGCGGGCGCACGCCGGTGCAGACCACCGGCTCGTCGGCGCCGGGCGGCTCGGCCGTGCCGGACCCGATCTATGCGGGCGCCTGCGGCGGCTGCCACGACGCCGAGCGCGGCGCCATCGACGCGCTGCCGCTGTCGCTCGCCACCGCGGCCCGGCTGGAGAGTCCGCAAAACCTCCTGCATGCCGTGCTGGAGGGCGTGCATCCGCGCAATCCCAAGGCCGCCGCCCTGATGCCGAGCTTCGACGGCGCACTCACCGACGAGCAGATCGCCCGCCTGGCCGATTACGTGCGCACCGAGATCGCCGGCGAGCCCGCATGGCGCGACGTCGCCGGCACGCTCGCGAAAATCCGGAAAGGCGCAGCCTCGGGCAGCGGGGAGAGCACGAAATGATCACGCTGACGGTCAACGGCCGATCGCACGAGGTCGACGCCGATCCGGCGACGCCGCTGCTCTACGTGCTGCGCGACGATCTCGGCCTCCACGCGGCGAAGTACGGCTGCGGCTTCGGCCAGTGCGGCGCCTGCACCGTGATGGTGGACGGCCGCGCCGTATTCTCCTGCGTCACGCCGATCGCCGCCCTGCCGGGCCGGCAGATCAAGACCGTCGAGGGACTCGGCACGATCGAGGATCCGGGACCGATGCAGCGCGGCTTCATCGAGGCGCAGGCCGCGCAGTGCGGCTACTGCATCCCCGGCATGATGATGCGGGCGCAGGCGCTGCTGGAGCAGAACCCGGCCGCGAGCGAGCAGGACATCCGCGACCATCTCGCGCTGAACCTGTGCCGATGCGGCACCCATATGCGCATCCTCGACGCGGTGAAGCGGGCCGCCGCCCTGATGCGCAGCGCGCGCGGGCCCGACGCTGGAACCACGGTCGCGACCGACGGAGCCGCCCGATGAGCCCGCTGCCGCACGTCGTCTCCCGTCGAAGCGTCGTCGCCGGCACGGGCGCGCTGGTGCTCAGCTTCGCGCTGTCGCGTCACGCCTTCGCGCAGCAGCCCCAGGAGCCGCAAAATGTCGGCGAGGAGCCGCGCAAGCCGATCCCGCAGCCGGGCAGCCTCAAGAGCGCGCCGCGCCTCGACGCCTGGATCCGTGTCGATGCGGACGGACGCGTCACCGTCTTCACCGGCAAGGCCGAGCTCGGCCAGGGCATCAAGACGGCGCTGCTGCAGATCGCCGCCGAGCAGCTCGACGTGCCGGTCGGCGCGCTGACGCTGGTCACCGCCGACACGGCGCGCACGGCCAACGAGGGCTACACGGCCGGCAGCCATTCGATGCAGGACTCCGGGACCGCGATCCTCCATGCGAGCGCCCAGGTCCGCGCCCTGCTGGTCGCGGCAGCGGCCCAGAGGCTCGGCGTGCCGGCCGAGCAGCTGCGCACCGGCGACGGCCGGATCTCGGCCCCGGACGGCCGCAGCCTCGGCTACGGCGAGGTGGTCACGGCCGAGATGCTGCAGGCGGACGCGGCGCCGCAGTCGCCTCTGAAGGATCCGGCCCGGCGGACCGTGATGGGACGGCCGGTGCGGCGCGTCGACATTCCGGCCAAGGTGACGGGCGGCGAGGCCTATGTGCAGGACATGCGACTCGACGGGATGGTGCACGGCAGGATCGTGCGGCCGCCGAGCCCGGGCGCCCGGCTGCGCGACGTCGACGCGGCGGCGGTCGAGCGCCTGCCCGGCGTGCTCGAGGTGGTGCGCAACGGCAGCTTCCTGGGCGTCGTCGCCGAGCGCGAATGGCCCTGCATCCAGGCGATGCGGCGGCTCGCCGCGCTGGCGCAGTGGGAAGGACATTCGGATTTCCCGGACGCCGCGACCATCGACCAGACCGTGCTGAAGCTGCCGAGCCAGAACACCGACATCCTGAACACCCAGCACATGGGCACGCCGCAGGGCCGCCGGTTCGAGGCGAGCTTCACCCGGCCTTACCAGATGCACGGCTCGATCGGCCCGTCCTGCGCGATCGCCCACGCGACCGCGGAGGGCTTGACCGTCTGGACGCACAGCCAGGGCGTCTATCCGCTGCGCGGTGCGCTCGCCGAGATGCTCCAGCTCGCGCCCGACAAGATCCGCTGCGTCCATGTGGAAGGCTCGGGCTGCTACGGCCACAACGGCGCCGACGACGTCGCGGCCGATGCGGCGCTGCTGGCGCTGGCGGTGCCGAACCGTCCGGTGCGGGTGCAGTGGATGCGCGAGGACGAGCACCGCTACGAGCCCTACGGCCCCGCCATGGTGGCCAAGCTCTCGGCGGTTCTCGATCAGGGCCGCATCGTCGACTGGACCCACGACGTATGGAGCAACACCCATTCGACGCGGCCCGGCGCGGCCGGCAACCTGCTCGCCGCGCTTTATCTGCAGCGGCCTTTCATGCCGCCGCCGCCGGTTCCGCTGCCGCAGCCCGAAGGCGGCGGCGACCGCAACGCCATCCCGCTGTACAAGCTGCCGCGCGGGCGCGTCACCCATCACTTCATCCCGGACATGCCGCTGCGCGTCTCGGCGCTGCGCTCGCTCGGCGCCTATGTCAACGTGTTCGCCATCGAGACCTTCATGGACGAGCTGGCCGCGGCGGCCGGCATCGATCCGGTGACGTTCCGGCTAAATCATCTGGAGGATTCTCGCGGGCGCGACGTGATCACGACGGCGGCGGAAAAATTCGGCTGGAGCCGGCCGCGCGACAAGAGGCCCGGCACCGGGCGAGGCTTCGGCTTCGCCCGCTACAAGAATCTCGGCGCCTACACGGCCGTGGCGCTCGACGTGACGGTCGATCGCGACAGCGGCGCCGTGCGGGTGACGCGAGTCGTCGCGGCGGTCGACTCCGGCGACGCCGTCAACCCGGACGGCATCAGGAACCAGATCGAGGGCGCGATCCTGCAATCGACGAGCTGGACGCTCTACGAGGCGGTCGGCTTCGACCGGGAGACGATCACCAGCCGGAGCTGGGCCGACTATCCGATCCTGCGCTTCGACGGCGTGCCCGACCCCGTCGAGGTGCATATCCTCGACCGGCCCGGCCAGCCGTTCCTCGGCACCGGCGAATCCGGCCAGGGCCCGACCGGCGCCGCCATCGCCAATGCAGTGGCGGACGCGACGGGCGTCCGCCTGCGCGACCTGCCGCTCAACCGCGAGCGAGTTCGCACCGCACTCGGCCCGGCGCCGGCGGCGCGGGCGGGTTAGGCATACCGCTTCGACCGGGTGCCCCGGACGAGGCGCATCGGGCCCCGGGCCCGAGGCGCCGCAGAGCCGGGGCTCAGGGGCATGCGGGAGGGACTCGGCCGACACGTTGCTCGATCGCCCTGGGTCCCGGTTCGCGGCGCGTCGCGCCGCGCCCGGAACACGCGGCCCAGCCCGCAGCGGCGCAGCAGGGCCGACGGATTTCGAGCAACGGCGCTGGAAGGCCGCCCGTAAGTCCCCCTATTCCGGACGGACCGGCGCCCGTGCTATGGTTCCGGCATGGTCCGCCTGCTTCGCCAAACCGTCGCCGTGCTGGTGGCGCTCGCCTGGATGATCGGCAATGTGCTGCCGGTCGTGCCGGCGGACGCGGCCGTGGCGGCGCCGTCGGCGGTCGCCGCCGTCGACGACGGCGCGATGCACCACGCGATGGCGGGCGCCATGCCGTGCCACGAGGACGGCGCCGTGCCGGCTCCCGATACCGGCAAGGCCAAGCCCTGCCCGGCCGTGGCGCTGTGCGCAAAGTGCTTCCAGGCGCTGCCGACCCTCACGGCTCCGGCGATCCGCGCGGCGCTGCAGATCGCCGCCGTGACGGGATCGTCCGATCAGCAGGCCGAGAGCCTGTCGCCCGCGCCGCCCCGAAAACCACCCCGCGCCTGATCTCCCTCGCGTGACCGTGCCTGCGCGCGTCCGGCGCGCCGGATCCGTCACGTCTGCGCGCCTGCGTCGCCGCCCAGGAGCCCTCCGGCCCGGGACTGCGCGACCTCGTTCCATCGTGTTTTCGGGAGATCCCCCATGCCTGTCGTCACCCTCTCGGCTCGCCGCCTGTCGTTCTCGCTCGCCGCTACGGCCCTCCTCGTCACCGCCGGCGTCGCCCGCGCCGACATCAAGGACTACGAGCTGCAGCTCGTGAAGGCCGAAGTGAACAGCGGCGACACCGTCGTCGCCGTCCGCATCGTCAACAAGAAGACCGGCGCGCCGGTGCCGGACGCGGTCGTGTTCTCCAAGCGCCTCGACATGGCGCCGGACAACATGGCGTCCATGGTGGCGCCGCTGGAGCCCGCGCCGGCGGCCGAGGCGGGTGTCTACGGTTTCAAGACCAACATCAGCCACCCCGGCCGCTGGCAGCTCTCCGTGGCGGCCAAGCTGCAGGGCGAGACCGGCACGCTGCAGGGCCGCTTCGTCGTCAAGGCCGTGCCGTGAAGACCACGGCGCTCGCCGCCGCTCTCCTGGTCGCGATCGCCGCGGCCGGGGGAGGATTCTTGGCCGGACGAACCGGCCTCGGCGGCGTACACGTCACGCCCGTGATGGCGCAACAGAGCGAGCCGAGCCCGGCAGCGCCGGGTGGACCGCGAAAGCTCCTGTACTACCGCAACCCGATGGGCCTGCCCGACACCTCGCCGGTGCCGAAGAAGGACTCGATGGGGATGGACTACATCCCGGTCTACGAGGGCGAGGACACCGACGACGGCAGCATCAAGGTCTCGGTCGCCAAGGTGCAGAAGGCCGGCGTGCAGTCGGAGCCGGCGGAGCGGCGGGTGCTCGGCCGGGCCGTGCGGGCGCCCGCCACCGTGCAGGTGGACGAGCGCCGCCAGGCGGTGGTGTCGCTGCGCTTCGACGCCTGGATCGACGAGGTCGCCGACGTGACGACGGGCGACGTCGTCCGCAAGGGCCAGAAGCTGATGCGCATCTACGGCCCGACGCTCGCCGGGGACGCCGCGCAATACGCCTCCGTGCTGGCCGGGCGGGAAGCCGCAATCGGGACGACGACCGTGCGAGGCTCACGACAGCGACTGGAAAATCTCGCCGTGCCCGACACCTACATCACCGACATCGAGCGCACCGGAAAAGTGCCGCTGCGGATCGACTGGCCGGCGCCGCGCGACGGCATCGTGCTCCAGCGCACCGCCGTCGAAGGGATGAAGGCCCCGGCCGGCGAGGTGCTGTTCCGCCTCGCCGACCTGTCCGTCGTATGGGTGCTGGCGGACGTGTCGGAGAACGACCTGCCGCTGGTGGCGGTCGGCCAGACCGCGAGGGTCAAGCCGCGCGGCTATCCGGACCGTGCCTTCACCGGCAAGGTCGGGCTCGTCTATCCGCAGATCAACAAGGAGACCCGTACGGCGCGTGTCCGCATCGAGATCGCCAACCCGGATCTGATTCTCAAGCCCGACATGTATGCCGAGGTGGAGATCGCGGCCGGATCGGAGGCGCCCGTGCTCTCGGTGCCGGACGATGCGGTGATCGATTCCGGCACCCGCCGCATCGTCATCGTCGACCGCGGCGAGGGCCGCTTCGAGCCGAAGCCCGTGGTGCTGGGGCGCCAAGGCGATGGCTATGTCGAGATCCGTGAGGGCCTCGACGAGAGCGACTGGGTGGTGGTGCGCGCCACCTTCCTGCTCGACGCCGAGAGCAACCTGAAGGCCGCGCTGCGCGGCCTCGGCGAAGCGGACGCACGGCCATGATCGGAAAGCTCATCGGCTGGTCGGCCCGCAACCTGATGCTGGTGATGATCGGCACCGCCTTCGCGGTGCTAGGCGGGCTCTATGCGTTGAAACACCTGCCGCTCGACGCCATCCCGGATCTCTCCGACACCCAGGTGATCGTCTACGCCGAATATTCCGGCCAGGCCCCCCAGGTGGTGGAGGATCAGGTCACCTATCCGCTCACCACGGCGATGCTGACGGTGCCGAAATCCAAGGTGGTGCGCGGCTTCTCGTTCTTCGGCGCCTCTTTCGTGTACGTCGTGTTCGAGGACGGCACCGACGTCTACTGGGCGCGCTCGCGCGTCCTCGAATATCTCAACGCCGCCTCGCGGCGGCTGCCGACCGGCGTCACGCCGACGCTCGGCCCCGACGCGACCGGCGTCGGCTGGGTCTATCAGTACGCCCTGCTGGCCAAGGATCTGACGCTCGCCGAGCAGCGCTCGGTGCATGACTGGCACGTGCGCTACGCGCTCGCCAAGGCACCGGGCGTCGCCGAGGTGGCGAGCGTCGGCGGTGCCGTCAAGCAGTACAACGTCGTCGTCGACCCGCGGCGGCTGCGCGGCCTCGGCATCTCGCTGCCGATGCTGCGCGACGCCATCCGGGCCAGCAACACCGATGTCGGCGGCCGCAGCGTCGAGCTGTCCGAGTTCGAGTTCATGGTGCGGGGCCGCGGCTACCTGGCCGGCAAGAGCGACCTGGAGCAGATCGTGCTCAAGGCCGAGGGCGGCACGCCGGTGCTGCTGCGCGACGTCGCCCGCATCGAGATCGGGCCGGACGAGCGGCGCGGCATTGCCGAGCTCGACGGCGAGGGCGAGGTGGCGAGCGGCATCGCGCTGCAACGCTTCGGCGCCAATGCGCTCGACGTCATTGACGGCGTCAAGACGGCCCTGAAGGACTTTTCGGCGAGCCTGCCCAAGGGGCTGGAGATCGTCCCGGTCTACGATCGCTCCGAGTTGATCGGCCGTGCCATCGAGACGCTGAAGAGCACGCTGCTCGAGGAGAGCGTCATCGTCGCGATCGTCTGCGTCGTGTTCCTGCTGCATGTGAGGAGCGCCCTGGTCGCCATCCTGATGCTGCCGGTCGGCGTGCTGATGGCCTTCGCGGCGATGAAGCTCCTGGGGCTCGGCTCCAACATCATGAGCCTGGGGGGCATCGCCATCGCGATCGGCGCCATGGTGGACGCCGCCATCGTGATGATCGAGAACGCCCACAAGCATCTCGAACGCGCGCCGCCCGACAAGCCGCGGCTGGAGATCCTGGTCGAGGCGGCCACCGAGGTCGGCCCGGCGCTGTTCTTCAGCCTGCTGATCATCACGGTGTCGTTCCTGCCGATTTTTTCGCTCGAGGCGCAGGAGGGGCGGATGTTCGGCCCGCTCGCCTTCACCAAGACCTTCGCCATGGCGGCGGCCGCGATCCTGTCGGTCACGCTGGTGCCGGCCCTGATGGTGATTTTCGTCCGCGGACGAATCGTTCCTGAAGAAAGGAATCCGATCAATCGGGGGCTCATAAAAATTTACCGGCCGATCATCAACGGCGTGCTGCGGGCCAAGGGGCTCACCATCCTGCTGGCCCTCGCCGTGCTGGCCGCGTCGTGGTGGCCGGCGTCCCGCATCGGCAGCGAGTTCATGCCGACGCTGGACGAAGGCACGCTGTTCTACATGCCGACCACCCTGCCTGGCCTGTCGGTGACCAAGGCGGCCGAGCTGCTGCAGACGCAGAACAAGATCATCAAGTCGTTCCCCGAGGTGGCGTCGGTCTACGGCAAGGCCGGCCGCGCCGCGACCGCGACCGACCCGGCGCCGATGGAGATGTTCGAGACGATCATCAACCTCAAGCCGAAATCGGAATGGCGCGCCGGCGTCACCACGGACTCACTGATCGCCGAGCTGGATCGCGCGTTGCAGTTCCCCGGCGTCAGCAACGCCTGGACCATGCCGATCAAGGCCCGCATCGACATGCTGTCCACCGGCATCCGCACGCCGGTCGGCATCAAGGTGATGGGGCGCGACCTCGCCGAGATCGAGCAGGTGGCGCGAAAGGTCGAGGCGGTGGTCAAGCGGGTGCCGGGCACCACCAGCGCCTATGCCGAGCGCGTGGTCGGCGGCTACTATCTCGACGTGGTGCCGGACCGCGCCGCGCTGGCCCGCTACGGCCTGACGATCGGCCAGGTGCAGGACGTGATCACCACGGCGCTGGGCGGCGAGACCGTGACCACCACGGTGGAGGGGCGCGAGCGCTACGGCGTCAATGTCCGCTACCCGCGCGAGCTGCGCCACGACCCGCAGGCGATCTCCCGCGAGGTGCTGGTGCCGCTGCCGGCCGGCGGCGCCGTGCCGCTCGGGGAGCTGGCGAGGATCGAGCGGAGCCGCGGCGCCACCGCGATCCGCACCGAGAACGGGCGGCTCGCCGTCTACATCTTCGTCGACATCCGCGACCGCGACCTCGGCGGCTACGTCGCCGACGCCAAGAAGGCGGTGGCCGGCGAGGTGACGTTCCCGCCCGGCACCACCGCGGTGTGGAGCGGCCAGTTCGAGTATCTGGAGCGGGCCGAGGCGCGGCTCAGGATCGTCGTGCCGCTGACGCTCTTGGTCATCTTCCTGCTGCTCTATCTCAACTTCCGCCGGCTGACCGAGACTCTCATCGTGATGCTGTCGCTGCCCTTCGCGCTGGTCGGCGGGCTGTGGCTGATGTGGTGGCTCGGCTTCAACATGTCGGTCGCGGTGGCGGTCGGCTTCATCGCGCTGGCCGGCGTCGCCGCCGAGACCGGCGTGATCATGCTGATCTATCTCGACCACGCCCTCGCCGAGACGCGGGACAAGGTCGCGGCCGAGGGCAGGACGTTCGGCATGGCGGATCTGAACCGCGCCATCGTGCTCGGCGCGGTCGAGCGGGTGCGGCCCAAGATGATGACCGTGATCGCCATCATGGCCGGGCTTCTGCCGATCATGTGGAACCACGGCACCGGCTCGGAGGTGATGCAGCGCATCGCCGTGCCGATGATCGGCGGCATGGTGTCGTCGACGGTGCTCACCCTGGTGGTGATCCCGGCCGTCTACGCGCTGGTGAAGGGCTTTGCGCTGCGCCGGGCCACGGCGGCGGAACAGCCGGACGGCGCGGCGGCTGCCGCCGCGCCGTAGCGTTCGGCGGGGCGCTCAGCGCTCGAACAGGGGCGTGACGCCGAGCTCGGCGGCGACCTTGTCGAGCTGGACGATCAGGGCGGCCGGCAGCGGAATGCCGGCCTCCCGGCGCTCGGTCCGGCACTCGCGGCGGCGATCGCCGGGCAGCCGGATCGCCTCGACGCCGGGCAGTCGCGCCGAGGCGCGCAGATCCGCCATGTGGCGGTCGACCTCGGCCGTGAAGCGGTCGAGCGGCACGAAGCGAGCGATGTCGACCGCGATGACGAGCTGGCCCGTATCGGTCTCGCTGGTGTCGTCGGCGTTGAAGTCGACGCAGTCGCGCCCGAACGCGGCGCCGTTGAGGATGCCGGCCAGCACGCCGAGCATCAGCGACAGGCCGGAGCCCTTGTAGCCGCCGATCGGCAGCAGCAGGCCCTGCCCGCTCCGGGCCGGATCCGTGATCGGCTCGCCGGTGTCGCGGTCGATCAGCCAGCCCTCCGGCATCGGCAGGCCCTGCAGGGCGTATTTCTTGACTGTGCCGTAGGAGACGATGGTCGTCGCCATGTCGAGCACCATCGGCCCGGCGCCGGTCGGCACCGCGATGGCGAGCGGGTTGGTGCCGAGCAGCAGCTCCTTGCCGCCCCACACCGCCATGTGGTTGGCGCTCGCCACCGCCGAGTAGATGCCGACCATCCCGTGCCGCACCGGCAGCTCGGCATAGAGGCCGGCCGACCCCGCATGGTTGGAGCGGCGCACGCCGACCCAGGCGACGCCGGTCTCGCGGGCGATGTCGATCGCGGCCTCGGCGGCGCGCTTCACCACCAGGTGGCCCATTCCGTTGTCACCGTCGACCAGCGCGGTCGCGGGCGCGGTGCGGTCGACCGTGATGGAGGGCGTCCTGTTGAAGCCGCCGGCGCGCAGCCGGCGGACATATTGCGGCAGGCGGAAGACGCCGTGCCCGTCGGCGCCGGTGAGGTCGGCCTCGGTCATCAGCTCGGCCACCGCGGCGGCGTTGTCGCGCGACAGGCCGGCCGCCGCCAGGCAGTCGGCGATCAGCGCCACGACGGCATCGACCCGGGCGCGGCGGAACGACACGGCGGGCGCGTTCATGCCGCCACCGTCGCGGCGGCGCCGGCGAGGGCGAGCGGGCCGCCGCAGAGGATGCGGTCTTTGTCGGCGTCGGAGATCGACAGCGCCCTCACCTGCCGCACGCATTCCAGCGTGCCCATGTCGTAGGGGTAGTCGCTGCCGAGCACGACGCGCGACACGCCGGCCGAGGCGACCAGGTATTCGAGCGGCTCGGGCGCGTGCAGGATGGTGTCGAACCACAGCGTCTTCAACGCCGCCTCCGGCGACTCCTTGAGATGCACCTGCGGCTCGGGGCGGACCGCCCAGCCGTGGATCCAGCGGCCGAACTGATAAGGCACGAAGCCGCCGCCGTGGACGAACAGGAACCTGATCCTCGGGAAGCGCGTGACCACGCCGCCGAACACCAGCGAGGCCGCCGCGATGGTGGAGTCGAGCGGGTTGCCGATCAGGTTGCCGAGATAATAGGACTTCAGCCGGTCGGCGCCCGCCACCTGGGTCGGGTGGATCATGATGAAGGCGGCGTACTCGTTCGCGGCCGCCCACAGCGGCTCGAGGGCCGGGTCGTCGAGATTGCGGCCGTTGACGTTGGAGCCGATCTGCGCCCCCTTCAGGCCGAGCGTACGCATCGCCCGGGTCAGCTCGGCGGCGGCCTTCTCGGGCGCCTGCATGGGCAGCGTCGCGATCCCCATGAAGCGGTCGGGGTGCTGCTTGACGGTGGCGGCGATCTGGTCGTTCTGCAGTGCAGCAATGGCCGCGTTCTGCGATCCGTCGATGTTGTACAGGAAGGTCTGCGGCGTGTTCGACAGCACCTGCATGTCGACGCCGGCGAAATCCATGTCGGCGAGACGCTTCTCCAGGTTCCATCCGCCGTGCGGAAACGGCCGGTAGGGGACGCCGGCGACCTCCAGGACCGAGAACGCGTCGTCGATCGGCGTGATCTTGGGCGAGATCGCCGGGGCCTCCTTGGCGATCAGGCGCATGGTCTCGTCGCTCAGGATGTGAGCGTGCGTGTCGATCGTCTTGCCGTGCGGCATTGTCGTGTTTCCTCCTGCGGATCGATTTTCATAGCGGCTGCAGGAGGGGGGGACCACCCCTTGTATGACATGTCTCGATGCGGTTCGCGCAGGGCATGATGCGATGCGGAACCGGGAGCGTCCCGGTCGATCAGAACGCCGTCCCGGCCGGCGATGCGGCGCGTCAGCCCGCCTTGCGGGTCCCGGTATCGCCTTCGCTGATCACCATGCCGGACATCGGCTCGATCCAGGTGAGATGGCTCACCACGCCCTTCACGCCCGGGATGTTCTCGGCGCAGACTTTCAGGGCCTCGCCCTGCTTCGCCTCGGTGATGCTGCCCCACAGGGAGACGACGCCGTCCTTCACCACCACGTCGATCAGGGCGATCGGCGCCCAGGGCTGGCGGCTGAGCTCGTCCAGCACGCGCGTGCGGATCTCCGCGTCGGTCGCGGTCGAAGGCGGCAGGTCGCGGCTGACGCTCGCCAGCGCGTGCAGCAGATTGGCGCGGCTGACGATGCCGACCACCTCGCGGCCGCGCATCACCGGCACGCGCTTGACCCGCTTGCGCTCCATGATCGAGACGATCTCGTCCAAGGTCGCGTCCTCGCCGACCGTGACGGGCGAGCGGGTCATCACCTCCTCGACGCGGCGCCCGTGCGAGCGGACGTAATCGGTCGCGAGGCTGTTGGGGCCGATCAGGATCTCGAGCCAGCGCGGCCGCTTGCGCAGCGTGCCGGTCTCGGCCCGGCGCAGGAAGTCCCCTTCAGTGACGATCCCGACCATCGCTCCGGTGCGATCGATCACCGGGAGCCCGCTGATCCGGTTCTCCAGCATCGCCTTGATCGCGTCCTGGATGGTGGCTTCGGGGGCGATCGACACCACCCGGCTCGACATCACGTCTCGGGCTTTCATTGCGGCTTCTCCTGCTCGGATCGCTCCGGTGTCGCGCCGCCACTCACCCGGCGGCGCCTCG
>NZ_NPEX01000054.1:0-3428 GCF_003258865.1 Rhodoplanes roseus | reverse complement strand
GGGCAAGACGCCGGCCCGCTACACGTTCCGCGCACCGGGGCTCCGAGTCGCCCGAGTATCGACCCGCCGCCCCGGACCGGCAACCAGAATCACCGGCCACGGCATTGCTGACTCTGATCGTCCATAAGCAAGACTGCGTAAGCAATGCATGACATGGCGTCTGTAAAGCCAAGGATGTTGTGCCCGTCGAGCGTGTGCTATGCGATAAGTTCGGAGCTGTTCGGTCTTGGAAGCTGGGGGGACGACATGGAGTCAGCGGTCGCGACACCGACGGTCACGGGCGGCGCCCGGTCCGGGTTGCCACGCCTGGTTTCGCCGGCAGCGGCGCGGGAGATTCCGCCGTATCTCGACGTGCACTACTGGTGGGCCTATGTGCACCCGAACGCGGTGCGCGTGTTCGAGCGCCAGTGGCTCGCCAATCTCATCCTGTGGGGCAACTACGCGCGGCTGCGCGATGCGGCGCTTGACCTGATGGGGGAGCGCCTGCCCGGCCGCACCCTGCAGGTCGCCTGCGCCTATGGCGACCTGACGCCGCATCTGTGCAGCCGGGTGTCGGCCGCCGACGGCACGCTCGACATCGTCGACGTGCTGCCGGTGCAGCTCGACAATGTCCGCCGCAAGCTGCCGGCCGACGCGCCGGCCCGCCTGGTGGAGACCGATTCCTCGGCGCTGCCGCTCGACGACGCGAGCTACGACCGCGTGCTGCTGTTCTTCCTGCTGCACGAGCAGCCGGAGAGCTGGCGCCGGCAGACGCTCGCCGAGGCGGTGCGCGTGCTGAAGCCCGGCGGCCGCGTCGTCATCGTCGATTATGCCCGCCCGGTGTGGTGGAACCCGCTCCGCTACGTATTCGCCCCGGTGCTTGCGGCGCTCGAGCCGTTCGCGCTGGACCTTTGGCGCAACGACATCACGCGATGGATTCCGAACCTGCCGGACGACCGGAAAATCGAACGGCGCTCGTATTTTGGTGGGCTTTATCAGGCGATCGTCATCTCCGGCTGAAAGCTGGTCCGCCACGCTTGCATGGCGGACGTGCCAAAGGATGACTCTTGCGTTTTCTCAAGGTGTTGTGTGGGGGGTGGTGCGATGGTCGATCCCAGGGGGCATGAACTCTTGCGGGATCCCCCACCCGTTTCGAGGTCATTACACATGCAGACTGCTGCAGTTCGACCGTCGACTTCGGTGCGAATCGAGGCCGGCTCACCGGTAGACAGTGCGAAAGCTCCGGTCGTCTCCATTCCTCCTTATCTCGAGAAGCATTATTGGTGGGCCTATATTCACCCGAACGCGATCCGCTTCTTCGACCACCAGCCGATCATCAACTTCATCCTGTGGGGCAACTACGCCAAGCTGCGGAATGCCGCGCTCGCCGAGATGGGTGACGAGCTTCCGGGCAACACCCTGCAGGTGGCCTGCGCCTATGGCGACCTGACGCCGCATCTGTGCGACCGCGTCTCCGCCGGCGGCGGCCGTCTCGACGTCATCGACATCGTGCCGGCACAGCTGCGCAACGTGCGCCGCAAGCTGAAGGCCGACGCGCCGGTGCGGCTCCTGAACATGGACTCGGCCGACCTCAACTTCCCGGACGCGAGCTTCGACCGCGCCATCGTCTACCTGCTGTTCCACGAGCAGCCGGTGGAGCACCGGGAGAAGACGCTGGCCGAGATCTTCCGGGTGGTGAAGCCGGGCGGCAAGGTGGTCATCGTCGACTACGCCCAGCCCAAGTGGTGGCACCCCTGGCGCTACTGGTTCAAGCCGGTGCTGGCCGTGCTGGAGCCGTTCGCGCTCGACCTGTGGAACAACGCGCTGCAGACCTGGATGCCGGCGCCCTGGTCCAAGACCCAGTGGCCGCGCCAGTCCTATTTCGGCGGGCTGTACCAGAAGGTCGTGATCACGCGCTGACGACGTCTCGTACCGGCGGGCCTGAACCTCGCCCCGTCATCCCGAGGTGCTCGCCGAAGGCGAGCCTCGATGGATGCGGGCCGAGGGGCCGTCGCCCTTCGAGGCTCGGGCTTCGCCCGAGCGCCTCGGGGTGACGGTGAAGAGTCGGTGCTGAAGGGTTGGTGGCATGCCCCTCTCCCCGCCGGGAGAGGTGGCCAGAACGCGCAGCGCGCCTTCGGCCATCACGTGTTCGAGGATCACGCCGTGTCGGGCAGCGCCGCGGCGACCAAAAGCGCAGCCTGCGCGGCCGGAAAGTCCTGGCCGAGCGCACGCCCGAGCGCCTCGACATTGGCGCCCACCGCATCGGCCGGCGGCGACCCGCCGCCGGGCGGCAGGCGGTCGGCGAGACGGTAGAGCGCCTCCTGCTGCAGCCGCTCGGCCTCGAGCTCCAGCCGCTTCACCTGGGTGCGGAACGCCTGCGCGGCGGCCGCGTCGACCAGCGGCGCATCCTCCTTGAGGCGGCGCCGCACGCCGCGCAACGGCACCACGATCTCGCGTGCCCAGCCGGCCGCCTGGTCGATCACGAACTGCGTCTCGACGTCGTCGAGCCGCCGGCCCCCGGTGCCGAGCCACATCACGAACAGCAGCACGTTCACGTCGACGGAGAAGCCGTCCTGCAGCGCCAGGCAGGCCTCGGCGACGCCGGGCTTGCGGTAGGTCGCGAGCGAGAAGCGCCAGAACGGCGAGCCGGCGCCCTCGTCGGGCCCGGCCATGTCAGCGCTCCCGCGACGACAGCACGGTGGCGAGCGCGCTGGCCGAGTAGTCGGCCAGGCCGCGCGGCTCCATGTGATAGGCGACGCGCAAGAAGTCCTTCACGGCGACCAGCGAAGGCGCGGCCCGCGTCGTCACGGTGGCGAGCAGCTTTTGCAGGGCCGCGTCGAGTTCCGCCTCGGGCACGACGGTGCTGACGAGGCCGATCTGCAGGGCCTGCGCGGCCGAGAGTTCCTCGAGGGCAAAAACCATCCAGCCGAGCGCCTTTCGCGAGACCTTGGGGACGAGCGCCGACATGGCCAGCGTCGGCGGCAGGTTGTGCTCCATCTCGGGCAGCTTGAAGCGCGCCGTGTCGGCCGCGATGGCGATGTCGCAGGCCGAGGTGACGGCGGAGCCGAAGCCGTGCGCGGCGCCGTGCACCACGGCGATCACCGGCTGCGGCGCCGCCTCGATCGCCGCATAGGCGGCCAGGATCGGCTCCAGCGTGGTGGTGCGCAGCGCCAGCGCGTTGGGCGCGCCGGCCCCGTCGCGCGGATCGCGGCCGCGGCAGAAGTCCGGCCCGTTCGCCCGGATCACGATCGCCTTGGCGTCACTCGCCGCCGCCGTGTTGATGGCCGCGGTCAGCTCGCGCACCTGGGCGATGGTGAGGAGGTTCTTCTCCTCTGGCCGGTCGATCACCACGGTCGCGACCGCACCTTCGCGCGACGATCTGATCACGTTGGTCATGGGGTTCGCTCCGTTTCTCGCCGGTCATTCCGGGGCGCGCCGAAGGCGCGAAC
>NZ_NPEX01000548.1 GCF_003258865.1 Rhodoplanes roseus | reverse complement strand
CGCAGCCAGGACCTGCGATGCGTGGGTGTGAGATGCGCGATCATGGCGCGCCCGCCCGGCCGCCGGCGCTGCCCGTCACGGGGCCGGCCGCGGCTGCCGCCGGCGCCGGGGCCGAGCCCACGGCCGAGAGGTCCGCCCCGATATTGAGGGTGGTCAGCACGCCCTTGCTGAACCGCACCACCGAGCCGCCGTCCGAGATGTCGAGCCGGTTGGCGTCCACGGTGCCGTTCGGAATCCGCACCGCGACGGGCGATTCCGAGACGATCGTGCCCTTCTTGACGTCGAGCACGGCCTCGGCGAGCCGGGCCTCGAAGCCCTTTCCGGTGCGCACCAGGATGTCGTCGTTGAGCTTCAGGCTGTCCTGCTTGGTGTCGTAGAGCCCGTTCACGGCCGTCACCGTGATGGCGCCCTGGTCGTCGGTCTGCACCTGGGCCTTGAGCTCCTTGAGCTCCAGCAGGCCCGGATTGGCGAGATCCTGCGAGGCCGCCTGGGCGGTCAGCTCGTAGGGCTTCTGGTCGTTGGTGAAGCCGGCCAGCCGCGGCAGCTCCATGGTGATCTTGGTGCCGCTGACCACCAGCTTGCCCGGGTCGATGGCGGCGTCGGCCTGCTGGAACGGGTTGAAGAACACGGCCACCACCAGCACGCCGCAGGACACCGCGATGCCGACCGGGATCGCCACCCGCATCACCCGGATGAACCGGCTGTGCCGCGCCGCCTTGCGGAACCGGCGATCGCCGTCGTTCGCCGGCAGCAGCCGCGCGCGGGTCTCCTCACGATAGGATGCGGCAGCGGGCACGGCAGTCAGGTGACTATCCCCAGCGTTGCGATCCGGAACCGCGCGTCCCTCGCCGGGCGATCTCGGGCCCGACAAGGTCGCTTCGGAATATGGCCGTCCCGCGGCGGCAGCGGATCTCACGAATGAGCGAAGATGTCCTCTTCGGCCCAGCCGGCGAGATCGAGCTTCGCCCGCACCGGCAGGAACTCGAAGCAGGCCGCCGCCAGGCCGGTCCTGTCCTCGCGCGCCAGCATCTCGTCGAGCCGCGCCTTGAGGGCGTGGAGATGCAGGACGTCGGAGGCCGCATAGGCGACCTGCGCGTCGGTGAGCTCGCTCGCGCCCCAGTCCGACGACTGCTGCTGCTTCGATACGTCGACGCCGAGGACTTCCTTCGTGAGGTCCTTCAGGCCGTGCTTGTCGGTGTAGGTCCGGGTCAGCCGCGACGCGATCTTGGTGCAGTAGACCGGGGTCGGCATCACCCCGAAGGTCTTGTAGAGGACCGCCAGGTCGAAGCGGGCGAAATGAAAGATCTTCAGCCGGCTCGGGTCGGCGAGCAGCGCCTCCAGGTTGGGCGCCCGCGGATTGTCCCGCGGAATCTGCACCACGTCGGCGGTGCCGTCGCCCGGCGAGAGCTGGACGACGCACAGCCGATCGCGCCCCGGCCGCAGGCCCATGGTCTCGGTGTCGATGGCGACGGCGCCGTGGTAGCGGGCGAGGTCCGGCAGGTCGCCGCGATGCAGGCGGATGGTCATGGTGGTCTTCGTGGTGCGTGCCGGAACGCCCGAAGGGGCCGGCGCGGCACCCGCCTCGCGGCCCAATCCTCTGACGGACAAGCGTTTTCAGCCTCAATTCGGCCACCTGTGTAGCACACAGGGGACCGTGGTCAACGGCGCGGGCCCGA
>NZ_NPEX01000547.1 GCF_003258865.1 Rhodoplanes roseus | reverse complement strand
TACTGCCGCTCGTAGGTCGCGCGGTCGGTCACTTCGTCGCCGACGATGTCGTCGAACGCACGGTCCGAGATGCGCATCCGCGCCTCCCATGCTGGTGATGTGTGGAGTGGAGGCGAGCCGAAGCTGCGGCCTCAGAGGGCCGACGCAGCCCGGAACGCGCCGGGGAGCTGATCCGCCTGGATTCCGAAGGCGTCGGCAGCAGCGACCATCAGCGGATGGTCGTGCCGGAAGGTCGGACGATGACGCCACTCGATCCGCGCGATCTCACGATCGGTCGGATCCGGGATCGCCTCGAGAAAGGCGTCCACGTCCGCCTCGGTCTTTCCGAGCTGGAGCAGCCACAGAAGACATTGCGCCTTCGAGATCGCCGGAACGGGATCATCGGCGACCGCGGCGGGAAGCGGCGTGTCTCCGTCGGCGACCCATTGCTCGAACACCTGCCGGTCCCGGTTGGCGGGATCGGTCGGGATCACCATTCCATCGGAGAGGCGCACGATGGTGTCGAAAGGACCCGCCCGGTACATCGATGCCTCACAGCTCGGCGTCGCAGACGACCTGGCTCAGGTCGAGGAACTGACCGGCCGGGATCGCCTGCTTGAAGTAGAAGACCGTGAACGGCGTCGCGACGATCGCGGCCCAGGTCGTGAACGACGTTCCGTCGTTGATGTCGCCCGTGCCGGTCGCGGTCGGCGCGGCGCGCATCGGGACCGGCAGAGTGAAGCTGCAGCCGAGGTCCTTGGATGCCGATCCGGTGTTGAGGAACCGGACCAGCAGATCCGTCGTGCCGTTCCCGATCTTCTGGTAGTAGCGCATGCACAGGAGCAGCTCGTAGCCGTAGGCGCGTCGCTCATACGGATTCGTTGCAGTCCCCGGCTCGAGCTGTGCACGCGTCACGGTCCCGGTGCTGAACTCGATCGTGGTGTCGGTGTTGGCCGTCAGGCTCGCGGTGTTGACCCCGGTTGCCGCGTAAGATCCCGATGCGGCGCCCTGATAGACTCTCGCGGTCGCGGTCCCCCACCAGGACGCGGCGTAGACGCCCCCCTCGACATTCTTGCCTTCGACGACCTGGAGCAGCGTTCCGCTCGTGATCGTCAGGACGACGTCCGCACCGGATTGGCTGAACGTGTAGGTGCAGCCGGAGGCGCCGGCCTTCCAACGATCGTGCCCATAAGCACCGGCGGCCAGCGACACGGTGCCGGAGACCCCACGCTGGTTCACGACGAAGTTGGCGTTGATCAGCCGGTTGTTGCCGGCTCCCGGCCCCTGGGCACCAGTCGCGCCCGTTGCACCCGTCGCGCCGGTTGCTCCGGTCGCCCCAGTCGCGCCCTGCGGTCCGGTGTCGCCCTTGGCGGCGACCTGAATCCATTTTCCGCCAGCGAGATCGGTGGCGAAGGTACCGGCCGTGTGCGCGACCAGGCAGACATAGGTCGCGCCGCCTTGCGTCACGACCGAGGCCGGCGGGCCGACCCCATAAGTGGTCGCAGTCGTCCAGGCCGACACTGTGGTCCACGCGGCCGGGCCAGCGGCGCCTGTCGCGCCCGTCGATCCCTGGGCGCCTGTGTCCCCCTTGGCCGAGACCTGCCGCCATTTCCCGGCGGAGAGATCGGTGGCGAAGGTCCCGGCCGTGTGCGCGACCAGGCAGACATAGGTCGCGCCGCCCTGCGTCACGACCGAGG
>NZ_NPEX01000546.1 GCF_003258865.1 Rhodoplanes roseus | reverse complement strand
GGCGACGGCGCCGCCGCGGATCGCCGTGTTGCTCGCCTCGGTGCCGCCGCTGGTGAACACGATCTCGTCCGCCGCGGCGCCGATCAGCGCGGCGACCTCGGCTCGCGCCGTCTCCACCGCGTCGCGGGCGCGCCGGCCGATCGGGTGCGACGAGGACGGGTTGCCGAACGCCTCGCGCAGGAACGGCAGCATGGCCGCGAGCACGTCCTCGTCGATCGGCGTCGTCGCGTTGTGGTCGAGATAGACGGGGATCATCGGGGCGCCCTGGTCGGTCCGGGTCAGTGCCGCTTGACGATGCGGAAGACGAACAGGTCGCCGGTCGCCTCCTGCCCGTCGAGCCAGTGGCCGGTCTGGCTGACGAAATGCGGCACGTCGATCACGGTGAGTGGATCGGTGCATTCCAGCACCAGCATGCCGCCGACCGGCACGTGCCGCAGCGCGGTCTTCGCCTTCAGCACCGGCAGCGGGCAGTACAGCCCGCGCAGGTCCAGGACGGTGTGGGGAGTGCTCTCGGTCTTGGTCACGGCGCTCTTCTGATGGTGTGAGCCGCCATGGCCGGGCTCGTCCCGCCATCCACGGTCTCGGTGTCGTTCGGCTGCCCGTGGATGCCCGGCACGCCGCCGGGCATCCTAAGTCGAGTGTTACGCCGCCGTCGTCTCCTTGGCCCGGATCACGTAGCGCAGGCCGTCGGGATCGAGGCAGTCGAGGCCCTGGCTGGCGGTCTCGGCCTGCGGATACATCAGGAAGCCGACGCGCGGGCCCTGGGCGCCCGGCAGCGCCAGGTCGTGCGCGACATTGTAGGCGAGCCAGTTGGTCTCCCACGCGCCGAACAGCGTCTTGCGGGCCGCGGCGACCTTGGGGTCGGCGAGGCCCAGGTTGGTCGGCGGCTCCTCCAGCATCACCTTGCGCACGTCGGCCGGATCGACCGGCACCCAGCCGAACGCCTCCAGCCACACCTCGGCGCGGCAGTGCTGCGCCTTGGTGATCACCTCGGAGCCGGCGCCCAGGCTCTTGTAGCCGAACGCCGAGGGCGCCAGGCGGATGCCATAGACGTCGCGGGCCGGCAGGCCGGCGGCGCGGGCGAGGCCGACATAGAGCGCGTTGAGGTCGGCGCATTTGCCGCCCAGATGGCCGGTCTTCAGCATCGCGGCGATGTCGCCGATGCCGCAGCCGCGCGTCCTGGCGTCGCGGAAGGTGTTCTCCACGATCCACTCGTAGATGGCCCGCGCCTTGGCGACGTCGTCGCCCGCGCCGGCCGTGATCTTGGTCGCCGTCTCCTTGACGATGCCGTCGACCGGGATCAGGTCCGTGCCCTCGGTGTAGAGCGTGCGCTCCGCCGCCGAGAGCGGGGCGGGCCGGCCCGGGGTCGAGAAATCGACGGCGCGGTCGCGCGTCGCCACTGTGCTGGTGACCTCGACGAAGGGCGCCGCCTCGCCCGCCGTCCATTCGACATGGACCATGCCGGCCCCGTATTTCGGGTCGCGCACCATGGTGGCCTTGCCGTTGCTGGTGAAGGTGCTGTCGAGCGAGCGGAACCACGCCGCCTCGTTCACGCTGGGCACCGGCACCCAGGCCTGCATGCGGCCCTCGGGGCGGGCGATCTCCAGCCGCGTCGTCACCGCGAAGCTGCGCCACGCGCCGGGCCGCGGCGCGAAGGCGGCCGCGGCGGCCGGGCTCGCGCCTTGCGCGAGGGCGAGGC
>NZ_NPEX01000545.1 GCF_003258865.1 Rhodoplanes roseus | reverse complement strand
TTTGGCGCGCCCCGGAATGACGGAGCAATTCTGCAAAGCCTCCGCCTGCGCGGAGCACGACGAAGGAGAGGCTGCGGACCTCGAGCGAGCGCCTATGGGGTCGAGCCCGCGCATGACGAGAGCGACACGCGTCTCCTCACTCCGCCGCGGCGCCGGCGGAGAGATTGTCGAGCGACGAGACGATGTGGCCGGCGAGCGCGTCGGCGAGCGCCGAGGGCTCGTGCGGATTCCTCAGCAGGCCGATGCGGCAGGGCGGCAGCTCGGGGAAGCCGTCGGCCGGGGTGAGCACGCGCATGCCGGGGCGCAGGCCGGAGGTCGGCAGCACCGAGACGGCGAGGCCGGCCAGCACGGCGGCCGAGATGGCGCCGGCGTTGCCGCTGGAGAACAGCAGGCGATGCGTCCGCCCCATCGAATCGAGGCCCTGGATCGCCGCCTCGCGCCAGTTGCAGGTGGGCCGGCCGAGCGCCAGCGGCAGCGGCGTGTCGAGATGGGTGGCGTGGCGATTGGACGTCACCCACAGCAGCCGCTCCTGGCGGAAGATCTCGGAGGCCCGGTAGGCGCCGCAGCTCGTCACGATGGCGATGTCGATCTCGTTGCGGTCGAGCCGCACGATCAGATCCGAGGACGGCTCGCAGAACACCGTGAGCTCGACGCCCGGATAGACGCGCGAAAAGCGCGCCATGATCTCGGGCAGATAGCGGTCGGCATAGTCGTCCGGCACGCCGAGCCGCACCCGGCCGGTCAGCTCCTCGTCGCCGAAGGCCGAAACCGCCTCGACGTTCAGCCGGACGATGCGGCGCGCATAGTCGAGCAGCCGCTCGCCGTCCTCGGTGAGCTTGGACATGCGGCCGTCGCGGGCGAACAGCGGCCGGCCGATGCGCTCCTCCAGCCGCTTCATCTGCATCGACACGGCCGACTGGGTCTTGTGGACGATCTCGGCGGCGCGCGTGAACGAGCCGGTCTCGGCGATCGCCACGAAGGTGCGGAGCTGGTCGACGTCGAGCAGGGTGGTCATCGCTGGTCCTCGCCCGACCTGCCGGGCCCGCCCGGCGGTCTCGGCCGGTGCCTCACGCCGGCTGGGGAACTCATCAGCATCAATGATACCTCAGATTAAAAACATTCGTTTCTGTCATCAATGCAAAAATGGCAGTGTCCCGGCTTCGGCAACCGCGCGGCTTTTCGGGTGGCGTCCTCGGAGGTGGACGTCGACGATGTCGCGCCGCCATCACCAGGAGGTCGCCATGACGGCGCTGTCGCCCATTCGCTTCGTTCCCCTGCCCGGCCTGCGGGCGATCGTCACGACGATCGGGACGGTGGCGATGCGCGCCCGTCATCTCGCCGAGGCCGTAAAAAATCGCCGCGAGGCCGCCCTGCTGGCCGGGTTCAACGACCGCATGCTGTCCGACATCGGGCTGACCCGCGGCGACGTCGCCGACGCCTATGCGGAGCCGCTGTGGCGCGACCCGACGCTGCTTCTGGCGCGGCGCGCCGGCGAGCGGCGACAACCGCGCCGGCGTCCGCCCGGGGCGCGGCTGCACCGCCTCTTGGTGGCGCCGCCGCTGGTGCCGGCCGGCGACTGTCCCGAGGGGCACGAGGCGCCGCGGGCGCTCTGACCGGCACCGCGCGCGTCCCACGGCACGGGCGCGCCGGCGCGTCCGTGACGCGGCGCACGGTCGACAAGCGGTCGGCCGCGTCCCTATCCTGGCCTCC
>NZ_NPEX01000544.1 GCF_003258865.1 Rhodoplanes roseus | reverse complement strand
GACGCCCTGGCGGGCCGCCGCCTCGGCCCATCGCCGCGCCTCGAGCAGATCGCGCGGCACGACCTCGCCCTCGAGCAGCATCCAGCTCAGCATGTCCTGGGCCGGCCCGTCGCCCTGCTCGGCCGCCGCGCGATAGTTTCGCGCAGCGGCGGCGTAGTCAGGCTCGCGGTCCTCGCCCTTGAAGTCGAGGGCGGCGAGATTGCGCTGGCCGACCGCGTCGCCGGAGGCCGCCGCGAGCTCCAGCCAGCGCCGCGCCAGCTTGAGATCGCGCTCGACGCCGAGGCCCTCGGCGAAGCAGGCGCCGACATTGTTCTGCGCCCGCGCCACGCCCGCATGGGCGAGCTCGGCCCAGATGTCGAGCGCCACGGCGTAGTCGTGACGGCCGGCGGCCTCGTAGGCCTCGGCCATGCGGGCCTTGATGTCGAGCGGCGCGGTGTCGCGTCCCATCAGGCGATCAAGCCAGCGCATCGGCGCCTCCCGCGAGAGGCGCGAGATTCGCGACGAACGCCGCCTCGTCGTCGAGGCAGCGGAGATCCAGCACCAGCGCGCCGTCGCTGATGCGGCCGACCACCGGCACGGGCTTTTCACGCAATGCCTTCGCGAGTCGCTCCAGCGCGCGGCCGGCGCCCTTCTCGCTCCGCGGTCGGGCGAACACGCCGGCGCTCGGCAGCGTCGCCTGCGGCAGCGCGCCGGAGCCGATCTGGCTGGCGCAGTCTTCCGCCGTGACCTCGAACGCCTCCCCGAGCGCGTTCGCCACCATCGGTGCGATGCGGTGCGCCTGCGCGAGAATGTCGGCCTGCGGACGGGCGAGATGCCGGACCGTGGGCAGCCGCTCGGCGAGACGATCGGGATCGCGATACAGCGCCAGCGTCGCCTCCAGGGCGGCGAGGCGAATCTTGTCGAGGCGCAGCGCCCGCTTCATCGGGTTGTGGTTGATCTTCTGGATCAGATCACGACGGCCGACCACGATGCCGGCCTGCGGGCCGCCCAACAGCTTGTCGCCCGAGAAGGTGACCAGATCGGCGCCGGCCGCGACCGCCTCGGCCACGGTCGGCTCGTGGGCGAGGCCGAAGCGCGTCAGATCGATCAGCGTGCCGGAGCCGAGATCGTCGACCACCGCCACGTTCTTCTCACGCGCGATGGCGACGAGTTCCCTTGTCGGCACCGCCGCCGTGAACCCTTCGATGCGGTAGTTGGAGGTGTGCACCTTGAGGACCAGCCCGGTCCGCTCGGTGAACGCGTCGGCAAAGTCCTTCGGATGCGTGCGGTTGGTGGTGCCGACCTCGACCAGCCTGGCGCCGGCCCGCGCCATGATGTCGGGCATGCGGAAGGCGCCGCCGATCTCGATCAGCTCGCCACGCGACACGATCGCCTCGCGGCCCTTGGCCAGCGTGTTGAGGACGAGCAGCACGGCGGCGGCGTTGTTGTTGACGACGGTCGCGTCCTCGGCGCCGGTCAGCTCGCACAGGAGATCGCGGACGAGGCTGTCGCGCTCGCCGCGCTTGCCGGTCGAGAGGTCGAACTCCAGCGCGACGGTCCGCCGCATCGCCGTCACGGCGGCGTCGATCGCCGCCTCGGCCAGCACGGCGCGGCCCAGATTGGTGTGCAGCACCACGCCGGTGAGATTGAACACGGCCCGCACCGCCGGCCGCGCCGCGGCGGCGAGCCGGGCGAGCGCCGCCTGGGCGACCGTGTCGGCGGACGGCTCGGCCCGGCCGG
>NZ_NPEX01000543.1 GCF_003258865.1 Rhodoplanes roseus | reverse complement strand
CGCGCCGTGGATGCCCCGCACGAGGCCGGGCATGACGGCGGAGAAGGTCGAGCCGTTCCATATCATTTGGCGCCGGCGGCTCAAAACGGCCTCACCGCCACAGATGCAGGAACAGCAGCGCGGCGATGACCCACAGGGCGATGGTGGTGCCGCGGGCGCGGCGCCGCTCGGCGTCGCCGATGCCGGCGACCGTCTCGGGCGACAGCACGATGCCGTCGCGGGTGGCGCGGTCGAGCTGCTCGGCGATGCGGGCGCCGCGGCCGAGCAGCCCCGGCACGCCGCCCAGGAACCGGCCGACCTCGCCGACGCCCTCGACGGCGCCTTCGACCCGGCCGGCGGGGCCGAGATGGCGTTCCAGCCAGGTCCGCACCACCGGCTCGGAGGTGCGCCACATGTCGAGCTTCGGGTCGAGCATGCGGCCGACGCCCTCGACCACCACCATGGTCTTCTGCAGGAGCAGGAGCTCGGGCCGCGTCTTCATGTCGAACAGCGCCGTCACCTCGAACAGCAGGGTGAGCAGCTTGGCCATCGAGATGTCCTCGGCGTTGCGGTTGTGGATCGGCTCGCCGATCGCCCGCACGGCCTGCATGAACGCCTCGACCGAGTGATGCCCCGGCACGTAGCCGGCCTCGAAATGCACCTCGGCGGTCCGCCGGTAGTTGCGGCTGATGAAGCCGTAGAGGATCTCGGCCAGAAACCGCCGTTCCTTCTCGGTGAGCCGGCCCATGATGCCGAAGTCGACGGCGACCAGCCGCCCGGCGTCGTCGACGAACAGGTTGCCGGGATGCATGTCGGCGTGGAAGAAGCCGTCGCGCACCGCGTGGCGCAGGAAGCTCTGGATCACGGTGCGGCCGAGCACCGGCAGGTCGAGGCCGCGGCGCTCCAGGGCGGCGCGGTCGGACAGCGGCGTGCCGTCGATCCACTCGGTGGTCAGCACGTTGTGGGCGGTCAGGTCCCACTCGACGGTCGGCACCCGGAAGTCGGTGTCGTCCTTGACGTTGTCGGCCATCTCGGAGGCGGCAGCGGCCTCCAGCCGCAGATCCATCTCCACCGTCACGGAGCGGGCGAGCGTCGCCACCACCTCCTCGAAGCGCAGCCGGCGCGCCTCCGCGGACATGCGCTCCGCCATCCGGGCGGCGAAGAAGAAGGCCTGGATGTCGGCCCGCAGGTCGGCCTCGATGCCGGGCCGCAGCACCTTGACGGCCACGGACCGCCGGCCGGCCGGCGTGTCGATCTCGGCCCGGTGCACCTGGGCGACCGAGGCGGCGGCGAGCGGCGGGCCGAAGCTCGCGAACATCTTGTGCAGGGGCCGGCCGAGCGAGCGCTCGATCGCCGCCTCGGCCTGGTCCTGCGGAAACGGCGGCATCCGGTCCTGGAGCTTCTCCAGGTCGGTGGCGATCGCCTGCCCGACCACGTCGGGCCGGGTCGCCAAAAACTGGCCGAGCTTGACGTAGCTCGGCCCGAGCTTGCCGAGCGCCGTCGACAGCCGCGCCGCGCCGGACGCGCTGGTCGGCCGCTCCAGCAGCCGCAGCGCCTTCAGCCCGAGCTGCGCCGCACCCGGCAGCGGCGTCGGATCGATCAGCGCGAACACCCCCTCGCGGGCCAGCACGAAGCCGGCACGGGCGAGGCGGATCAGATGGGAAAAGGGAGGGATCATGAGACGTCCGAAAATGAACCGGCGCGAAGGGCCGAGGCGTCGCCGCCTTACCCTCTCCCCTCGCGGGAGAGGGTGG
>NZ_NPEX01000542.1 GCF_003258865.1 Rhodoplanes roseus | reverse complement strand
CGGGGGCGGCGCGCCGGCTGCTGCTTCGATCGTCGGTGAATCCGGCTGGTGGAATTATGACGGGGACTTAGGCGGCCCGACGGATGATCTTCTTGACCGCGTCGATGGTGAATTCCTCGGCTCCCAGCATCAGGACCGGGGGGGACCGGGTCACGTCGACGGAGTCGACGACGCCCTGGACCTCGGTCGAGACCGGGACCGGATTGCCGAGCGAGTCCTTCGCCGAGACGGTCATCTTGTACGAGCCGGGCGGCCACTGCGTGCCGTCCTTGCCCTTGCCGTCCCAGGTGAAGGTCTGCTCGCCGGCCTGCATCGTGAAGTTGCCCGTGTAGACGGTCTGCCCGGTCTTGTTGGTGATCGATATGCTGGCGGCCGCTGGCTTGGCGACCGTGAACCCCCAGGCCGCCGAACCTTTCTCGGGAAGCACGGCGGTCGAGCCGTCGACCACCACGGTCGCCCCGACATAGCCGAGCGCCTGGGTGTTCTGGGCCGTCTTCTGCAGCGAGACCAGGGTCTCGAGCTGCTGGTTCGACTTCAGCTGCTGCTCCACCTGCGAGAACTGCACGAGCTGCTGCGTGAACTGGTTGGTGTCCAGCGGGTCCAGCGGGTTCTGGTTCTGCAGCTGCGTCGTGAGCATCTGCAGGAACGTCTGGAAGTTGTCCGCGAGCGACTTGGTGCCGCCCGTAGTCGTCGTGCTCGGGGCGGTCACGGCCGCCGTCGCGGTGAACTGAGTTCCGGTGACGCTGTCGGTCGCCATGACGTTGTGCCTTCGGGTTGGAGACCAGCCTACACGCGGATGTCGATGCCGCGATCGCGGCCGAGCAGGCGGCCGTAGGTCGCGGTCAGCTCGACGACGCCCGTCTCGGCGGCGCCCTCACGGAATCCGCTCCTCGCCGATCGTCCGGACGAGTCCTGGTCGGCCTGCTGCTGCCCGGTGCTCTGGTCGCGCAGCGAGAACTGCATGGCGCCCTGATCGGTCTTGAGGCCGGCGTCCTGCAGGGCCCGCTCGAGCTGCCCGGCGTCGCGGCGCAACAGGTCGAGCGTGTCGGCCCGGTCGGCCGTGATGTGGGGCACCACGGTCCCGTTGGCGTCGACGTCGAGCTGGACCCGGATGCGACCCATGTCCGGCGGGTCGAGGCGGATGTCGAAGCTGTGCTTGCCCGCCTTCGCCTGAGACGTGATCTCGACCGGAACGCCCGCGAGCGTCACCGGGTTCGATGCCTCGCTGCGGCTGCCAGCGGCCTGGGTTGGGCCGGTCGCCGTGGTGCTGGTGATGGTCAGGCCTTCGGTCCGGACCATGCCTTGGAGCGCGCCGGTCGGCTGGGCCGGGGCGGCCGAGGCCGACGGGGCTGCCGGCGCGTCGGCTCGTGCCTCGCTGGTCTTCGGCCCGGCCTCGGCCGTGCCGCTCGTGCCGCCGACCTTTTCGGCCGCGACATGCTTGGGCTCGCCCTTTGCGGACGCGGTCTCCGGAGCCTCCACGGGTGGCGCGGCGGTCTGGGCTGCTGCGGCGTCGGCCGCGGTCGTCCCGAGGCTCTCGGCGGCCTGGGCGGCGATCGATCGCGACTCGTGGCCCGCCTTCTTGGTCGCGTCGGCCCCGGTGGTCGATGCGCCGCCGGCGTCCGCCGGCGCCGTGCCGGTGGTCCCGGCAGCCGCACCCGCGTCCACGGGCCCGTCGACGGGAAGGATGGTCGGAACGCTCCCGCCGGCTGCTTTCTCGGCGTCGCCGGCCGCGGCCGCGGCTG
>NZ_NPEX01000541.1 GCF_003258865.1 Rhodoplanes roseus | reverse complement strand
CATCCTCTCCACGAGGCGGGCTTTGCATGATTGGTCATTCCGGGACGGCGCGCAGCGCCGGACCCGGAATCCAGCCGGGAATGCCGTGTCCGGCGCTGGAGTCCGCGTTCGCGCCTTTGGCGCGCCCCGGAATGACCAATTCTGCAAACCCCTCGCCTTCGCGCAGAATGACGACGGAGAGGCTTCGTCGACAGCGGCTGTGGGCGAGCCGGCGACGGACTCGCTTCCCGCCCTGTCCGGTCACCTTCCGCCCTCCGCTCTGCGGTTTTCGCAGCCCCTCCGCGCCGCCGTCGCGGGTCGACTTCGTGCTTTTCCCGATGCACTGTACGTACGTACAGTCTAGCTTGACGGTGCTGAACACGAGAACCGCGGATCGCTGCGGCGGGGGCCTCCCGCCGGCCTGTCCGGGGCCGGCCCGCTTGCGGCCGGCCGGGAGAGGGCCGGCGCGCCCGCCCGGGCGCCGCCCGCGGACACCGAACACCTGGGGGTTACGCATGAACAAAGACACGACCAAATGGCGCGTCCTCGGCGGAGGATTCGCGGCCTACACGTTCGACGCCATGGACCTCGTGCTGCTGGCCATGGCGTTCCAGCCGATCATGAACGACCTCGGCCTCACCCGCTCGGAGGCCGGCCTGCTCGCCACCGCGACGCTGATCGGCGTCGGCATCTCCAGCATCGTGATGGGCTGGTACTCGGACAATTACGGGCGCCGCAAGGCGATGCTGTGGTCGCTGATCAGCTTCAGCCTGCTCACCATGGTGATCGCCTTCGCCAGCACCTGGACCGAGATCCTGATCCTGCGGTTCCTCGCGGGCCTCGGCCTCGGCGGACTGTGGGGCGTCATCGCCGCCTACATCGCCGAGACCTGGCCGGCGGCCCAGCGCGGCCGCGCCGCCGCCTTCGTGATGAGCTCGTTCCCGGTCGGCGTCGGCCTCGCCTCGTTCTTCGCCGGCAAGATCATTCCGCTGTGGGGCTGGCGTGCGCTGTTCCTCACCGCCGGCGTCGCCTTGATCGTCGCCGTCTACGTGTACTTCTTCGTCCCCGAGTCGGAGGCCTGGAAGCAGCAGCGCGACGCGCGGATGCGCGGCGAGGGTACCAAGGCCGAGAAGGTCTCGGTGAAGGAGATCTTCACCGGCGGCATGGCGCGCAACACCATCCTGGCGACGCTGGTCTCCGCCTTCGCGCTGACCGCCTATTGGGGCCCGACCACCTGGCTGCCGACCTATCTGGTCAAGGAGCGCGGCCTCTCTGTCGCCGACATGGGCATGTTCATGACCATCCTCAGCGTCGGCATGTTCCTCGGCTACAACGCGTTCGGCTGGATCGCCGACTTCATCGGCAAGCGTAACGCGCTGGTGCTCTCGCTGGCCGGCTCGGCCGTCATGCTGGCCGTCTACGCGCTCACCGAGAACCCGGCGACGCTCCTGTGGATGGGCCCGGCCTACGCGTTCTTCATGGCCTTCGTCGGCCTGATGGGCTCGTATTACGGCGAGCTGTTCCCGACCCGCGTGCGCACCACCGGCTCGGGCTTCTGCTTCAATGTCGGCCGCGGCGTCTCCGCCTTCGCGCCGTTCATCCTGGGCGGCATCGCCACCGCCTACAGCCTGCAGACCGCGATCCTGATCTGCGCCGTTCCGTTCCTCCTCTCGGCGATCCTCACCGCCTTCCTGCCGAGCACGGAGGTCCGTGCCGCGCAAGCGACCCCCGCCGCTGCTGCGCCGCGGAGCTGATTCCGCGCGCAGTCCCGGGCCGGCCGCAGTTCCCCGCCGCG
>NZ_NPEX01000540.1 GCF_003258865.1 Rhodoplanes roseus | reverse complement strand
CCCGACCTTCTCCCCGTGTGCGGGGAGAAGGAGCGCAGAGGCCGTGCCCGGCAAGAGCCGCCATCACTCCCCGCTCCCCTCTCCGGCCGACCACTCCTTCACCCGGGCGAGGTCGTCGTAGGTGCCGTAGCGGGTCTTCCACATGGACAGCACCAGGGAGCGGTAGGGCATCGCCTCGTCGTCGAACCTGGTCACCAACTCGGTGAGCTTCTGCAGCGCGTGGTCGGCGGCGGCGTCCGCGGTCTGCGTCTCGAAGTCCACCGCGCAGCATTCGCCGGCCGGGTCGCCGCCGGTGAGCCGGACATGGGCGACCTCCGACAGCGAGCCGCCGGCGGGCAGGTCCTTGAACCCGCCGCCGCGCAGGATCGCGCCCTCCAGCGTGAGCTGCGGCGACAGGCCGAGACGAACCTGCTTGCTGGAGGGTGGCGCGCCGGTCTTGAAATCGAGAATGGCGAAGGTGCCGTCGGCGAGCCGCTCGATGCGGTCGGCCCGGGCGCGCAGCCGGAAGGCGCCCTCACGCAGCGGGATGTCGAGCTCGCCGCGGATTTCGGCCTTCAGCCCGGTCGCGGCGGCGCGGCGCTCGCGCTCGAAGCGCACGAACCACCGGGCGATCTCCTCGAAGCGTGGCCACCAGAAGGCCCGCGCCTCTGGCGTGTCGTCGAGCGCGGCGAATGCCTTGCGGCCGATCGCCAGCAGCTCGGCGAGCGGCTCGTCGGGCAGCGCCTCGGCATAGCGCTCCGAGAACGTGCCGATCGCCGCGTGGATGGCGATGCCGCGGTCCTTGGCGCCCGGCGGAAGATCGACCGGGTCGAGCGGCGACAGCTTCAGGATGTGCTTGGCGTAGATCGTGTAGGGATCGCGCAGCCAGTGCTCGATCTCGGTCACCGAGAGGGAGGTCGGCCGCACGTCGCGCGGCGGCTTCGGCTCCGGCCGTGCGACGCGACGCGGCGGGCCGTCCGGCCGATCGAGCTTTCGCGCGAGATCCAGATAGGTTCGGCCGCGGGTCAGCACGTCCGTCCAGGCCGGCCCGGCCACGGCCGCGAGCCGCTGCAGGAATCGCGAGGCCGCGACCGGCGCGCCGCCGACCTTGCCGGGCCGCGTCATCACCACCTCGGGGGCGCTGCCGGCGAGCTGGGCGAAGTCGTGCGCCGAAAGGCCGATGCGACGCTCGGGCAGGTCGAGCCCGAGGCTGTGCCGCATGCCGCGGCTGAGCCACGGGTCGCTGGTCGCGGCCGGCGGCCAGACGCCCTCGGCGAGACCGCCCAGCACCATGCGGTCGACCGTGACGAGGCGGGCCTCCAGAAGCCCGAGAATATGCAGGCGGGCGCCCGGCACGGCCGGCGGTCGCACCACCCGGTCGGCGACGGCGGTGCGGAACAGCTCGGCATAGTCCTCGGTCGCCACCGGGAACGCCTGCGCCGCCTCCTCGTCGAGAAGCGACTCGAACGTGTCGGCGAGGGCGCCGCCGTCCGGTCCGGCGAACGCCTCGATGCCGCCGCTGCCGTCGTCGGACAGACCCTCGACCACGCGCCGGTGCGCGTCGGCGAGGGTCGTCAACGGATGGGGCTTTCTGGGATCCAGCTTTTCGAGCGGCCCGAGCGCCGCGGCCAGTCTCGCGACGAGCGCAGTCGCCGCCTCCAGCTCGTGCGGCCGCAGGCGGGCGCGCGGATCGGCTGCGTGGATCGACGACTCCTCGCCGGCCTGCAGCTTCGCCAGCTCCCGGCACACGGTCGACAGCGCGTGGCCGAGGCCCACCGTGCCGGCCCGCGGCCGCGGGCCCCG
>NZ_NPEX01000539.1 GCF_003258865.1 Rhodoplanes roseus | reverse complement strand
GACCGTAGGGCCGCGGCACCGTACGTCTTCGCTCCTCGTGGTGAGGTGCGAGCGAAGCGAGCCTCGAACCATGTGGCCCCGAAAGGCGGGACCGCCCCGGCGGGCGTCTGGCGCGGCACCCGATCCGCCTTACGAAAGCCGTGGCCGGACCGCAAACGGTCGGGACCCGGTCGGAGGAGGGGCCATGATCCGCGGCACGACTCTGCGCATGCTCGTGCTGGTGGCGGCGCTGGCCGCCGCGGCCGCGCCGACCCGCGGCCTCGCCCAGGACGCCTCACGCACGCTGGACTCGTCGCGGACTCGAGACGCCCCGCGCGGCGGAGACGGCACGCGGCGGGACGATGCCAAGACCTCGCCCGACAAGCCGCTGCCCGAGAAGGCGACCCGGGAGCTGCCGCCGGCGCTGCTGGCGCTGCTCCAGGAGAAGCGGATGCCGAAGCACTCGCCGATCGTGCTGCGCGTCTTCAAGGAGGAGGCCGAGCTCGAGGTCTGGAAGCAGGATGCCGGCGGGCGTTTCGAGCTGCTGAAGACCTATCCGATCTGCCGGTGGTCGGGCGATCTCGGGCCGAAGGTCGTCGAGGGCGACCGCCAGGCGCCGGAGGGGTTCTACACGGTCACGCCGGCGCTGATGAACCCGCACTCCAACTATCATCTCGCCATCAACACCGGATTTCCGAACAGCTTCGACAAGGCCAACGGCCGCACCGGCAGCCTCCTGATGATCCACGGCATCTGCGGGTCGGCCGGCTGCTACGCCATGACGGACGCGCAGATCGAGGAGATCTACGGCCTCGCCCGCGACGCGCTCGCCCGCCGTCCGTGGTTCCAGGTCCAGGCCTATCCGTTCCGCCTGACGCCGGCGAACCTGGCGCGGCACCGGAACAATCCCAACCTGCCGTTCTGGACGATGCTGAAGGTCGGCAACGACCACTTCGAGACGACGCGGCGCGAGCCCCGGGTCGACGTCTGCGAGCGCCGCTACGTGTTCGACGCGAGACCGCTGCCGTCCGCCGCGACTCCGCCGGTGTTCGATCCCGCCGGGACATGCCCGCCCTATACGGTCGATCCGAAGATCGCGGGCCCGGTGGCGGAGAAGCAGCGGGCCGACACCGCCGAGACATCGCGCCTCGTCGCGGAACGGGTCGCCGACGGCGTGCCGGCGGCGCCGATCTACACCGGCCTCGACGGCGGCATGCACGAGAGCTTCCGGGCGCGCTGGTTCCGGGTGGTCATCCCGCTGTCGAAGGTGATGCCCTACGCCTCCCACCTGCCGACGCTGCCGCCGATCCCGTATGTCGACAACGACGGCTCGCTGGCCCGCAAGTGGTTCGGAACCGTGTTCTGAGCCAGGGAGGAAGCCTGTCGCGCGGCGTCTTTCGTAACCCGGGCGGACCGCAGCGACGGCCGGGACCGCCGCGTCGCTGATCCCCGGGTTTCGCAGGCTCAACCCGGGCTACGGGCGGTCACAAACGTTGTCGGGGCTGCATCCTTCGAGCCCCGGCTTCGCCGGGCGCCTCAGGATGAGGAGCGAGTCGGGTGCGCGGCGCGGCGCAGCCGCGACCGCCCGGCCTCGGCACCGCGCTGCTTCGCTCCTCATGGTGAGGTGCGAGCGCAGCGAGCCTCGAACCATGTGGCCCGGACGCGGGACGGCCGGCGCCGATCCGCCCACGGCCGCAGGCGCTTTGCAGGTCATGAACAAAACTTATCCCCGCTGAGGACCATGGTCCTATAATCGACCCGTCCCGCTCCACGAGGGACGTCGACCGGTGACGTCGGGCGGCGGAG
>NZ_NPEX01000053.1 GCF_003258865.1 Rhodoplanes roseus | reverse complement strand
GGCGCGGCGCCGCGTCGCCCGGCTGAGATCACGCCCCGGCAGCCGCAGCCGCGTGGCGGCGCAGCTTGCGCCGACGGTGGCGCATCAGCCGCCGCCGCGCCTGCAGCCTGAGGCCGCGTCCGCGCGCGCTCTCGCTGCCCAGCAGCCGCTGCACCGTGACGAACAGCACCGGCACCATGAGGAGCGCCAGGACCACCACGGCGATCATGCCGCCGAGCACGCCGGTGCCGAGCGCCTGCTGGCTCTTGGCGCTGGCGCCATGGGCGATCACCATCGGCGCGACGCCCGAGGCGAAGGCGAAGCCGGTCATCAGGATCGGGCGGAAGCGCAGCCGCGCGGCCTCGACGGCCGCCTGGGCGAGCGGCATGCCGGCGAGGTTGAGATCGCGGGCGAAGCCGATGATCAGGATCGCGTCCTTGGCGGCCAGCCCGATGATGGTGATCAGCCCGATGGTGAAGTAGACGTCGTTCGGCATCCCGCGCAGCATCACGGCGGCGACCGCGCCCAGCATGCCGAGCGGCACCACCAGCAGCACGGCGATCGGCACGGTCCAGCTCTCGTAGAATGCCGCCAGCACCAGGAACACCACGAAGGCCGACAGCGCGAGCAGGAACGGCGCCTGCGAGCCGGCCGCCTTCTCCTGCAGCGACTGCCCGGTCCATTCGAAGCCGAAGCCGCGCGGCAGGGTCGCGGCGATCCGCTCCATCTCGGCGATGGCGTCGCCCGAGGTGAAGCCCGGCCGTGCCGCGCCGCTGATACGCACCGACGGATAGTAGTTGAAGCCGACCACCTGGCTCGGCCCGACCGACCACTTCAGGGTGGCGAAGGACGAGAACGGAACGAGCTGTCCCTTGGTGTTGCGCACGTTGAAGCCGAGAATGTCGTCGGCCTGCATGCGGGCGCTGTCGTCGGCCTGCACGATCACGCGCTGCATGCGCCCGCGGTTGGGGAAGTCGTTGATGTAGGCGGAGCCGAGATTGGTCGAGATCGTCGTGTTGATGTCCTGGAAGGCGATGCCGAGCGCGGCCGCCTTCTCGCGGTCGATCATCAGCTCGACCTGCGGGGCGGGCGGCAGGCCTTCCACGAAGACGTCCTGTAGCACGGGGCTGCGGCGGGCCGCCTCGAGGAGCTGGTCCTTGGCCTTCATCAGCTCCGGATAGCCCTTCTGGCCGCGGTCCTGGAGGCGGAAGCTGAAGCCCGAGGAGTTGCCGAGATTGTCGATCGGCGGCGGCTGCAGGGCCGAGATCTTGGCGTCCTTGATCCCGGCGAGGCTGCGGTTGACGTCGGCGACGACCGCCTCGGCCGATTCGCTCTCGCCACGCTTCGACCAGTCGTCGAGGGTGACGAAGGCCTGGGCCGTGTTGGCGCCCTGACCCAGGAAGCTGAAGCCGGTGAGGAACGTCACGGTGTCGACGCCCTTGCGGTTCATCAGGAACTGCTCGACCTCCTGGACCGCCGTGAGCGTCCGGTTGAACGAGGCGTCGGCCGGCGTCTGCACGTCGGTGGTGAAGAAGCCCTGGTCGTCGACCGGGAGAAAGCCGGCCGGCAGGCGCGTGAACATCCAGCCCATGCCGGCGACGATGACGGCGAACACCAGCAGCATGCGGCCGGAGCGCGCGAGCGACCAGCCGACGAACCTGCCGTAGCGCTCCTTGGTGCGATCGAGGCCGCGGTTGAACCAGCCGAACACGCCGCGGCCGGGACCGTGATGCGTCACCGGCTCGAGCAGCGTGGCGCACAGCGCCGGCGTCAGCGACAGCGCCATCAGGGCCGAGAAGCCGATCGCCGCCACCATGGTGATCGAGAACTGGCGATAGACGATGCCGACCGAGCCGGGGAAGAAGGCCATCGGCACGAACACGGCCATCAGCACCAGCGTGATGCCGACGATCGCACCCGAGATCTGCGACATCGCCTTGCGGGTCGCCTCGCGCGGCGGCAGATGCTCCTCCGCCATGATGCGCTCGACGTTCTCCACCACGACGATGGCGTCGTCGACCAGGATGCCGATCGCCAGCACCATGGCGAACAGCGTCAGCATGTTGATCGAGAAGCCGCCGACCAGCAGGACCGCGCAGGTGCCGAGCAGCGCCACCGGCACCACCACGGTCGGGATGAGGGTGTAGCGGATGTTCTGCAGGAACAGGAACATCACGAGGAACACCAGGACCACGGCTTCGCCCAGCGTCATCAGCACCTTCTTGATCGACGCCTCGACCACCGGGGTGATGTCGTAGGGGATCTGGTACTTGATGTTCTGCGGGAAGTAGGTGGCGAGCTCTTCCATCTTCGACTGGACGGCACGCGCCGTCGCGAGCGCATTGCCGGTCGGCGCGAGCATCACCGAAAGACCTGCGACCGGCTTGCCGTCGAGCCGGGTGGTGAACTGATATCCCATGCCGCCGACCTCGATGCGGCCGACGTCGCGCAGCCGCACCGTGGATCCGTCCGCATTGGCGCGCAGCACGATGGCGCCGAACTCGTCCGGCGAGGCGAGCTGGCCCTTCACCAGCACCATCGACGAGACGGTCTGCGAGCTGCGGCTCGGCTCGGCGCCGACGCTGCCCGACGCGACCTGAGCGTTCTGCGCCTCGATCGCCTTGGTGACGTCGTCGGCGGTGAGATTGTAGCCGACGAGCCGCGCCGGATCGATCCACACGCGCAGCGACCGCTCCGTCGAGTACAGGGTCGCACGGCCGACGCCCGGGATGCGCCTGATCTCTCCGAGCACGTTGCGGATCATGAAGTCGCCGAGGCCGACCTCGTCGAGACTGCCGTCGGTCGAGCTGAGCGTGATGATCTGCAGCACCGCGCTGGAGGCCTCCTCGATCAGGATGCCCTGCTGGATCACGGCGCGTGGCAGGCGCGCCTCGACGCGCTTGATGCGGTTCTGCACCTCGACGGAGGCGAGGTTGGAGTCGGTGCCGGGGACGAAGTTGGCGATGATCTCGACCTGGCCGAGCGAGTCCGAGGTCGATTCGAAGCTGAGGATGCCGCTCGCGCCGTTGAGCTCCTCCTCGATCAGCCTGGTGACGCTGTTGTAGAGGTTCTCGGGCGACGCGCCCGGATAGCTGGTCGAGATCGAGATCGAGGGCGGTGCGATGATCGGATACTGCGCGACCGGCAGGAAGGGCAGCGCCAGCACGCCGAACAGGCAGATGAACAGCGCCACCACGACCGCGAAGATCGGCCGGTCGATGAAGAAGGACGGCATCCCGGGCTCCGTTCGTCAGCGCACGACGGAGCCGGTCTCCTCCGGCTCCGCGGAGTCGGTGGCCGACGGCTCGGCCGAGGCGCGCCGCTGCTTGCGGGTCTGCCACGGCACCGGATCGACGACGTCGCCGGGCACGAACTTCTGGAAGCCTTCGACGATCACCCGGTCGCCGGGCGACACGCCGTCCAGCACCAGCCACAGATCGTCGACCACGCGGCCGACCCGCACCGGCTTGGGATGTGCACGGTTGTCGTCCCGCACAAGGAACAGGCGGCTGTCGCCGGAATCGTCGCGCTGCACCGCCTGCTGCGGTACCGCGAGCGAGTCGCCGTCGATGCCCTGCTCGATCTGCACCCGCACATACATGCCGGGCAGCAGCTCGCCCTTGGGATTGGGGAATTCTCCGCGCAGCGTCACCTGGCCGGTGCTCGGATCGACGGTCACGTCGGAGAACAGGAGCTTGCCGGGATGCGGATAGATGGTGCCGTCGCCGAGCTCGAGCCGCACCTTGGCGGCGTCCGGCGCGACCTGCTCGAGCGCGCCCGATTCGAAGTCGCGGCGGAGCTGCTGCAGCTCCTCGACCGACTGGGTGAAGTCGGCATAGACGCTGTCGATCTGCTGGACCGTGGCCAGATGGGTCGCCTCGCCCTGCCCGACCAGCGCGCCTTCAGTGACGAGGGCGCGGCCGACCCGGCCCTTGATCGGCGAGCGGATGCTGGCATAGCCGAGATTGAGCTCGGCTCGCGCGACCTCGGCCTGCTTGGCCGCGACCTCGGCCTGCGCCTGCCGGAACGTCGCCACCGCCGTCTCGTACTGGACCTGCGACGCGGCGCGCCCGACGAGCAGCTCCTCGATGCGCTTGGCCTGCTTCTCGGACTGCTCGAACACCGCCTCGGCCTTGGCGAGCGCCGCCTTGGCGGCCTCGAGCTCGACCTCGTAGGGCTTGGGGTCGAGCCGATACAGCACCTCGCCGGGTTGCACGTCGGCGCCTTGCTTGAAAGCGCGATCCACCACGATCCCGGCGACGCGCGCCCGCACCTCGGCGATGCGGATCGGCGCGATGCGGCCCGGCAGCTCGCGCACATAGGGGCGCGGCGCCGGCTGCAGCGTGACCACGGAGACGCGCGGCGGCGCCGCCTGCTCCGCGGTCTTCACGGTGGTCTGGGCCTCGCCGCAGGCCGTCAGGCCGAAGCCGGCCAGCAGCAGCGCGGAGCGCAGGATCACCGAAGCCCGAACCGTCATTGTCGTCGCCTCCATTCCAACCATCGGCGTGCAGGTCGATCCCGGCGGACCGACACGGCTCCGCCTCCGAACGACCCGCGGTCGTTGTCCGCCCCACGCACATCGAACCGCCTCGGGCGGATCCGTCCGCACGCGGCGCCACACATCGGCAACCTTGGAACTCCCCACGGCAGGGCTTCGGCCCTTCGGCCCGCCCGGCTCGTTGCTGCGCCAGTCTTCCCGGCCAGCGTTACGGCTTCCTTAACAGCCGTTCAGTTTTCACTTTCGCCGCCTGAATACGGCAGAATTTAGCATCTATTGCATTGCAGCACATCAGAATAGACCATGAATAACATCGTACCGCCTCAAGCTTTGAGGAGATCTATTCTGAGGATACGATCCCCGATACGAACAGATCATCATCAGTCTAGAATTATTCATCGAACGATCGAGACCTGCAGCGCCAGAGCTACAGTTCGACAATGCTGATCGCAACGTGTCAGGGGGTCGCAACAGTGTCGCACCGCCGCAACGAATCCTGCGGCGCCGCCAGCGACGCGCGTAAGCCGCTCCAAATCAGCGCCTTACGAAGCGGCCGCGGGGCCGCCAGCCGCCCGCATGCGGCGTTCAGCCGCGCCGACGGGATCGGTGCCCCCGAGCCCGGCGACAGAGGCCGATCGACTCGCGGCGCAGCCCCGTGACGTCGGCCGCCGTCAGCGGGGGGCCGCGACGCCCCCGCCGACCGGCACGGTCGCGTTCGGCGCAGCGGCGCCGTTCGACAGCTCGCGCCACAGCTTGTCGGCGGCCTCCTGGGCCCCGGCCGGCAGGCGGTGGGCGATGCCGCGATGGCAGTCGATGCAGGTGTTGGCGTTCTTCACCGCCTGCTGGTGGTTCTCGGCCGAGCGCTTCTCCTGCACGGACCAGTCCATGTGGATGAAGTCGTGGCAGTTGCGGCACTCGCGACTGTCGGTCGTCTTCATGGCGCGCCAGACATTGGTGGCGAGGTGCAGCCGCCGCGCGTTGAACTTCTCGGGCGTATCGATGGTGCCGAGGATGTGCTGGAGGAGGTCGTTGGAGGCCTGGACCTTGCGGATCATCTTGTGGGTCCAGTCCTTCGGCACGTGACAGTCGGTGCACACCGCGCGCACGCCGGTGCGGTTGGTGTAGTGCACGGTCTGGCGATACTCGCGGAAGACGTTCGCCTCCATCTCGTGGCACGAGACACAGAACGCCTCGGTGTTGGTCGCCTCGAGCGCGGTGTGGAAGGCGCCCCAGAAGGCGATGCCGCCGAGGAACCCGACGATCAGCAGTGCGCCGAGCGAGAGCGTGCCGGACGGGCTCCAGAACCAGCCCCACAGCCTGCGCAGGCGGCCCGGGGCTTTGGCCGGCGTCGTCTCGGGCGCCGCGGGAGCCGGAGTCGCGGTGTTGTCGGTCATCGGTCCGATCCTCGTCCTGCGCCGGCACGGCCGCGCGATCGCGCTGGCCGGCGGTGGCGCGCCGTCACTTCACTTCGGTGGCGTTCTGGAACGTGCTGCTCACCAGCGGCTTGGCGTCGAGCTGCGGTACGTGGCACTGGGTGCAGAAGAAGCGGGTGCCGGCGATCTTGTCGAGCCGGTTGCCCTCGCGATCGTTGTAGTGCGTCTCGGAGACCTTCGGCGCCCCGGCCTTGATGTTGGCCGGCCAGTCGTGACAGGTCATGCACTGGTTGAAGTCCTTGGTGACCTGATAGGTCTCGATCCGGTGCGGGATCAGCGGCGGCTGCTGGCGGTAGGCCCGGCCGAACATGCCGTCCGAGGGCGTGTCCTGCTTGACCACCGGGGGCGCGGCGCCGAGCTCCTCCAGCCCGACGTCGCCGCGCAGGCTCTTCACGGCGGTCGGCGCGGTGCGGTCCTGCGCCTGACCGACGCCGGTCGTCGTGATGCCGACGCCGACGAGCAGCGCGAAAAGTGCGGCGAGCGCGGCTCCGGTTCGCGGTGCAGCCATCGTTGCCCTCCATCGGTATGTCATCGGTTCAAACCTTTTCCAGCGCGGCCGGCGCGGGGCGCCCGGCCGCGGACGGCGGAGGCGGCACGGCCGCGTCCACGCGGGTGTCGAAACGGTGGGTGAGCGAAAAGACGCGCTCCGGGCAGACGTCGACGCAGCGGCCGCACACCGTGCAGTCCGCCGACGCGATCACCGGGCCGGCGCCGTCGCGGCCCCGCAGGGCGGGCGCGATCACGTGGTTCTCGGGGCAGACCGCGAAGCAGTCGAGGCAGTCGTCGCAGCGCACCCGGCCCCGGGCCGAGACGCGCAGCAGCGTCGCCTTGCCGATCAGCGCGTAGGCGGTGCCGACCGGGCAGACATGGCCGCACCAGCCGCCGCGGGCGACGACGAGATCGAAGACGAACACGGCGACGACCACGGCGAGGCCGGCGAGCGTGCCGAACAGCGCGACCCGGTAGATCAGCGTGACCGGATTGATCAGTTCCCAGGCGATCGTCCCGGTAGCGGCCGACGCCGCGAGCACGGCCAACGCCACCAGCCAGCGCGCTTCGCGGCGCATGGAGAAGCCCTTCTCCACGCCGAGGCGGCGGCGCAGCCACGCTGCGAGGTCGGTGACGGGATTCACCGGACAGGCCCAGGAGCAGAAGGTGCGCCCGCCGAAGACGAGGTAGAAGCCGATCACGATGGCGACGCCCGTGAGAGCCGTCGTCTCGGGCCAGTGGCGCGCGGCGAGCGACTGCAGCAGCACGAACGGATCGGTGAGCGGCAGCAGGTCGAACGTCAGGCTCGCCGACAGCGTACCCTTGGCGATCCAGATGCCGGCCAGCGGCCCGGTGAGGAACAGAGCCAGCACGCCGAGCTGGGTGAGCCGGCGGACGATCAGATATTTGTGCGCGCGGAAAAATCCGTGCTGGGCCCAGGCATCGCGTCCGGGGATGCGGGCCGTCATGGCTTCATCTCCGGCAGGCGGTCGGGCAGATCGATGATGCCGGGGACCAGCTCGTGGCCGGCCTTGGTCTTCTCCTCCCAGCCGCGGCGGTAATGAGCGTCCTGGTGCCCGACGGCGATCTTGATGGGCAGTACCTTGATGGCCGCCTCGGCGAGCACGCAGCTCTTCTCGCACTTGCCGCAGCCCGTGCAGGCGTCCGGACGGACGACCGGCTCGAACACGGCGTGCTTGCCGGTCCGGCGGTTGTGGGTCTGCTCGAGCGTGATCGCCTTGTCGATGACCGGGCACACGCGATAGCAGACGTCGCAGCGCAATCCCTGGAGATTGAGACAGGTGTCGCGCGACACGATCACGGCCACACCCATGCGGGCCGTGGCGATGTCGCCGATGTGCTTGTCGAGCGCGCCGGTCGGGCACGCCTTGGCGCAGGGAATGTCCTCGCACATCTCGCAAGGGATGTTTCGCGCCTTGTAATATGGCGTGCCGGCGGCCGGGCCGGCCCCGAGGTCGGCGAGCTTCAGCGTGTCGTAGGGACAGGCGCGCACGCACAGACCGCAGCGCACGCAGGCGGACAGGAACCGATCCTCCGGCAGCGCGCCGGGCGGCCGCAGCGCATCGGCCGGCAGCGAGCGTGACTGCGCCGCGAACAACCCGAGCCCGAGCCCGCACGCACCCGCGCCGACGGCGGTGCGCAACGTGCCCTGCACGAAGCGCCGCCGGGTCGGGGTTTTCGGGTCGCTGTCGGTCGCCATGGCACGGGCCGGATCACATACGGCGGTTCGCATCGAAGGACGGCACCGCCGCGCCAGAGGGACGGCGCGGCGGCAGGCTCACCCGATCAGACCGGGACGACCTTGCAGGCCGCCTTCTTGAAGTCGGTCTCCTTGGAGATCGGGCAGGTGGCGTCGAGGGTCAGCTTGTTGACGAGCTGGCCCTCGTCGAAGAACGGGATGAACACGAGGCCGGGCGGCATCTTGTTGCGGCCGCGCGTCTCCACCCGGGTGATCACCTCGCCGCGGCGCGTGATCACCTTGACGGACTGGCCGCGCCGCAGCCCGCGGCTCTGGGCGTCGTCCGGATGCATGAAGAGCTGGGCGGTCGGATAGGAGCGATGCAGCTCGGGTACCCGGCGCGTCATCGAGCCGGAGTGCCAGTGCTCCAGCACGCGGCCGGTGCACAGCCACATGTCGTAGTCCTTGTCCGGGCTTTCCGCCGCCGGCTCGTAGGGGCAGAAGATGACGCGCGCCTTGCCGTCCGGCTTGCCGTAGAACTTCACGCCCTCGCCGGCCTTGACGTAAGGGTCGTAGCCCTCGCGGAAACGCCACAGCGTCTCCTTGCCGTCGACCACGGGCCAGCGCAGCCCGCGCGCCTTGTGATAGGTGTCGAACGGACCGAGGTCGTGGCCGTGGCCGCGGCCGAAGGCGGCGTATTCCTCGAACAGGCCCTTCTGCAGATAGAAGCCGAAGGCGGCGGACTCGTCGTTGTCGAAGCCCTGCTGCGTGTCGGCGAGCGGGAACCTGTCCACGGTCCCGTTGGCGTAAAGGACGTCGTAGAGCGTCTTGCCGCGGACCTCGGGCTTCTTGGCGATCAGCTCCTCGGGCCACACCTCCTCGATCTTGAAGTATTTCGAGAACTCGACGAGCTGCCAGAGATCGGACTTCGCCTCGCCGGGCGGCTTCACCTGCTGGCGCCAGAACTGGCTGCGCCGCTCGGCGTTGCCGTAGGCGCCCTCCTTCTCCATCCACATCGCGGTCGGCAGGATCAGGTCGGCGGCCATCGCCGTGACGGTCGGGTACGGATCCGACACGACGACGAAGTTGTCGGGATTGCGGTAGCCCGGCAGGCCCTCCTGATTCATGTTGGGGGCCGTCTGCATGTTGTTGGTGCACTGGACCCAGTAGGCGTTGAGCTTGCCGTCCTTGAGCATCCGGTTCTGCAGCACGGCGTGATAGCCGATGTTGCCCGGGATGGTGCCGTCCGGCACCTGCCACAGCTTCTCGGTCGCGGCGCGGTGCGCCGGATTGGTCACCACCATGTCGGCCGGCAGGCGATGCGCGAAGGTGCCGACCTCGCGGGCGGTGCCGCAGGCGCTCGGCTGGCCGGTGAGCGAGAACGGGCCGTTGCCGGGCTCCGAGATCTTTCCGGTGAGCAGATGGATGTTGTAGCAGAGATTGTTCACCCAGGTGCCGCGGGCGTGCTGGTTGAAGCCCATCGTCCAGTAGGAGACGATCTTCTTCTTCGGGTCGGCGTAGAGCTTCGCCAGCCGCTCGAGCTTGGCCGGCTCGACGCCGGAGAGCTTCGCCGTGTAGTCGAGCGTGTATTTCGCCACCGCGGCCTTGTACTGCTCGAACGTGATGTCGCGCATGCCGGCCGGATCGACGGCGCCGTCCTTGCCGGCCTTGTGCGAGGCGTTCTTGGCGTTCGCCTCGCGCGGATCGGTCGGCCGCAGCCCGTAGCCGATGTCCTCGACCGTGTGGGCGAAGGCGACGTGGTCGCGCACGAACGCCTCGTTCACGGCGCCGGTCTGGATGATGTGGTTGGCGATGTAGTTCATGATCGCCAGGTCGGTCTGCGGCACGAAGATCATGCCGTTGTCGGCGAGCTCGAAGCTCCTGTGCTCGTAGGTCGAGAGCACGTGCACCTCGCAGCCCTCGTGGGTCAGCCGCCGGTCGGTGAGGCGCGACCACAGGATCGGGTGCATCTCCGCCATGTTCGAGCCCCACAGCACGAAGGCGTCGGCGTGCTCGAGGTCGTCGTAGCAGCCCATCGGCTCGTCGATGCCGAAGGTGCGCATGAAGCCGGCGACCGCCGAGGCCATGCAGTGCCGCGCATTGGGATCGAGATTGTTGGAGCGGAAGCCGGCCTTGTGGAGCTTGGCCGCGGCGTATCCCTCCCAGATGGTCCACTGGCCAGAGCCGAACATGCCGACCGTCGAGGGACCGCCCTTCTTCAGCGCCGCCTTCCACTTCTCGGCCATGATGGCGAAGGCTTGGTCCCACGACACCGGCGTGAAGTCGCCGGTCTTGTCGTACTTGCCGTTGCGCATGCGCAGCAGCGGCCGGGTCAGGCGGTCCTCGCCGTACATGATCTTGGAGAGGAAGTAGCCCTTGATGCAGTTGAGGCCGCGGTTCACCGGGGCGTCGGGATCGCCCTGGGTGGCGACGACCTTGCCGCCCTTGACGCCGACCAGCACGCCGCAGCCGGTGCCGCAGAAGCGGCACACGCCCTTGTCCCAGCGGATGCCGTCGCCGCGCGCGACCTGCGCCGCGGCCGTGTCGGGAAGCGTCACGCCGGCGGCGGCCGCGGTGGCCGCCACGGCGGCCAGCTTCATGGTGTCGCGTCGCGTCTGCTCGGACATGTTCAAGCCTCCATGACGTGCGGAGCGGCAAGGCCGCGGTCCGGATCGAATCCGTGATAGACGAGCGCCGCGGCGACCACGCCGGGCGTGCGGTGAATGGTCTCCAGCCCCGAGAAGGCGGTCGCCTGGGGCGTGTCCTCCAGCGTGACGATCAGCCGGCCGCCCTCTGCGGTGCCGTGCAGCTCGCTGCCGGGGATGTTTCGGAGCGCCTGCGCCACCTCGTCGGCGCGCGCCGGAACGGTGTGGACCAGGACGCCGCAGACATTCGCGCCGCGGTCGGTCATGTGAGCTCCTCGGAATCGGACGGAACGGCGTTCGCGGTCAGCACGCCCGGCATCGCGGCGAGCGCCGCCAGCGCCGCGCCGACCGCATCGGACGGCACCGCGGCGATCAACGGGGCGGGCGGGCGCCGGTCGACGAGGCGGATGCCGTCGAGGGCCGCGACCGCGCCGGCGACGGCGTCGAAGCGCGCCGGCGCGATCTGCAGGAGCAGTCGGGTTGGGGCCGGATCGGGTTTCGGGATGCGAGACGGCGACGGCTCGGACGGACCGGACCGCCAGACGCCGCCGAGAAAGCGGCGGCGATCGAATGCGGCGGCATCGGTGGACGAAGCGTTCGGCATGCGGTGCGACCTCGACCGGGCGACGGGCTGGGCGGGACACACGCGGGGGGACGTGAGCTGATGCGTAGCTAGGCAGATCTTTCGGAGAGATCCTTGTTCCCCGTCAGTTATCTTTCCGAATCCGGGTACTCGCCCCGATTTTTGGGCTTTGCGACGCCCGATCCGCCGGCAAACCAATCCTAGCAGCAAGGGGCTCGGCAACTCGGGAGCACGCCGAACGGGCGGCACAACCGCGTCCGTCGGGCCAGGCACAGGTGCCGCGAACGCCATCCAGGGCCATGGCCCAAGAGTTGCGGAAGGCCGGTCGTTCAGAGGCGTTCGAGCACGACGACGGAATTGGCCGCCAGCAGAACCGTGAGGCCGCCTTGGCGGCTGTCGATCGCACCGGGGTTCAAGAGGCCGGTGCCGCCGAACTCGGGTGCGTCGCTGTTCAGCACCTCACGCCAGGTGCCGTCGGCGAGCGCCGGATGCTGGATCCGGTAGCCGGCCGCGAAGGCCTGGTTGTTCAGGCTCGCGATGACGACGAGATCCCGTCCCTCGGCGGCACGACGGAAGGCCAGCACTCGATTGGCGTCATGGACATGCAGGATGTCGAGCGCGCGAGACCGCAGCGCCGGCACACCGAGACGCAACGCGATCACGGCCTGATAGTAGCGGAACAGCCGCGCCCCCTCGCCCTCCGCCAGGGCCTCGAAGTTCTCGCGATGGAAGATGAAGTCGTCGTAGCGGTAGGGCTCGCGCGCACCCGCCTCCTCGCCCATGAAGAACATCGGCGTCGCCGGCCCCAGCAGCGCCAGCGCAGCGACGACGCGCGTGCGCGACTCGGCGAAGCGGCGGGTGTCGCCGACCAGCGGCGCGTCGTTGACGGCCGTGACGATGGTGCGGGCCGAATGAATGTCGCGATCGCCCTCGCGATAGCTGGAATTGCCCGCCTCGTCGTGGGACTCGTGATAGACGACCCTGCCCCATGCGCTCGCCGCCAGCGTTCCGGCGAACCAGCTCATGGCCAGCGGTCGGTCGTCGCCGTAGCCGGCGAACTTCAGGAGCCGTGCCCGGGCGGAGTCGTTGGTCGCATCGCCGACGAGCTGATGGTAGAACTCGGCATACCAGGCGGCGTCGAAGCCGAGCCCGCCCGCCGCGGTCGGCTGGGTCACGGCCGGCCAGCCGGAATGATCCTCGGCGATCAGGATCACATCCGGCCGCACCAGCCGCAGCGTCCGGGTCCACTCGCGCAGAAACTTCGATCCGAAGATGCGGGCGTGGTCGGCGGCACGGCCGTCGGCGTGGATCACGGCATAGGAATGCAGCGAGGTCGTCTGGTCGACCCGAAAGCCGTCGACGTGGAACTCGTCGACCAGCATGGCGGCCGAGGAGATGAACAGCTTGCGGACGTTCTCTTCCCAGAAGCGCGGCGCCCAGCCGGTCGACTGGTTATCGATATAGCCGCCGTCCGCATGCGGGTAGTCGGACGGGCGCCCCTCGTACCAGTAATAAAGATTGCGCTCGGGCGCGTTCGAATCCCACGCCCATTCGGCCCGATCGGCATGCGCCAGGAAGTGGTTGTAGACCACGTCCATGATCACGGCGATGCCGTGCCGGTGGCACGCGCGCACGAACCACTTGAACTGATCGCGGCCGCCGCCGGCGTATTCGATGGCGAGATAGTGCGACGAGCCGTAGCCCCAGCTCGCCCAGCCCTCGTACTCGGCCAGCGGCATCAGCTCGACGGCGTTGACGCCGAGCCGGGCCAGATAGGGCAGGATCGCCACCGCGTCCTTCAGGGTGCCGCGCGCGCTCTTGCCGGCGCCCAGCCCATCGACATGCAGCTCGTTGATGACCAGGTCCTCGAGCCGTCGCGGCACCGGCCGGCCCGGATCGTGCTCGTCGCGCCAGAAATCCGCCTCCCCGTCCCACTCGGTCTCGGGAAACCGCGTCGACTCGAACAGCTTCGTCACTCGGCCGGGATCGACCACCACGGAGCAGCTCTTGGTGCCGTCGAGACTCCTGCGGCAGCCGCACCAGGACGGATCGCGGGCCGGATCGACATTGCCGCTGCCGATCTGGCAGCGCGACATCAGGTCGGTGCGATAGGCCACCGTGCCGTCGTCCTTGGTAATCCGGTACATGTAGAGCGTGTGGTCGTAGAGGTCGTAGGCGCCGCCCTCCGGCAGCTCCTCGACGACCGTGCTCCAGATGCCGTCGGCGTCGCGATGCATCGGCGTCGCCGTGTCGACGCCGCGGCCGTCGTCGAACACGTAGCCGCCCTTGTCGTTGTCGGCGCCGGTGAGCCTCGCGCGCACCAGCTCGACTTTCTGGGCGTGGGGCGCCCACACGGAAAACTGCACCACGTCACCGCCGGACCGGATCAGCCGGTTGGCGCCGAAACGCCGGCAATGGGTGAGAAAGTAGCGCTCGACCTGATCGGGGCCGCGCAGGACGAACGCGCGATGGAGATCGGACGCCGCAGCCTCGTTCGGCTCGGTGGCGATCGCCGAGACGGTGCCGTCCTCGGTCGTGGTCGTCACGCTCCAGCGCAGCGTCTCACCCAGCACCGCGTCGTCGAGCTGAACGGTGGCGCGGAACGCCGGGCAACCGTCGTCGGCGATGAAGGCCTCCATCGGCACAACCGACCACTGCGCCGACGAATGGCCGGCGGCATCCCAGCTCCCTGCCAGGCGGACATCGCGAAGCGCGATGTGGCGAAGCCCGGTGCGGTACTCGAAATGGACGGGAATTGGCATGGTGGTCTCCCGAGATGATCAGGGCGCATGGGCCCGCGGCGCCGGCCCGATGATCCAGTGCTCGCGAGCCAGCATGCGGTGGAGCCAGCGCGGCTCGGCGCAGAGGCGCCAGTCGGCCGCCAGCAGGGCGCCTTCAACCGAGGCCTCGGCCGCCGCGACGGCCGCGGGATCGTCGAACCAGAACTGCTCGACGCAATCGAGCAGCGCCTCGCCCACCGCATAGGCTCCGTCGCGGACATGGCCCTGCTGATAGCGCCGGAGGCCCGGCAGCGCCGCCGCCTTGTCGGCGTGGCGACCCAGCATGTGGGCGCGGAAATCGGTGAGCGGCAAACCCTCGCGGCGCTTGGTCAGCACCAGTAGAAGCACCCTGTCGGCGTCGCGCGCGTCCGGCGGACCGGGCAGCAGCAGATGGGCGTTTGTGTCGAGCCCGACCGTGCTCCAGAACGCCGCCCAGCGGGGCTCGTCGAGGCGCGCGCCGTCCAGGAACTCGGGCGACTGCAGCGAGGCGAGCTGCTCGGCCTCGTTCTCGAGCCAGATTTCGGCAACGCCGCTCCAGCGCGCGTCGGGCGGGTCGTCCAGCCGCGCGATGCGGGTGTCGACCTTGTACTTGCGGATCTGGGGAATGCGGCTGGCATACTTCACCGCATGCACATCGAGCCAGTAGCGCTGGAACGCGGCCTCGCTCATGCCGGGCTTCGGGTGCGCGAAGATGAACTGGTGGATCATGCAGTCCGTCCTCTCCGCACCTCGACCTGTCGCTTGCGTCTGCCCTCATGGTGAGGCGCTCGCCGGAGGCGAGCCTCGAACCATGAGGCCGATGCCGGGCCGCCCTCGCCCTTCGAGGCTCGCTCCGCTCGCACCTCGGGGTGAGGGCGGAGCAAAGGCCACGCTTTCAGAGGCGGCCGCTCCTCACCACCCCCAGCGCCGCAGCGGCGGGTCGCCGTCCAGAACCTCGATCAGCTTGCGTCCGGTGAGCGTGCTGTCCGGCGTCGAGCGGCCGGTGACGAACGGGAAGTCGACCAGCACGCTGGTCGGGTGGCCGAAATTGCCGTGGAAGCCGCCGTCGGGCCCGGTCGCGTCGCGCAGGATGAACTCCAGCGGATAGGGCGGCGGCCCCATGTTGAAGTCGAGAAACGTGTTGCGGGCCTTCACGAAGCCGGTGCCGTCCTTGTAGTCGTATTCGAGGCAGTGGCCGGTGACGTGCTTGCCCCAGACAATGCTCTTCCGGATGTTCATGTCGCGCGCGAAGGCGAGGCAGGCGACGGCGTAGCATTCCGCCGCGATCGGCTTACCGGCGGCCAGGAACGCCAGGATCAGGTCGTGGACGCGCTGGTTGTTGACCATGTCGACGACCGGCCCGGAACCGCCGACCAGCAGCACGGCGTCGTAGCGGGCGATGCTGGCCCGCGCGGCTTCCAGGGCCCGGTTGTAGGATTCCAGCAGCCGCACGAAGGCGGGCGCCGAATAGTAAGGACGCTCCGGGAACCAGGCGGCCAGGGAAATCGGTGTCTGCAGCCGCGCACCCTCGGGCGTCGAGGGGTCGTCGTAACGACGGGCTTTCGCCGCCATCTCGGGCGTGGTCACCGGCCTCTGCAGCGGCGGATCGAAGAAGTCCGAATCCATGCTGACCGGAATGGCGTTCGGTCGCTTGCCGTTCGGCGTGCAGAACTCGACCGTGTAACCGGCCCGGTCGAGCTCCTCCAACGGACCGACCAGCTCCTCGCCCCAGTAGCCCCACTCCGACAGCACCACCAGCACGTGGCGCTTTCCGCGCGGCGCCGGTTGCGGCGGCAGCGGATCCGCGATCGATCCCGGGCCGGCCAGGACGACATCCTTGATGGCATCGACGAAAGCCGCGGTCGCGTGCCAGGAGTTGTTCGTGACGAGGTCGCCGTCCACCACCACCTGCTGCTCGGGCGGCGTGCCCGGCACACAGGGCGTGTAGACACCACCGGCATTGATCACATCGGCCAGTACCACCTTGTTGCAGATCACCTTGCGGCCCGCGAGCAGATCCGGCGCCGGCGTCAGCAGCCACAGGCCGTGGCAGGCGGCGCCCTTGACGATCGCCCGGTTCTGCATCGCCCGGCGGAAGAAGCGCGCCGCCGGCACCTCGCGCGCCACCTGGGCGGCGTTGCCGGCGTTCACGTCGTCGCGCTCGCTCCAGCGCAGCCGCACGCTGGTGTAGTTGGCCGAGACGATGACGGCCGCGTAGTCCTCGGGCGCGACCTGATCGACGTCCTTGTCGACGTCGATCCACTGCAGCTCGCCGACCACGCCGGGCTCGACCGTCGAGTAGAAGCGCTGGCTCGGCTGCCCCCACAGGCGGGAGACGAGCTCGACCGTCGCACCGTAGGAGGCGAAACGCTCGCGATAGATCCGGATCTCGTCCGGGATGAATTGCGACTCGACGAGGACGGCAATCTTCCGACCGGCGAGCGGGGCGTTCGACATGGTGGGCTCCTGAGCGGATCGGGCGCGCGGCGCGGTCAGCCGGCAAGGGCGGCGAACTGGACGACGAGCGCGATGGCGCCGCCGTCCTGGGCGCCGGACAGGCCGGCGAGCGACAGCTGGAAGTCGTCCGGATTGGACGGCTTGAGCTGCGCCGTCAGATCGATGCCGTTGACCACGACGCGCTCGATCGACAGGCGCTCGGGCGGCATGAAGTCGGGCAGCACGTTGATGGTGGTCTGGCTGGTCGACGGACGGATGCGGAAATACAGGCAGAATCCCTTGTCGGCGCCGTTGCCCGCGTCGACGAAGGTGCGCGTGTAGACATGCGCCAGATAGGCGAGCTCGAAGGCATGGTAGCCGATGGCGTGGCTGCTCTTCATGCCGTACTGGCCGTCCTGGATCGGCAGCCCGTTCTCGGTGGTGCGGAAGTAATATCCCTGGCGCTCGCGGTCGAGGAAGAACAGGTTCCAGAAGGCGGCGCTTTCGCGCGCCAGGGCCAGATAGGTGCTGTCGCCGATGGTGGCGCCGTGCAGGATCAGATAGGCGAGCACGCCCTGCTCCTGCTGCCAGAAATCCTTGGTCGGCCCCCAGGCGAATTGGATCGGCATGCCGCCGGTCGGGTGCCGCTCGACGCAGTCGAAGATGCCGCCGCGCACGCTGTCGAGCCCGACCGTCGCCATGTCGTCGCCGAGCTTGCGGGCGACCGCGAGCAACCGCTTGGCGTGGGTCTCGTCGGCGCCGGCCTCGGTGGCGCGTCCCATCGCGCGGCGCCGGGCGGCGCGCATATGGAAGTAGTTGGCGCAGCGGGTCAGGTTCCAGGCGATCTTGAGGTTGTGGCCGACGACCGCGCGGTCCTGCTGCCAGCGATAGGCATGGTCGGGCGTCCAGTCGTCATGGAAGCGCTCGTTGACGTATTTCGAGGTCGGATCCGGGAATTTCTCGGCGATCAGCGCCGTGGTCTCCTCCAGGATGCCGATCGCCACCTTCAGCAGGTCGGCCATGTAGGGCCTCGCGCTGCCGGCCGGAAGCGGCTCCAGCGTCAGGATCAGGTTGACCAGATAGGCCGGGATGTGGTCACCCACCGAGTTCCAGTTCTTGCGCTTGCAGTTCTCGCCGAGCGCGGCGGTATCGGGCCGCATCGTCACCGGATCGAGATGCGAATAGTAGCCGCCGGTGCCGGCGAATCCCTTGTCCCGCGCCGAAGGCGGATCCCAGTAGAACCCCTGGAACGTGTTGATGGTGCGCCGGATGTCCTCCAGAACCTCGGTGTCGAGGGTGATGCGGTAGAACTGCGTCAGGCCGGCGAGCGCGTAGATCTGCTCGTAGAGCGGGATGGTGCCGACGTCGTCCGGCCCCTGCGAGGCGAAGTACAGGCTCTCGCCCTTCTCGCCCGCGGTGTTGCGCCGCCGGCCGTAGGCCCAGAACAGGTACTGGCCGTCGTGGCTCGACGAGCGGAACGCCTCGCGCAGATATTTGATCGCCGCCTGCGCGGCCAGGAAGTAACGCTCGGCGCCCGTGATCAGGAAGGCGGTCGAGAGATCGTAGAGCAGCCGTGAGAGGACGGCGCATTCCTGCACAGTGTCGTTGGTCGGCTGACCGAGAATGTTGAGGTCGGTGCGGTAGAACTTGGCGAAGTCGTCGATCGTGTAGTTGCGCCGCTCGTCGAACAGGTGGTCGAGAATGCGGTCGGCCATCTGGGTGACCTGCACGATCCACCAGTGCGTCTCCTCGAACAGGTAACGGTTCGGGTCGGAATGCAGGAGATAGACGGTGCGGGCCTCGAAACGGGCGCGGTCGCCGTCCTCCTGGTAGAGGCCCGCGACGAACACGGGCCGACCGACCGCGATGTACTTCTTCAGATTGAACAGCACCGGATCGGCCGGGGCGCCGGCTGGATCGGGCACGCGGTCGCGCGAGATTTGGTCGAGATTGGTGAGCACCTGCCAGCTCGTCGTCACGCCGGTCACGGTCGGGAAGGTGTCGCCGCTGCGCGCCTGAATGGTGAAGCTCGCATTGGCCTCGTCGATCGACTTCACGGTCCCGGCGAGCGTGATGGTCTGGGTGAAGTTCTGCCGCATCTGCTCCCTCCCTGCTGTCCCGATCCCGCTTGCGCCGACACGCCGAGACCGCTCGGCATGCGGGCGCATGCCGGCGAGAGCCGCGACGGTGATCCAAGCGACTGTCCCTCGCGCCGGAACGTCGACGGGCCGCAACCCGGACGGCCGGAGATCCGTCGCCACAACTATTAGGAGAGCGCATCAATTGATGCAATGAAAGAGTGAGTGCGTCCCGTTCACGACTTGGCGGGGTCGTGTCCACCGCCGCAGCGGCCGCTGTCATGACGGCGTCATAGGCCGCCCGATACACACCCATGGTCGCTGGCGCATGTGTCGCCGCGTGTTCGTCGCAAATCCATACTCGCCCGCAGTCATCGAGGCCCGGTTTGATCTCCTCGCCGTCGAAGGTCCGGTGCGGCGTCTCGGCCGCCGTCCGACACACACCCGCGCTGTCCCGCCAGGGCGTCGCCGAGCTCGTCTTCACGTGGATGTTCCGCGGGCTGGTCTATCCGCAGATCTGGGAGGACCCGGCCGTCGACATGGAGGCGCTGGCGATCTCCCGCGATCACCATCTGGTGGCGATCGCCTCGGGCGGCTGCAACGTGCTCTCCTATCTGACGGCGGACCCCGCCCGCATCACCGCCGTCGACGTGAACACGGCGCATGTCGCGCTGGTCCGGTTGAAGCTCGCGGCGGCGCGTCACCTGCCGTCGTGGCGGGCCTTCTATCGCTTCTTCGGCACGGCCGACGAGGCCGCCAATGTCGAGGCGTACTGGAACCATCTCGCGCCGCGGCTCGACCCGTCGACGCGCGGCTACTGGGAAGGGCGCGGTGCGTTCGGGCTGGGACGGCGCCGGATCTCGCTGTTCGCCCGGAACGTCTACAAGCACGGCCTGCTCGGCCATTTCATCGGTCTCGGCCATGCGGTGGCGCGGCTCTACGGCGTCGATCTGCGCCGGGTGCTGCGCGCCCGCTCGCGCGAGGAGCAGCTCGAGCTGTTCCAGACCCTGCTCGCGCCACTGTTCGAGAAGCGCTTCGTCCGCTGGGCGGCGGGCCGGCCGATCGCTCTTTACGGGCTCGGCATTCCGCCCGCTCAGTACACCGCGCTGGCGTCCGCCGGCGGCGGCGACATGGCCGCCGTGCTGCGCAGTCGCGTCGAGCGGCTGACCTGCGGCTTCAGCCTGGACGAGAACTACTTCGCCTGGCAGGCCTTCGGCCGCAGCTACGGCGGCGGCGAGCGCGATCCGGTGCCGCCCTATCTGGAGCGCGACAACTTCGCCGCCGTGAGCGCGCGGGCGAACCGCGTCGCCGTCGTCAACGCCTCGATGACCGACCATCTCGCGGCCCAGCCCGACGGATCGGTGGACCGCTACGTCCTGCTCGACGCGCAGGACTGGATGACCGACGCCCAGCTCGACGCGCTGTGGCGCGAAATCACCCGGACGGCGAAGCCCGGCGCCCGCGTGATCTTCCGCACCGCCGCCGAGCCGAGCCTGCTGCCCGGCCGTCTCGACGACGCGATCCTGTCGCGCTGGCGCTACGAGGAGACGGCGTCGCGCGCCTTCACGGCCCGCGACCGCTCCGCCATCTATGGCGGCTTCCACCTCTATGTCCTGGCCGACGGAGACTGATCATGGCCGCCGACGCGACCGACCGGATGAACCGGATGTATCGCCGCCAGCGGCACCTCTACGACGCCACCCGCAAATACTATCTGCTCGGCCGTGACGATCTGATCGAAGGGCTGAAGCCGGCCGCCGGCCAGCGCGTGCTGGAGATCGGCTGCGGCACCGGGCGGAATCTGGTGCGGGCGGCGCAACGCTGGCCGGAGGCGCGGTTCTTCGGCATCGACGTGTCGACCGAGATGCTCGACTCCGCCATGGAGGCGATCGCCCGCGCCCGGGTGGCGCGACGGGTCCGGATCGCCCATGCCGACGCCACCACGTTCGACCCGGCCGCCGTGTTCGGCGAGGCCGCGTTCGAGCGCGTCTACTTCTCCTACACGCTGTCGATGATCCCGGACTGGCACGCCGCGCTCGACCGGGCGCTCGCCCTGGTCGCCCCTGGCGGCGAGCTCCAGGTGGTCGACTTCGGCGGCCAGGAGGGCCTGCCGGGCGGCCTGAAGACGATGCTGAGGACGTGGCTGGCGCTGTTCGACGTCACGCCGCGCGATCATCTGGAGACGCGGCTCGCCACGCAGGCCCGGGCGCTCGGGGCCGTGCTGACCGTCGAGCGTCCCTATCGCGGCTATGCGCAGCGCGCCGTCCTCCGCGTCACGGCCTGACCGGCGCGCGCCGCACCTCGAACAGAGCCCCATAACGACGTCACCGGACGCCGCCCGGCTGCGCCGTGCGGACCTCTACGGGACTACGCCGTCGTCCCGCCGGCTCGGCAGAGCAGTGCGAGCGTCAACCGCGTTTGCGGCGGCCGCGGCCAGCCTTGCGGGCCGGCTTCTCCTCGACCTCCTCGACCTCTTCGACCGCACCTTCGATGGCGAACTCGTCCAGCGAATGTCCGTCCGACAGAAGGGCCGACAGCCACTTCGGATGCGCGCCGCGCCCGGCCCAGGTCTCGCCATTGGGACCGCGGTATTTCGGCGCGACCTTGACGCCTTTGAGAGCGCTCGAGCGGCCGCCCGCAGACGCCCCGCGAGTGGGACGACCACGCGCAGATTCCAGCGCGCTGAGCTGCTTCTTCAGCTCGCGGCTTCGCTGCTCGAGGGTGTCGTCGATCTCGCCCCGCAACGCCAGCAGGGCATCGACGTCCATAGCCTTGAGGTTAACGGCAGCCATTCACGGGCTCTCCTTCAAAATATAATACGCTTCCTATTACGAACGATGATGTCCGGTACGGCGCTGATAACCGACAGGACTCCTCGAAAAGCTCTTCTCACGAGCCCAACAGGACAGCAAGTGAAAAACTTTTATCGAATAATCTTCCGAAAAATTGCACAGCCATTCCGTGATTACTTTTGGTTGGTACAAATGGGGAGTCGAGGTCCCCTTTTACCGCGGAGCTCGTCGATTCCGTCGAAATTCGCGTCCCGGATTGACCCAACTGTATTAGATTTGGGCTCATACGCAAGCAAAACCTGTCCGGAAACACTTCCGAAACCTCTCGAAAGAAAGCCATGGGAGGGGAAATTTTGTCCGATTTCGAGGGCTTGGACCACTTCTGAACGGCCCCGGAAGGTTGCGATAATCGGAACGGCACCCCGAATCAACTCGGGCGCCGAAGGTTTTGTTCCTGAGTCGGCCCGAGCCGCCGGAGCCCCGGCCCTTGTAATGCCGGCCCGCTAAAGGTCGGAGTTTCCGGAGGATCGATCCCGGCGCGTCGCATTCGGCTTTTTGCGGAACATCGTCTGGAAACTACTGAATATTCGGCTCGTGCCAGCGACGTTTTTCGTGTGCCGGGTCCGCGGTCCCGCGCCCGGGAAAGCGCCTTCCGATGCCCGAGCGGGTCGGCCCGGCCTGTCCACGATACCCGGCGGTCCCGCAGAGGCTGCCCTGCGTCTCGAGTCCGCGGTCGCGCCACTGCAGCACCGGGTCGAAGCGCCATGCCACCAACCCTGCGCGGGCGCGTTGACGAAGCGGCGCGCCGCCGGCGCGCCCGACCATGGAGACAGACGATGCCGTTCCGCCGCGCCGGCTTCGCCCTCACGCCCCCTACTGTTCTGGTGTTCGCGATCTCGCTGATCCTCGCGCTGATCGCCATCCTGGCCCACTACGGCGTCGTTCAGATCGCCATGATCACGTCGGCGCGCACTTTCCTGATGCTGACGGTCGCCTACGTGCTGCTCGCCCTGGGCGTGCTGCTGCGACGCATGTGAGCCCGTCGCGCCACGCCCGTTGCACGGGAAGGACCGCCGACGCATCATGCGCGCCGCCCCCCTCCTTCCTTCCCGCCGCAAAGAGGCATCGATGGTTCTGGAAATCGCTCAGATCGAGGTGAAGCCCGGCATGGAGGCCGACTTCGAGGCCGGCGTCACCAAGGCGGTGCCGCTCTTCCAGCGCGCCAAGGGCTGCTCCGGCGTGACCCTGCAACGCAGCGTCGAAAAGCCGTCGCGCTACCGCCTGTTCGTCCAGTGGGCGACGCTGGAGAACCACACCGTGGACTTCCGCGGCTCACCGGACTTCCAGGCCTGGCGCGAATGCGTCGGCCACACCTTCGCGACACCGCCCGAGGTGGAGCATGTGACCGAGGTCGTGCACGGCTTCTGACCCTCGGCCGTCCCGCCACTGCCCCGCGTACCAACCCTGCGAGAGCCACCCCCATGATCGATCTCTACGCCCTCACCAGCCCGAACGTGCAAAAGGTCTTCATCGCGCTGGAGGAGCTCGAGCTTCCCTACAACACCATCGTGGTCGACGTCTGGAAGGGCGAGCATTATCGCGACGAGTTCGGCGCATTGAACCCGAACCGGAAGATCCCCGTGATCGTCGATCACGAGGGTCCGGGTGGAAAGCCCGTCACGGTGATCGAGTCGGGAGCGATCCTGATCTATCTGGCGGAGAAGACCGGCCGGCTCCTGCCGTCCGATGCGCTGAAGCGGCTCGAGGCGCTGCAGTGGCTGATGTTGCAGATGGCGAGCGTCGGCCCGATGAGCGGCCAGCTCGTCCACTTCTCCAAGTTCGCGCCGCCCGGCAACGACTACGCCGTGAGCCGCTTCCGCAGCGAGGTCAATCGGCTGTTCGACCTCTACGACGAGCGGCTGGCGACGCGCGACTGGGTCGCCGGCGACGATTATTCGATCGCCGACATCGCCGCGTTCCCGTGGCTGCGCAACCACGTCTTTCTCGGCATTTCGGTCGACAAGCGGCCGAACCTGACCCGGTGGGTGGAGCGGATCTCGGCGCGCCCGGCGGTCCAGCGCGCAATGGCCAAGGTCGCCACCATCCCGTCCTCGCGCGACACCTCGTCGGACGAGGACCGCGACCGGATCTTCCAGCGCGGACGCTTCGCGCGCGTGTGACGGGGAGGCCAATCACGTCGCCCGCAGGTCCTCGCGGTCGACCCGATCCAACACGGATCCGGTTCGGCCGTCGGCTCGTCGCGTCCTGACGGGATCAGGCCGACCGGCTGCGGAGCGAGGAGACGTGCCCACGCCTCTCCTCGCGACCGGAGCACATGCTGCAGTGGGGCCGGCGCGGTCCGCATTCACGACGGCCGGGAGCGCGGTTCGATCTCGGCATTGTGATTCGAGCCGCCCGACCGCCACCTGTAGGTTGCGCGCGGCGAGGGCAGCCGCCGGGTGAGACGCGTCGGCAGGCTTCAAAACCAGTCCCAAAAATACGGCCCGACCATTCAACTCTTTTCGACCCCGGCTCTGCCGGCAGCGGGAGGAGCAGATGGCTATGGACGTCCGCGACGATCGCGGCGGCCGCGCATCCATGCGCGTCGTCAGCAGACACGGCACGATCAATCCCGATACGATCGACCACGGCATCCCCGGCCGGGACCCCGGCCGACCGGACCCGACCGCGGCCGGTCCGATCAGCTTCGCCGAATTGGAGCGGCGTCTGCAAGACGTCGACATTCCGGATCGCGAGCTGCGCCCCTACTTCACCGGCGGGCCGACAGCGAAGCCGTTCGACCCGGCCGTGCAGGTCGATCCGGAGCGCGTGCTGCTCGATCGCACGGACCGGTTCCGGGTCGAGGGCGCGTTCGCGATGGACTGGGCGAACCGCATCGCCCGCTGGCGCCGTCAGGAACGCTTCAAGCTGCGTCGCGCCCGCGGCGAGCGGCGGCCCGTGCTGGTGGCGGAAGGGGACTCGTGGTTCCAGTTTCCGTTCCTGCTCGACGACATCGTCGACCAGCTCGATGCGCCCTATCACGTCTGGTGCGTCAGCGCCGCCGGCGACACGCTGGGCAACATGATCGACGGCGCGCCGGAATACGTCGAGGCCCTGGCGCAGCAGGCCGAGCTTCCGAACGTGCTGCTGTTCTCGGGCGCCGGCAACGATCTGGTCGGCGAGGATCCGGACGGCACCTCGGTGCTGTATCGCGTGCTGCGCGACTTCGAGCCCGGCCGGCCGGCCGGCTTCTATCTCGACACGGACGCCTTCGCCGAGCGGCTCGCCTTTATCGAGCGCGCCTACCGGACCCTGCTGTCGACCGTGGATCGCAGCTTCGGCGGACGGGTCGCCGTCGTGCTGCACGGCTACGACCGGGCCCTGCCGGGCGGCCCCGGCGATCCGCGTCGGCCGCTCTGGGCCGCGAACGACCAGTGGATCGGGGCGCCGCTGAGCAAGCGCGGCATCACCGACCCGCTGCTGCGGCGGGCCATCGTGAGCCTGATGATCGACCGCCTGAACGAACTGCAGCGCCGGCTGTGCGGCGGCAATGCGAGCGGTGGGTCGTTCCCGAACGCCTACCATGTCGATGTCCGCGGCACCCTGCCGGCGGTCTCCGACTGGGCCGACGAGCTGCACCCGACCGATGCCGGCTTCGCCCGCGCGGCGCAGCGGTTCGAGGCCGTGCTGGCCCATCTGATCAACCGTGAGGAGGCACTCATGTCTGAACGTGGAGCCGGCCGGAAGCCGGAGACCCGTGGCGATCGCAACGGGCGGCCGACCGGCGCCCTCAACGTCGACACGATCAGCGACATCGTGGCGACCCGCGTGGCGGACGCCGTCGCGGCCTCGATCGAGAAGCTGATCGATCGGCAGCAGCTGCAAGCCGCCGCGCAAGCGCCGCCCCGACCCGCCAGCGAGGCGACCCGGACGGAATCGTCCGCCGCGGGCAGGACCAACCAACCCCGCCGCGCCTCGGCGGGCGAGCCGGCCGCCACGCCGCGAGGCCCGGTGACCACGGCGGGCCAGCAGGTCCCCTTCCTGACGTCCCCGTCCACCCGCGGGGCGCTGTTCGCCGATCTCGGCGCCGACCTGCCGGTCGATGATCCCGCCGCCATGATCGCCGGATTCCGCGGCCTGGAGATCGCCGTCGGCCGTGAGATCCTCGCCCCGGCCGCCTTGCTCGACGTGCTGGCGCGCCGCCGCCGCGCGGTCGCCCGCATCACGACCAGCGGGACCGACTTCCAGGGACGCAGCGGCAGCTGGACCGGGACGGGATTCCTGGTCGGCGCCAATCTGCTGCTCACCAACCACCACGTCCTCAACTCCATCGAGTCGGCCGAAGCGGCGACGGCGGAGTTCGATTACGAGGTCACACCGGATGATCTTCTGAACGGCGCCGGCACGGCGCTCGCGAAGAAGAGCTTCTCGCTCGATCCGCGGCGGCTGTTCCTGACCAGCCCGGTCGCGAACGGGCTCGACTTCACCTTCGTGTGGATCGAGAGCGGGGCGGCCGAGGAGTTCGGCACCATCCCGCTGGAGCGTGCGTCGTTCACGGTGGATCGCGGCGAGCAGGCCTATGTGATCCATCATCCGCGCGGCGAGCCCAAGCAGGTGTCGCTCGACGACACCGACGTGCTGAACATCACCTCCACGGTCGTCCACTACTCGTCCGACACCGACTACGGCTCCTCCGGCGCTCCCGTGATGGACCGGCGCGGGCGGCTGATCGCGCTCCACCACGCGCGCGAACCGATGACCCTCGCCTTGCCGGAGGGCGGCAGCACGAACGTCGTGAACGAAGGCATCAAGATCGGCGCCATCGCGATCGACCTGGAGAACCGGGTGAAACGGCAGGCCGCCGACGCCGGGATGGCCGGCACGGTGCTGTCCTTCATTCGCGGCTCGGACTCGCTCACCGGCTTCTTCGGCGGCCTCGGCCGCTCGGTCGGCGCGGCCGTGGGTGTCGAAGCCGTGGTGGACACCTATCGCGGCACCGACCAGGACATCGATATCGGCTTCTGGAACATCGAATGGCTGGCGAATCGCTGGCGCGACCCGGACAAGCTGCAGGGTGCGGCCCGCGTCATCGCCGACCTCAATCTCGACGTCTGGGGCCTGGTCGAGGTGTCGCCGACCGCCGTGCGGGCGCTGGTCGGCGAGCTGCAGAACCGGTTCGGCGAGCTCTACGACTGCGCGTTCTCGGAGCCGGACGCCCCGGAAGCGCGACAGACGACGGCGGTGATCTGGAAGCGCTCGGCCGTGCGATGCGAGCGCGCCGAATGGCCGGCGTCGGTGGAGCCGCTGTTCCACCTCGACAGCCGCGATCCGCAGGCCCGCGAGGAGGCCGTCCACGGCAAGGTGTTCGACCGCTATCCGGGACTGTTCCGCCTCGAGGCCGGCGACCAGCGCCACGGCAGCGCCCCCGCATTCGATTTCTATCTCGTGCCGCTCCACCTGAAGGCGATGGCGGAGGGCAGCCTGCGGCGGCGGCTCGCATCTCGCATCCTGGTGCGCGCCACCAGGGCCCTGATGGAGGAGACCGGAGAGGCGGACATCATCCTGGGCGGCGACATGAACGCCCCGCTGGCGTCCGGCGACTTCGATGCGCTGAGCGACGGCCACTTCACCCCGATGGGCGCCGAGGACGAGCAGGCCGGCGGCTTCACTTATCTGAAATCGCCGCGATCGCTGATCGACAACATCTTCCTCTCGCCGAACCTGACCCGAACGGTCGGCAGCACCGACTACTTCATCGTGGCGAAGGAACGGAACGTCGACGATTTCGTACGCCGCGTCTCGGACCACCGCCCCGCACTGCTGCGGATCTCGTTGGCGGACCGGGCGGTCGCCCGGGCCGCCACGACACCGTCCACCGATGTCGACGAGCTGATCGAGCAGATGCTGCGGGAGCAGAACCGGCCGCAGACGAGCTATCGCAAGGCGAGCTGAGCCCCGGTAAGCCCCCTCCCCCTGTCCGCACCATGCGGACGGGGGTGGACGAACGCCCCGGGGGCCCGTGGCGATGCCAGTCATGGCATGGGCGGAGCGCATGGGCGGAGCACCGCCCGTGCGATGACTGAGGCGCCGCGTTCAGCCGCAGCCGCCCATCCCCATTCCCATCCCGCAGCATTGGCCACAGCCACCACCGCCGCCGCCGACGCAGGCCGGCTCCGGATCGGAGCCGCCTTTGCCGGGCGACGCGATCAGCGAGAGCTGCTGTTCCAGATCCGCACTCTCGCAGGCCGGGCAGGCCGGGACGTCCGACGAGCGCACCAGGGTCTGGAACATGTGGCCACAGCTTTTGCACGCGAAGCCGTAGAGCGGCATGACGCCTCCGAGGAAATGAGGATCCTGAACCGGGGGTGGCCGTCTCATGCCTCACGCGCGGGGTCCGCGCAAGGTGCCGGGTGACCCCCGGGGGCCGGAGGTCGCGGCGGGCCGGCCGCGGTCCGAATATCGCCCAGCGGAAAACCATAGTATCGAGTCCGGACGGAACCGTGTGCCGGCGTCTCGGCTGCGGACCGCGGAGAGGAAGCCCATGCAGGACGTGTTGAAGGAGCTCGCGCCGAAGGGGCGCGTGCGTGCCGCCATCAATTTCGGCAACGCGGTGCTGTCGCAGCAGGATCCGACGACCGGCGAGCCGCGCGGCACGCAGCCGGCGCTGGCCCGCGCGCTGGCGGAGCGGCTCGGCGTTCCGGTCGAGTACGTCACCTACAAGGCGGCCGGGAAGGTGTTCGAGGCGCTCGCCAAGGACGAGTGGGACGTCGCCTTCATGGCGATCGACCCGGTGCGGGCGGCCGAGCTCGACTTCACCTCGCCCTATGTGCTGATCGAGGCGGCCTGCCTGGTGCCGGACGGCTCGCCTCTGCAGGACGTCGGCGACGTCGACCGGCCGGGCGTGCGGATCGCCGGGGCGCGCGGCAGCGCGTACGAGCTGCACCTCACCCGCACCCTGAAGACCGCCGAGCTGGTGCTGACGCCGAGCGGCCCCGAGGCCCGCGCCCTGTTCGTGAAGGACGGGCTGGAGGCGGTCGCCGGCGTGCGCCAGGAGCTGGTCGCCTTCGCCGAGTCGCATCCGGGCTACCGGGTGATGCCGGGCCGCTTCGTCGGCATCGAGCAGGCGATCGCGGTCCCGAAGGGCCGCGCCGCCGCGCTGGCCTTCCTGGACGGCTTCATCGCCGAGCAGAAGCAGAACGGCTTCGTCGCCCGGGAGCTCGCCGCCAGCGGCCAGTCGACCTCGCTGGTGGCGCCGTAAGCCGCTGAGTCGGGGCGTGCACGGCGTGGTGCGTATGCGGAAAGCCTCTCCGCCGTCACGCCCGGCTCGTGCCGGGCCTCCACGCGGTGAGGTTTTTCACCACCAAAGACGCCGATGGCCGGGACGCGCCCGGCCATGACGAGTCGGACGATTCGTCGCCTCAGTTCATCCCGGAGGCCGAGATCGGCTCGATCTCGATCGACAGGCGCTCCTCGCCGGGCTGGCGGTACGGATAGGTGTCGACCCCGAGATACTTCTTCGCCAGCGAATCGATATGGGCGTCGGCGCCCTGCTCGGTGACGCTGCGGACCTTTCCGCGGATCTGCAGGTAGCGATAGGGGTTGTCGGGATCGATGATGGCCAGCGCGACCGGCGCGCCCTGGGTCAAGGTCTTGGCCTTGACCCGCCCCTTGGCGGTGTTCACCCGCACGATGCCGCCCGTGTAGTCGAACCACACCGGGGTCACCTGGGGCGAGCCGTCCGACATCACGGTGGCGATGCTGGCGAAGGCCTTCTTGTCCTGCAGCAGATCCAGATAGGCGTCCGGAGGCGTGACCATCGAGAGCTCCTGGCGTTGATGCACCGGCCCGCGCCGGCGGGAGGTATATAGGGTGAGGCCTGCCGCTCCGGCAGCCCCCGCGCCCTTTCCCTGCCACGGTCGCCGGCCCATATTGCGGCGCATGGCCAAGCCCCCACCCTCCGACCAGCCCGACCACACCCAGAAGCCGCGCAAGGACCCGGCGCGCCCGACCCGCGCCAAAGCCTCCCGCGAGGCGCTGCCGCCGATCGCGCCGGCCCTGGAATCGCTGCTCAACCCGGGCATCGCCCGCGGCGAGGCCGGCATCGGCTCGCAGACCGGGCTCGACCGGGCGGCGGGCCGCGAG
>NZ_NPEX01000538.1 GCF_003258865.1 Rhodoplanes roseus | reverse complement strand
CCGCACCGACCCATGTGCCGCCGTGTTGCGGCGGTGCAACGCCGAGCGTTCGATGGCGCGGCGCAGCGGCCCGATCGCACGTTTCACCACTGTCGCCGGATAGCCGGAATCGGCAGATCGTAATGGTTTAGCCCCGGCGCGGTGCTGGCGCGCCGGGGCTAGCGCCGCAAAAACCCGCCCAAATTTCCACAATTGCCGTCCTGTCCCCGAGCCGAAAGGTTGACCTCGCACACGGGGTACGCCGGGGGGATGCCGTCATGACGCGCGGGATGCAGGACACGCCGACCGGCACCGCGGGCCGGAGTGGACGCGGGCGGTGGTCGGAGCACCGTCTGGTCCTGCTCGCCTCCGTCGCCGTGCTCTCCGCCGTGGCGCTGCCGCACGGCGCCCGCGCCCAGTTCGTCTGCGAGAGCACGGCGGGCGGCGGTGGCACCTCGTCGGCGACCGCGGCGAGCTCGGTCGCCTGCGGCAATTCTGCGACCGCGAGTGGCATCAACAGCGCCGCGTTCACCGGTACGGCCTCGGGCATGGGGGCGAGCACCGTCGCCGGCTATGCGAGCGGGCAGTTCAGCTCGGCCTTCGGCCGCGCCGCCTTCGCGACCGGCGACTACGCGACCGCGCTCGGGGCCGGCGACGGCTTCGGCCAGAACGGCGCGCGCGCCTACGGCACCAACTCCGTCGCGGTCGGCACCGCCAGCTACGCGGCCGAGCTGAACTCCGTCGCGATGGGCTTCCAGAGCGCGGCGACCGACGAGGCGGCGATCGCGATCGGACCGAACGCCGCCGCCAGCGGAGCCGCCGCGGTCGCGCTCGGCAACAGCAGCACGGCGAGCGGCGACAACAGCACCGCCTTGGGACCGTCCGCGACAGCGAGCGGAAACTACGCGACCGCGACCGGATACGGCGCGAGCGCCAGCGGCACGGCTTCGATCGCGTCCGGCTACGGCAGCACCGCGGCGGGCTCCTACGCCTCCGCCTACGGCACGAACAGCACCGCGAGCGGCAGCTACGCGACGGCGCTCGGAAACGACAGCTCCGCCGGGAGCTGGGACACCGCGGTCGGCTGGGCAGCCACTGCGAAGGGGGGCTACTCGACCGCGCTCGGCGGCGGAGCGCTGGCCTCGGGCGACAGCAGCATCGCGATCGGCTTCGCCGCGACGGCGAGCGGCGTCCACGCGACGACCATCGGCTCTGACGCGAGCGCCTCCGGGGCGTGGGCGACCGCGGCGGGAGCGGCCAGCTCGGCCACGGCGCAGTACGCCACGGCCTACGGCAGCGCCAGCGCGGCAAGCGGAACCAACAGCACGGCGCTCGGCGCGAGCAGCACCGCGAGCGCGGCGAACGCCGTGGCGCTCGGCGCCGGCTCGGTCGCCGACGTCGCCAACACGGTCTCGGTCGGCTCGGGCAGCAATCAGCGCAAGATCGTCAATGTCGCCGCAGGCACGTTGTCGGCGACCTCGACCGACGCGGTGACGGGCCAGCAGCTCTACGGCACCAACGCCACCATGGCGCAGATCCTCGGCACGACGCTGAACGCCGACGGCACCATCGCGGCGGTGAGCTACACGATCGGCGGCACCGCCTACTCCACCATCGCCGACACCTTCGCGGCCGTCGACGCCGCGCTGTCCGGTTACGGCACCACCCTCGCCTCCTACGGCACGACGCTCGCCACTTACGCGACCGACATCACCGCCCTGCAGACCTCGGTGACGACGCTGCAGACCACCACCACCAGCCTGCAGACCCAGATCACGACGCTGGCCGCGGCCTCCGCCTACACGGCCGTCAACTCGACCGCCGCGGCTGCGTC
>NZ_NPEX01000537.1 GCF_003258865.1 Rhodoplanes roseus | reverse complement strand
CTCCCCGCCGGGGAGAGGGAGCCCCGCCGTGCACGCGGCGAGGTCGGAGAACGACCGCACCGCGGCCTGTGCTCGCCCGGGGCATCTGCGTGGAACGATTCGTGCCCAAGCTTGCCCTCCGGGGGAGAGTTGAAACACGACCTGATCAGATCCCCAGCAGCGTCTTCGACGTGCCGCCGCAGATCTTCGCCACCGTGTCGGCGTCGAGGCCGGCCGAGACGATGTGCTCGACCGGCTCGTACTCGGCCATGTCGTAGGGGTAGTCGGTGCCGAGGATCACGTGGTCCGGCCCGAACACCTCGACCAGCGCGCGCAGCTGGTGCGGCGTGAAGACGACCGAGTCGACGTAGATCTTCTTCAGGTAGCTGGTCGGCGGGTGGGGCAGGGTGCCGTGCGTGTCGGCGCGGGCACCCCAGGCGTGGTCGATGCGGCCCGAATAGGCGGCCAGGTAGCCGCCGCCGTGTACCGCGACGATCTTCAGGTTCGGGTGCCGCTCCAGCACGCCGTCGAAGATCAGGTAGTGCAGCGCCATCGTGGTCTCGAAGGGATTGCCGATGACGTTGTTGAAGTAGAAGCGTGTCAGCCGCTCGCCTTCGGTGAATCCGTTGGGGTGCAGCAGCACCACGGCGCCGAGCGCCTCGGCCTTCGCCCAGAACGGCGCGAAGGCCGGATCCGAGAGTTCCTTGCCGGCGACGTTGGTGAGGATCTGCACGCCCTTGTGACCGAGCTTGGTCATGCAGTGCTCGAGCTCCTTGGCGGCCTCCTCGCAGTTGGAGAGCGGCACGGTGCCGAACACCAGGTAGCGGTCGGGGTTCTTCGACGCGTACTCGGACAGGCCCTCGTTGACCATCCGGCTCGCCGGCACGGCGATGTCGAGCGGCACCGTGTAGTAGCACTGCGGCGGCGGGCACATGATCACTTGCAGGTCGAGACCCATGGCGTCGAGATCGGCGAGCCGCTCGGTGACGCCGGTCATCTGCGGCGTGCGCTCGGCGTCCTGCTTCTGGTTGAGCGCCTTGGTCTCCGGCGTCGAGAAATGGGCGAGCGGAATCGTCGACCAGTCGAGGTGCGGCTTGGCGAACTCGGCCGCGCGCGGCACCGCCACGTGGGAGTGGATGTCGATGGTGAGGCTCTTGGGGCGGATCTCGCGGCCGGGACGGCCCTGCGGACGGGCGGCGCTGGGGCCGTAGCGGTTCCAATCGTTCGCCATGCGGCGACTCCTTCTCGTTCGTTGCCGACGCGCAGTCGGGAAACGCGGCTTCGGGAAAGCGGGCAGGGCGGGGCGGAAGCTGCCCGATGCGGAAAGGAGCGTGCCGAGGACCGGGCTCGCCGAACCGCCTGCCGGAGCCGCCGGTCGGTGGCCGGCGCTTTCGCCGGCGAGGAACACGAACCTCGGCCCGCGCTCTGTATAGAAGGCTTCGCGACGCCTCACAATCCGCGCCGTGTCACGATCGAGCGGCCTTCCGCTACTGCACGCCCAACAGGTCGACCTCGAACACCAGCACGCTGTTCGGCGGAATCTTCGGCGGCGCCCCGGCGGGGCCGTAGCCGAGCTCGGGCGGAATCGTCAGGCGGCGCTTGCCGCCGACCTTCATGCCGGCGACGCCCTGGTCCCAGCCCTTGATCACCTCGCCGCCGCCGAGCGTGAAGGTGAACGGCGCACGACCGATCGAGGTGTCGAAGGTGGTGCCGTTGGTCAGCTTGCCGGTGTAGTTCACCCGCACGCGCTGGCCGGCGCGGGCCTCGGCGCCGGTGCCGACCTTCAGATCCTGGATCCCCACGCCGGCGGCGGGCGCGGCCGCGGGCGGCGGAGCG
>NZ_NPEX01000536.1 GCF_003258865.1 Rhodoplanes roseus | reverse complement strand
GGCCGCGCTGCCCCGGCGCGCCTCCGCGGCTCCTGTGGACGCCCCCGAGAGCCACGGGCTCTCGGCCTTCGGCGACCTGAAATACCCGGCCGACTTCCGCCATTTCGACTACGTGAACCCGCAGGCGCCGAAGGGCGGCACCTTCTCGCTGATCGGCTCGACCCGGCAGTTCAATCAGAACTTCCTCACCTTCAACTCGCTCAACAGCTGGATCCTGCGCGGCGACGCGGCGCTCGGCATGGAGCTGACCTTCACCAGCCTGATGGCGCGGGCGAGCGACGAGCCGGACGCCATGTACGGGCTGGCGGCCCGCGCCGTGCGGATCGCGCCCGACGGGCTCGCCCACACCTTCGTGCTGCGCCCCGAGGCGCGCTTCCACGACGGCACCAAAATCACGGCGCACGACGTGGCGTGGTCGGTGACCACGCTGAAGGCCAAGGGCCATCCGGTGATCGGCCAGCTCCTGCGCGACATGATCTCGGCCGAGGCCGAGGACGACGCGCAGGTGACGGTGCGGTTCGCGCCGGGCCGCGCCCGCGACGTGCCGCTGTTCGTCGCCGCCCTGCCGATCTTCTCCCGCGCCTACTATGGGTCGAAGCCGTTCGACGAGACGACCCTCGACGTGCCGCTCGGCTCCGGTCCTTACAAGGTCGGCCGCTTCGAGCCGGGCCGCTACATCGAGTACGACCGCGTCAAGGACTGGTGGGGCGCGAGCCTGCCGGTGTCGATCGGGCAGTCCAATTTCGACACGCTCCGCTACGAGTTCTACCGCGACCGCGACGTCGCCTTCGAGGGCTTCACGGGCAAGAGCTATCTGTTCCGCGAGGAGTTCACCTCGCGCATCTGGGCGACCCGCTACGACTTCCCGGCGATCCGCGACGGACGCGTCAAGCGCGACGTGCTGCCCGACGACACGCCGTCCGGCGCGCAGGGCTGGTTCCTCAATGTCCGCCGGGAGAAGTTCAAGAACCCGAAGCTGCGCGAGGCGCTGATCGTCGCGTTCGACTTCGAGTGGACCAACAAATCGCTGATGTACGGCTCCTATCAGCGCACCCATTCGGTGTTCCAGAACTCCGACATGATGGCGCAGGGCAAGCCCGAGGGCGCCGAGCTGGCCCTCCTGGAGAAGTTCCGCGGAAAAGTGCCGGACGAGGTGTTCGGGGAGCCCTTCGTGCCGCCGGTCTCGGACGGCTCGGGGCAGGACCGCACGCTGCTGCGCCGCGCGACGCAGCTCCTCGGAGACGCCGGCTATCCGGTGAAGAACGGCAAGCGGGTGGCGCCGAACGGCGAGCCGGTGACGATCGAGTTCCTGCTCGACGAGCCGGCCTTCCAGCCGCACCACATGCTCTACATCAAGAATCTCGGCCTGCTCGGCATCGACGCGACGCTGCGCATGGTCGATCCGGTGCAGTACCAGGCGCGGCGCGACGCCTTCGACTTCGACGTGCTCATCCAGCGCTTCTCGTTCTCGACCACGCCGGGCGACGCGCTGCGAAACTATTTCTCCTCGCAGGCAGCCGCCATCAAGGGGACCCAAAACCTCGCCGGCATCGCCGACCCGGCGGTCGACGCGCTGATCGAGGCGATCATCGCGGCGAACACCCGCGCCGACCTGGTGATCGCGGCGCGCGCCCTCGACCGGGTGATCCGGGCCGGGCGATACTGGGTGCCACAGTGGTACAAAGCGTCGCACTGGCTCGCCTACTGGGACGTGTTCGGCCGCCCGGAGACCAAGCCGCGCTATGCGCGCGGCGCCCCCGAGACCTGGTGGTCGGACGCCGCCAAGGCGGCCAAGATCGAGGGGAGAGGCTAGAGTGCCACCT
>NZ_NPEX01000535.1 GCF_003258865.1 Rhodoplanes roseus | reverse complement strand
GTCCTCCACGCTCGGCGGCAGAAGACAGGACTGCGCCCGGCTCGCGCCGGTCTTGAACGGGCGATTCGTCATGCCACGAATCCTACATCAGCTGCAGCCGCCGATTCTTGCCCAGTCTCTCCGCTCCATGCGGGCTACAATGGTGCGGGCTCGTAGCCCGCATGAAGCGGAGCGCAATGCGGGGACCGGACGTCTGCCTCACACCCCGAGATACGCCGCCCGCACCTTGGGGTCCTGCAGCAGCGCCGCGCCGGGGCCTTCGTGGACGACGTGGCCGACCTCCAGCACGTAGCCGCGATCGGCGATGGCGAGTGCGGCGGAGGCGTTCTGCTCGACCAGCAGCACCGTGATGCCGCGCCGCTTGAGATCCACCACGGCGGCCAGGATCTGGTCGACCAGCAGCGGCGCCAGCCCGAGCGAGGGCTCGTCGAGCAGCAGGAGCTTGGGTTGCGCCATCAGGGCGCGGCCGATGGCGAGCATCTGCTGCTGGCCCCCCGAGAGGCTGGAGGCCGCGGTCCGGCGCCGCTCGTGAAGCACCGGGAACATCGCATAGATCGCATCGAGGCGGCCCTTCACGGTGCCGTCGTGGCAGCGGAACGCGCCGAGCCGCAGATTGTCCTCGACCGAGAGCGGCCCGAACACCTGGCGGCCCTCGGGCGACTGGGCGATGCCGCGCACCACGCGGGCGTGCGACGGCAGGCGCTGGATGTCCTCGCCCTCGAACACGATGCGGCCGCCGGTCGCCGGCTGCACACCGGAGAGGGTGCGCAGCAGCGTCGTTTTGCCGGCGCCGTTAGAGCCGACCAGCGCGACGATCTCGCCGGCCGCCACGTCGAGCGACACGCCGTGCAGCACCTCGATGCGGCCATAGGCCGAGGAGAGCCCGTCAACCGTGAGCACGATCGGCCTCCCTGGCGCCGTGCTCGCCCAGATAGGCGGCGATGACGGCGGGATCGCTGCGCACCTGGCGCGGCGGCCCCTCGGCGAGCCGCTTGCCGTGCGCCAGCACCAGCACGCGATCGGAAATCTTCATCACCAGCTTCATGTCGTGCTCGATCAGCACCACGGCGACGCCGTCCTTGGCGATCTGGCCGATCAGCCGGTCGATCGCCTCGGTCTCCACCGCGTTGCAGCCGGCGGCGGGCTCGTCGAGCAGCAGCACCTTCGGATCGGCCGCGAGCGCGCGGGCGATCTCCAGGCGCTTGAGCACGCCATAGGGCAGATCGCCGGCCGTCGTCTCGGCGTGATGGGCGAGGCCGACGCGCTCCAGCAGCTCCAGCGCGCGGGTGCGCGTGCGACGATTCTGCCGCGCCACCGAGGGCAGCGACAGGAGATCGGCCAGGAACGAGGTGCGCTCGGCCAGATGGTTGCCCACCATCACGTTCTCCAGCGCCGTCATGCGGAAGAAGATCTGCAGGTTCTGGAACGTCCGTGCCATGCCGCGCCGCACCAGGAGATGCGGCGCGAGCCGGGTGACGTTCTCGCCGGCCAGCATGATGGTCCCGCGCCCTGGCCGGTAGATGCCGGTGACCAGGTTGAACAGCGTGGTCTTGCCGGCGCCGTTCGGCCCGATGATGGAGAACACCTCGCCGAGCGACACGGAAAACGACACGCCGTCGACGGCGCGCAGGCCGCCGAACGTGATGCCGAGATCCACGACCTTCAGGATGGTCATGCGGCGCGCTCCAGCACCAGGCGGCGCAGCGACGGCACGATGCCGGCCGGCAGCGCGATCATGAACACCATGATCAGCAGCCCGAGCACGGCCTGCTCGTATTCCTGCAGCGCGGTGAGCGCCTGCGGCAGCACCACCAGGAAGGCGGCGCCGACGACGGCGC
>NZ_NPEX01000534.1:1510-1845 GCF_003258865.1 Rhodoplanes roseus | reverse complement strand
CGGCCGCGGTGGCGGCCGACGGGGCCAAGGGCGACCGCGAGCTCGGCCAGTATCTCTCCTCGGAATGCGTCACCTGCCACCAGATCAGCGGGCGGTACGACGGCATCCCGCCGATCGTCGGCTGGCCGGAGGACAGCTTCGTCGAGATTCTGTCCGAGTACCGCGAGAAGAAGCGCGAGAACCAGGTGATGCGCAGCATCGCCGTGAAATTCTCCGACGACGAGATCGCGGCGCTGGCCGCCTATTTCGGCAGCCTGAAGCCGCGCACGGATTGAGGACGTCATGGCGAGGTGCTCCGGGACGAACCGTCACCCAGAGGTGCGAGCGAAGCGAGC
>NZ_NPEX01000534.1:0-1500 GCF_003258865.1 Rhodoplanes roseus | reverse complement strand
GACGGGCGACGGCCCGGGCCGTTCATCTTTCGAGGCCCGGCTTCGCCCGGCACCTCAGGATGACGGAGCCAGCCACCATGGTCGGAGAAGCGATCCATCCAGACAAGGCTGCTCGGCCCGACAGATGAAACAACAGAATTAGGGAGGACGACATGATTGCCATCACCCGACGAGGTTTTTCCATTGCGGCGCTGGCCGGCGCAGGAATGCTCGCCGTACCCGCCGTGCTGCGCGCGCAAGCAAAACCGCGGCTCGTCGTGATCGGCGGCGGGCCGGCCGGTGCCACGGTCGCCAAATACGTCGCCAAGGACTCGAACGGCGCCATCGACGTGACGCTGGTCGAGCCGCTCCAGAAGTTCCTGACCTGCTTCCACTCGAACCTTTATGTCGGCGGCTTCAAGCCGTGGGACGCGCTCGCCCAGGATTACAAGCTCGCCGCCTACGGGGTGAAGAAGGTCGACCAGGCGGCGAGCGCCATCGATCGCGACAAGAAGCAGGTGCGGCTCGCCGACGGCAGCGTGCTGCCCTACGATCGCCTCGTCGTGGCGCCCGGCATCGACCTCGACTTCGCCTCGGTGCCGGGCTGGTCGGCGGAGGCGGCCGAGATCATGCCGCACGCCTGGAAGGTCGGCCCGCAGACCCAGCTCCTCAAGAAGCAGCTCGACGGGCTGGAGGACGGGGCGACCATCGTGATGATCGCGCCGCCGAACCCGTATCGCTGCCCGCCGGGCCCGTACGAGCGGGTCTCCTGCATGGCCCACATCCTCAAGACCAAGGGTCATTCGAAGTCGCGCATCGTGATCATCGATCCGAAGGACCGCTTCTCCAAGATGGCGCTGTTCCAGGAGGGCTGGCAGAACCACTATCCGGGCATGGTCGAGTGGATGGACCCGAAGATGCACGGCGGATTGAAGAACGTCGACCCCAAGGCCATGACGGTGACGACCGACCTCGAGACCATCAAGGCCGACCTCGTCAACGTCATCCCGAAGCAGATGGCCGGCAGGATCGCCCGCGACGCCGGGTTGGCCAATGCGTCGGGCTTCTGCCCGATCGATCCGGCCAGCATGAAGTCGGCGCAGGACCCGAGCGTTTTCGTGCTGGGCGACGCGGCTATCGCGGGCGCCATGCCGAAGTCCGCCTTCGCGGCGAACAGCCAGGCCAAGGTGGTGGCGATGGCGGTGCGGGGCGAGCTCACCGGCAGCCGTACGTTCCCGGCCCGCTACGCCAACACCTGCTGGTCGATCCTCGCGCCCGACGACACCGTCAAGGTCGGCGGCCGCTACGAGGCCAAGGACGGCGCCATCGCCGAGGTCGAGGGCTTCGTCTCCAAGACCGGCGAGACGGCCGATCTACGCCGCCAGACCAGCGAGGAGAACATGGGCTGGTACTCCGGCATCGTGGCGGACATCTTCGGGTGAGCGGGCTCGCCCCACGCATCGCGACCGGTTTTCGGCTGCGTTCCCCGGACAAGGCGCCTCGGACCATGGGTCCGAGGCG
>NZ_NPEX01000533.1 GCF_003258865.1 Rhodoplanes roseus | reverse complement strand
GCCGGTGAGCCCGCAGAAGACCTCCCGCTGGCCGCGCTCGTACAGCACCGGAGCATCGCTGCATCCGGTCTCGGCGGTCTGGCTCGCCTGCAGATAGGCGCCGAGATGACGGGCGCGCTCGACGATGCGGCGGTTGACCGGCAGGCGCGCCGCCTCGAAGGCGCGGAGCGCCGCCGGCACATCGTCGGCCTCGGCCACCGCATCGACCAGCGCGGCCGCGTCGTCGGCCGCCTTGGCGACGCCAGCGGCGACATGCGGCCGCGCCACGCAGGCCGCGTCGCCGACGATCGCCACCCGGCCGAAGGCCAGCCGCTTCGCCTCCAGATCGTAGATCGGCTGGAGGATCGGCTCGTCCATCAGCGCCACCAGATCGGCGAGCTGCGGCGCCAGCAGCCGGCGCGCATCGTCCATCAGCTCGGCGATCGCGGCGCGACGCAGCAGCGGCGGCGGGATCGAGATCGCGTGCGTCGTGCCGGTCTCGTCGGTGAGCAGCTCGCGCAGCTTGCCGCCCTCGTCGGCCGGACGGTACCAGACGATGTTGTAGCGGCGATGGCCGCGGCGCAGATCGTCGTCCGGTCCCGCCACTGGATACCCCAGGAACTGCTCGCCGGGCGGCAGGCAGAACGTCATCAGCTCGAACAGATCCGCCCGGGCGGCGGGCGAGAAGTCGCTCTCGTCCAAAAGGCTGCGCCACGCCACGTAGCCGGCATAGAGCGGCACGATGGCGGGATCGCAGGCGTGCCGCACCGTCGAGCGGATGCCGTCGGCGCCGACCAGCAGGTCGGCCTGCGCCGTGCCGCCGTCGGCGAAGCGTGCGACGACGCCCGCGTCGGTCTGCTCCAGGCCGGCGAGACCGCGACCGCGATGGTAACGGGCCGGCGGAAACGCGTCGCGCAGCAGCCGGTAGAGCCGCTCCCAGGCCGTCAGGGTCTGGGCGCATTCGAGCCGGTCCGCCACGCGGCCGTCGGCCTCGAGGATCTGCCGCGTCGTGACCTCGACGCCGAGATCGTGCGTGTCGAGGCCGATGGCGCGGAGGCGCGCGATCAGATCCGCCTGCGCCACGATACCGGCGCCGCGGCCCGACAGCTCGCTCGCCACGCGCTCGTAGACGTCGACCTCCCAGCCGCGCTTGCGCAGCAGGAGACCGGTCAACAGCCCGCTCATCGAGCCGCCGACGATCACGGCGCGCCGCCCGCCCGAGCCGTTTCCGGCATCGTGTCCTCGTGATGGACCGCTCATTCCCCCCTCCGCGTTCGGTTGTTATAGTCAGTCGTATAACCTGGAGGACCCCCATGGACGCAACGACGCCAGCAACGACCAGCGCCATGACCATGCTGGACAAGAAAGCCGCGGCCGTCGACACCTCCGCCTGGCCGGCCGGCATCCGCCAGGAGTTCGAGCGCGAGGCGCGGTCGCCCAACGGCTGCGTCGGCCACGAGCTCGTCTCCGAGACCGAAACGGTGCGGGTGTGGATGATCCGGCTGGCCCCGGGCGAGCGCATCGGCTTCCATCGCCATGTCCTCGACTATTTCTGGACCGCCGTGACGGCGAGCCGCGGGCGGCAGCATCTGATGGACGGCACCACGGTGGACTACACCTACCAGCCCGGCGAGACGCGGCACGAGACCTACGGGCCGGGCGAGTTCAAGGTGCACGATCTGGAGAACATCGGCGACTCCGAGATGGTGTTCATGACGGTGGAAACGCTGAAGAGCGCCAATCCGCCGCTGCCGATCCCGGCCAGCGCCCGCCGCCAGGCCGCCGCGGCATAGTCATTCCGGGGCGCGAACCGCGGGTTCGCGAGCCCGGAATCCATACGCCCGGTGCCGGTGGCTCACGGAAGACCGGGGGTATGGGTCCCGGGCTCGACGC
>NZ_NPEX01000532.1 GCF_003258865.1 Rhodoplanes roseus | reverse complement strand
GGGAGACGGGCGCCGCCGTCGCGCGGCGGGTCGTGGTCGTGCACCACGGTGCGGCGGCCGGCGCGCTTGGCCGCGTAGAGCGCCGCATCGGCGCGCGCCAGCGCGACGTCGAGAGCCTCGCCGGCGCCGAGCCGGCACACCCCGATGCTGATCGAGACGCGCACCGGCATCTCGCCGTCGAGTGTCATCGGTGCATCGCCGATGGCGGCCAGCACGGCGTCGCCGAGCGCGTGCAGCTCGGAGTCCGTGCGGTCCCGCACCACCACGATGAACTCGTCGCCGCCCCAGCGGCCGTAGACGTCGCCGGGCCGAAGCGCAGCGCGCAGCCGGCGCGCCGCCTCCGACAGCACGAGGTCGCCGGCGTGATGGCCGTGGGCGTCGTTGATCGTCTTGAACAGGTCGAAGTCGATCAGCATCAGGCCGAGCGAGGGGCCGCCGCGGCCGGCGACGCGGCGCAGATCGTCGAGCGCCACCAGCACGCCGCGGCGGTTGTAGATGCCGGTGAGCGGATCGACCTCGGCGAGCCGGCGGAGCTGGGCGGTGCGCTCCGCCACGATCGCCTCCAGCCGGCCGGTGTGGTCGCCGACCTTGGCGGCCATGCGGGCGAAGGCGCGCGACAGCCGGCCGATCTCGTCGTGGCCACGATCGACCGGAACGGCGAAGTCGCCCGCCTCCATGCGGCGGATGCCGCCTTCGAGGCGGTCCAGCCGGTCGAGCACGACGCGGCGGAAGAACAGCATCATCAACGCGAGCGCCGCGGCCGCGATGAGGGCGAGCAGCGCCGCGATCGGCGCGAACAGCTCGCGGTCGATGATGGCGTCGATGTCCATCAGCGTGACGTTGAACCAGCCGACCCGGTCGAGCCAGCCGACGCCGACCAGATACTCCTTGCCGCCGATGCGGATGAAGCTCGACTCCACGGCCTTGTGGCCTTGGCCGAGCCGCTGCATCATGCCGGCGAGCTCGGCCCGGTCGCTGTCGCGATCGACCAGCGCGTAGATGGTCTTCTTCGCCTTGGTGTCCTTGGTCAGGCTGTGGAAGTCGACCATGCGCGGGTCGCGATGCGCCTGGATGGCGCCGGCCCGGTCGACGAACATGCTCTGCACGCCGACCTGCGGGATGTCGACGACCTCGCGGATGAACGCCGTGAGATCGACGCCGGTGCCGAGCACCCCGAGCACGCGCCCGTCGGCGGCGATGACGCAGTTGATCCACACCTTGGTGACGGCGAGATTGTCGTCGCGATCGACGTTGAGGCGGCAGCCCGGCCCCTCGGCAACGGTCGTGAAGTACCAGCCGTCGCGCGGATTGTCGGCCTTCACGGCGTAGCGAAGCTGGTGGCCCGTGTAGGCGCCGTCGCGATCGTTGAAGTAGTAGTTGCCGGAGGCGTGCACGACGAAGAAGTAGCTGTGGTCCTGGAACGACTGGCGGTAGCGCTCGAGCTCGGCGATGCCGCGCGCCGCCTTGTCGGGCGCCGCCTCGTCGAGGGCCCATTCGGTGACGGCGGGCGAGCGGGTCAGCGTCTCGGCGAGCGACACCTCGCGCATCAGCGCCTCGAGGCCGCGATAGCGATCGAACAGGATCTGCTTCTCGGCGAACAGCGTGCCGAGCTTGACCACGGTGCTGCGGACGATCCACTCGAATGCCACATAGGCCGGCACCGAGACGACGACGAAGACGGCGAGCGTGACCAGGAGCAGGCGGGTCTTGAGACTCGCCGTCACCCGCCCGCGAAGCGCCCGCCATCGCGCCGACATCTGTGCCTGCATCGTCACGTCGTCCCCGGCCGTCCCACCCTGCTCCGGGTCGTCGTCGGCCCCCCACGGCCCTCCCGACCCCCGGATAGCCCATTCGTATACGAATCAATCCACCGAGTAATTAACGCCCTGCGGTTGCCGTGCTAAAAGCGCCGCGATCCGAAAGCGGCGCCGCG
>NZ_NPEX01000531.1:533-1949 GCF_003258865.1 Rhodoplanes roseus | reverse complement strand
CCGCCCATGGCCTCGCCGCCCGTGGCCGCGTGGTTCGTGGCCTCGTGGTTCGAGACGCGCCCCTCCGGGGCGCTCCTCACCATGAGGATAGAAGGTGGTGCGAGACGCCGTTACGAAACGCCACTTACGAAACGCCACTTACGAAACGCGATCGACGAATAGAAGCAAGAAGACCATGTGGCGCGCCAGCGTGATCACCATCTTCCCGGACATGTTCCCGGGCCCGCTCGGCGCCAGCCTGGCCGGCAAGGCGCGGGCGGCCGGCATCTGGGATCTCGCCGCCGTCGATCTGCGCGACCACGCGACCGACCGCCACCGCAGCGTCGACGACACCCCGGCCGGCGGTGGCCCCGGCATGGTGTTGCGCGCCGACGTCCTGGCCCGGGCGATCGATACCGTGGCGCCGGCCACCGACGACCGCCCGCGTCTGCTCACCAGTCCCCGCGGCAAGCCGCTGACCCAGGCGCGCGTCGCCGCGCTGGCGAAAGGGCCCGGCGTCGTCGTGGTCTGCGGCCGGTTCGAGGGTGTCGACGAGCGCGTCATCCAGGCGCGCAACCTGGAGGAGGTGTCGATCGGCGACTACGTCCTCTCCGGTGGCGAGCTCGCCGCCATGGTGCTGATCGACGCCTGCGTCCGTCTCCTTCCCGGCGTGATGGGCAAGGAGGCCTCCGGCGCCGAGGAGAGCTTCTCGGACGGCCTCCTGGAATACCCGCACTACACGCGCCCGCAGCTCTTCGAAGGGCGCGACATCCCGGCCGTGCTGGTGTCGGGCGACCACGGCCGGGTCGCCGCGTGGCGCCGCGCCGAGGCCGAGCGCCTCACCCGCGAGCGGCGGCCGGATCTGTGGGCCGCCCATGCGGCCGCCCGCGACGGGCCCTCCGCGAGACCCGCCCATGTGCCGGGCGATGCGCCAAAAAAAGCGACCGATGGATGACAAAGCCGTCGACATGGCGTATAGGCACGCCCAACCCGTAGCTTACCGACTGACAGACCGGCGCGCTTGCGCCAGACGCAGCGCTGGAGACCTCCCATGAACATCATCCAAGAGCTCGAAAACGAGCAGATCGCAAAGCTGTCCGCCGGCAAGGACATTCCGGATTTCGGCCCGGGCGACACCGTGACGGTCAACGTCAAGGTGGTCGAGGGCGACCGCAGCCGCGTGCAGGCCTATGAGGGCGTTTGCATCGGCCGCTCCGGCGCCGGCCTGCACCAGAGCTTCACGGTGCGCAAGATTTCCTACGGCGAGGGCGTCGAGCGCGTCTTCCCGCTGTATTCGCCGCTGATCGACTCGATCAAGGTGGTGCGGCGCGGCAAGGTGCGGCGCGCGAAGCTGTATTACCTGCGGTCGCGCCGCGGCAAGGCGGCCCGCATCACCGAGCGTCAGGATCGTCCGGGCGAGCGCGCCGAGCGCGAGGC
>NZ_NPEX01000531.1:0-523 GCF_003258865.1 Rhodoplanes roseus | reverse complement strand
GCCGGGGCCGCCGAATAAGGCGGATGGTCGCACCCACGAAGCCAAAGGCCGGCTCGTCCGGCCTTTTGCGTCGGAGCCTGTCGGCTCGACTCCGGGCGGCCTTCGAGACGACGATCTTCCTGTTCACGGCGACGCTGGCGCTGGCTTCGGCCGGCCCGGCGACGGCCGACCCCGTGTGGCTCGAAGTGTCGCAGGCGGTGTCCGGCACCGACCAGCGCAGCGGCCGCGCCGTCGTCAACTTCATCCTCACCACGGCGGGCCGCGAGGTTTTCGCCCGGTTCACCGCCGAGAATGTCGGCCGTCGGATCGACATCCGGGTCGACGGCCGGAGCATGCTGCGCCCGGTGGTCCGCGAGCCGGTCAACGGCGGCGTCGGCCAGATCCCGGTGACCACGGTCGAGGAGGGCAAGGTCTTGGCCCGCCGCCTCGCCGCCGAAGGCGCCCGCCTCGAGGTCGAAGTCACGGAGTGAGGCCTTTGATGGCACCCTCCCCTGGAGGGGGAGGGTCGGGGCGCGCGCAGCGC
>NZ_NPEX01000530.1 GCF_003258865.1 Rhodoplanes roseus | reverse complement strand
ATGACCGTGGAGATGCTCACCGCCCGGCGGCGTAGCCCTGCATGCCGCGCGGGTTGGCGGCGGCGCGGCGGCGCCAGCCGTCGCGCGAGGCGGCGGTGAGGCGGCCCTCCGACCAGGACGAGCCGACCTCGACCACGTGGCCGCGGGCGGCGAGGTCGCGCCGGGTCTCCTCCGGCACGCGGTCCTCCACCACCAGCACGCCGGGGCGCGCGGTGCGGGGCCAGAACGAGCTCGGGAAATGCTCGCTGTGCCAGGCCGGCGCGTCGATCGACTCCTGAAGGTTCATGCCGGCATGGACGTGGCGCAGGAAGAGCTGCGTCGCCCACTGGTCCTGCTGGTCGCCGCCCGGCGTGCCCCAGGCCAGATAGGGCTCGCCGTCGCGCAGCGCCATCGACGGCGACAGCGTGGTGCGGGGCCGCTTGCCGGGGGCGAGCGCGGCCGGGTGCCCCTCCTCCAGCCAGAACATCTGGGCCCGGGTGCCGAGGCAGAAGCCGAGCTCCGGGATCACCGGCGAGGACTGCAGCCAGCCGCCCGAGGGCGTCGCCGAGATCATGTTGCCGGCGCGGTCGATGATGTCGAAATGCACGGTGTCGCCGCGCACCTCGCCGAGACGGCCGACGGTCGGCTCGCCGGCCCCGGCGGTGGCGCCGACCTCCTCGGCCCGCCGCACCTTGACGGTGCCGCCGAAGCCCTCGACCGAGCCGGGCCGGAAGTCGAGCGAGGCCTCGTGCTGCACGAGCTTGCGGCGCGCCTCGTTGTAGGCGTCCGACAGCAGCGCCTCCATCGGCACCTTCACGAAGTCCGGGTCGCCGTAGAACGTGTCGCGGTCCGCATAGGCGAGCTTCGAGCACTCGACCACGGTGTGGATGAACTCCGGCCCGGTCGGGTCGAGCCCGTCGAGGTGATAGCCCTTCAGCAGCGCGAGCTGCTGCAGCAGCACCGGCCCCTGCGACCAGGCGCCGGCTTTGCATACAGTGTAGCGGCCGTAGTCGTAGGTGAGCGGCGCCTCGACGCGCGGGCGCCAGATCGCCATGTCGTGACCCGACAGCACGCCGCGATGCGCCTCGCCCGACGTGTCCATCACCTTCTGGGTGCGGCAGAAGCGGTCGATCGCATCGGCCACGAAGCCCTCGGACCACGCCTTCCGGGCGCGGGAAATTTCCTGCTCGCGGCCGCCGCCGCCGCTCTCCGCCTCGCGCAGGATGCGCGCATAGGTGTCGGCGAGGCCCGGGTTCGCGAACAGGCTGCCGGTCGCCGGCACGGTGCCGCCGGGCAGCCACACCGCCGCCGAGGTCGGCCAGTGCTCGCGGAACAGCTTCTCGACGGTGCGGATCGTCGCGTTGGCGCGCTCGACCAGCGGATGGCCCTCGCGGGCGTAATAGATCGCCGGGCCGAGCACGTCGGCGGGCCGCATGGTGCCGTATTCGAGCAGGAGCATCATCCAGGTCTCGAACGTGCCCGGCACGCAGGCGGCCAGCAGGCCGGTGCCCGGGACCATGTCGAGACCGAGGCCGCGATAATAGCCGATGGTCGCGCCGGCCGGCGCGGGGCCCTGGCCGCAGATCACCTCGGGCCGGCCCTTGCGCACGTCGTAGAGCAGGATCGGCACGTCGCCGCCCGGCCCGTTGAGATGCGGCTCGACGACCTGCAGCGTGAAGGCGGCCGCGACGGCCGCGTCGAAGGCGTTGCCGCCCTTCTCCAGCATGGCCATGCCGACCGCCGTGGCGATCCAGTGCGTCGAGGTGACGACCCCGAACGTGCCTTCGATTTCGGGACGGGTGGTGAAGGGATTTGGATTGACGATGGCCATTTCGCGGTCCGGGGATGGCGGGGAGCGCACTTGACCACAGGACCGGCGCGAGGCCAAGCCCGGGGACGATGTGGATGATCGCCGGCTCTGTCGCGAGGCACTGCTCGAACCCTCTCCCCTCGCGGGAGAGGGTGGCTCGGACCGAAGGTCCGAGGCTGGTGAGGGGGCGTGCC
>NZ_NPEX01000529.1 GCF_003258865.1 Rhodoplanes roseus | reverse complement strand
GTGACGGGGCTCGTCGCGCTTACTCGCCCGGGTTCTTCACGAAGCCGCGGTGCTCGACCGCGGCGCCGCCGAAATCGAGGCGGCACTTGAGCTCGACACCATCGACGTCGAAGCCCTCGCGGGTCTCGACATAGGGACCCTCGTTGCCCTCCAGGTAGGCGTATTCGATGGTGTCCACGGCGGAGCTGTTCGGATTCGCCGCGAGATACCAGGCCTTGGTGGAGACGTCGTCGAGGCGATCCTCGGCGATGACGGTGAGCCGCTTCATCGAGTCCGGCACCACCTTATCGGTCTGCGCCGGCGTGATCGCCGCGAAGAGCTGCTCGGTGCCGGTCTGCAGCGAGGCCGGGACGAGCAGGAACGCCGCAGGCACGGAGATGCGGGTCTTGCCGTCGAGGCCCTTCTGCTGGCGCATCTTCAGGCGGGCAGCGTCGAGGGTCGTCACCGACGGCGCGCCGAGATTGCCCGCCCCGGAGACGATGTTCTTGTGTTCGGCATGGAACAGCGCCTTGCCGTCGCTCATCACCTGGTTGCCGGTGATCAGGCCCCAGATGATGTCCGCCTCCAGCGTCGCGACCGAGACGCCGAACATCTGCGGGATCCGGGTGAAGGCGCCGAGGTCGTCGTTGATGATCACCTGGCGGGTGATCGCCACCACCTTGCCGTAGGTGGCGATCTTCCACTTCTCCTTGCCTTCGGTGATCGAGCCGCGGGTGTACTCGCCCGCCTCGTTGATCTTCACGAGCTGCGGCGCCTCGCCCATGCGGACCGACGTCTTGTCCTTGAAGTCCGTCGCGTTGGTCCGGCGGCAGAACGGCCGCCAGTTGCTCTCCAGGGCCTCGTAGGCGGCGCGCAGCGTCTGTTCGGAGACGTTTCCGAGAATGGCCGGGAAGTCGCTCGTCGTGTGCAGCGACCGGCGGGCGATCTCGTCGCGCGCCATGCCGCGAGTTCGGGTGCCGGAGGCCTCGACCACCTCGCGGGCGATCTCGAGCAGCGCCATGCCGCGATAGTCGCGCGCCGGCTCGGTGAGCGCGAATCGGCCGGGATCGTGCCGGTGCAGCAGCGCGGCCGTGATCGCGTCGCGGCGGGTCTGGGTCTCGTCCTGGCCGCCGGTCTCGACCCGGGTGTTGCCGTTGGCGGGGCCACGGTCGGAGGCCGCGGCGAGACGCTCGAGCAGCACGCCGCGGAACGCCTCGACCGAAGTGCCGTGACGGACGTGCTCGTCGCCGAGCTCGCGCATCTGGAAGGTGCGGGCGAGATCGCCGATCCCGGCGGCCCGCTCACGCTCGGCGCGCTGGGCGGTCTCCACGGCGGTGCGGGTGGCGGACTCGTCGGCGACGGCCGGCGCCGGCGGCGCGGTCCGCTGCTCGGCGGGCGGCGCGGCGCGCGCCGTGGCGATGTTGGCCTCGACCTGGCGGATCTGCTCGAGCAGGCTCTTGTGTTCGTCCTCGATCCGCTTGGCGTCCGCGGCCGGCGTGTCAGTCTTGATCTGGTCGAGCTTGGCGCGGGCTTGCGCCTGCAGGTCGGCGAGCCGGGCGAGCATCTGCTCCAGCGTCATGATGGGCTCCTTCGTCGGGAATGGCGCGCCTGACGGCGGGCCTGGTGCCTTGCCCAAGGGCATTCGGGCGCGCGCGGCTCGGCCGCGCGGATGTCAGCGGGTCCGGAAGCCGTCGATCTCGGCCTGGCGCATGCGCATGCGGGCGGCGGCGGCGATCGCGTCCGGGCAGTCCCGGGTGGTGAGAACGACGGGGTAGCGGATGGCCTGGTCGTCGCTGCGGGCCCGGCAGCCCGGATCGGCGCCGATCGGCACGGCGGAGATCTCCAGTGGCTCCCAGTCGACCACCCTCCACAGCGGCACGTCGCCTTCGGGCCCCTCGACCTTCTCCACCGCGTGGATGCGGTAACCGACCGAGACGTTCTGGATGATGCCGTCCCGGATGTTCTGGACGATGTCGGCATGCGACGGCGCCCGCGACAGCCGCACCGTGGC
>NZ_NPEX01000052.1:15049-29729 GCF_003258865.1 Rhodoplanes roseus | reverse complement strand
AAAGCGCCCGCCTTGGGGGGCGGGCGACTTTTCGGTGCAGCGGTTCGACGTCCGGCGTCGATGGCTCGCGCCGGCGGACGGACCATGCGGTCCGCCGGGATCAATCGGCCCGGGCGGCGTCCCAGGCGATCTGCTGGATGTCGGCGCGCATGATTCCGATGTCGGCCAGCTCGCGGTCGCCCAGACGGCTCAGCTCGCGCAGGCTCTCGTTGTACTTGCGCCACACCCGGAGCATCCGGACCAGGCTGGAGAAGAGATACATGATAACCCCCGTATTCCACGCGCGAGCCGGTGCCCACGCGATCTTCTTGTTGCATAAATAAGTTGCTGAATCCGTAGGAGAAGACCTCATTTTTGCGGTGCAGCTATTCATCTGCTGCATTGGCGAGCAGCAGGTGCACAATAGAGGTGCAATCCTGCCGGCCGTCGGCAGCGCTGCCTTCCTGCTGATCAGATCCGGCGGGCCCGTCCGGTCCGCGGGTGGCGCGAGAGCGGGCAGGGCTGCGGACTGCCTCACGAATGCACATTCGGATCGCTGCGGTCAGGGGCTTTGAACCCGCTCCCGCGGTGCGCCGACAAACCCACGGGGATGTGCATTCGCCGGACTCTTCGGCGGTGCGAGGGACGATGAACGTCTTCGACAACCAGATCCGCCCGGGCCGGGGCCGTCGCCGACGGGCCCGGCCGCAGCGGCATCGTGCAACCGGTTGCGCCCGGTCGACCGGGGCGCCACTCTGCCTCGCGACATGCCCGAGAATCACGAATGGCCGGTCGGTTGCGCCCGGTCTCACCGGAGGACAGGAATGAATCGTCGCTTGATTGCCTTCGCGGCGGCCGTCGCCGCGATCACGGCCAGCCCCTCCTTGAAGGCCGCTCCGATCGGGGCGGCCGGTGGGCTGGGGGCCGCGGCCGATGCCGCCGCTATCGGCGAGACCGTCCAATACTATTGGGGCGGCAATCGCTACTGCTGGTATCCGGACGGCTGGCGTGGACCGGGCTGGTACCGCTGCGGCTTCTCGTGGCGGCAGGGCTTCGGCTGGGGTGGCCCGATGGGCTGGCAGGGCTGGCGCTACGCCGCGCCGCCGCCGCGCGTCTACGGTCCCCCGCGAGTCTATGGCCCGCCCCGCGTCTACGGCCCGCCGCGTCCGGGTTACGGGCCGGGCCCCGGGTTCCGTCCGGGTCCGCGCCCCGGCCCGCCGCCCGGCCGGCCGATCCCGCGCTGATCGCGTCGGGCCGACCTGTCGACACCTGAAGCCAAGCGGGCCGCCCCTCGGGCGGCCCGTTTTGCGTCGGCGCGCGGCGCGTCGATCCGCGATCCCCGCACTACCACCGGCTGCCGCTTGTCACGGCTCACATCCCGTGATGCTCTCTCGGGCGTCACGCATTGCAGCAACGGCAACCGAGAGTGTGATCATGACCGACACCGTTCTTGAGCCGCGCAGCCTCTATTTCGAGGATCTCGCCATCGGGATGAGCGAGACGCTGGAGCGCACCGTCACGGACGCGGCCGTCCGCGCCTTCGCCGATGTGAGCGGCGACCACAATCCGATCCATCTCTCCGACGAGTACGCGGCCGGCACCTTGTTCAAGTCGCGCATCGCGCACGGCATCTTCACGGCCAGCCTGATCTCGGCCGTGCTCGGCATGCGGCTGCCGGGGCCGGGCGTGATCTATTTCTCGCAGACCCTGAATTTCCGCGGCCCGGTGAAGATCGGCGACGTCGTGCATGTCCGGCTGGAGATCGCCGAGCTGATGCCGGAGAAGTTTCGCGCGCGAATCGCCTGCAGCTGCACGGTCGCGGGCGAGGTCGTGCTCGATGGCGACGCCTGGGTGAAGGTGCCGTCGCGCCTGCCCAAGCCCGACGCGCCGAAAGCCGCCGCCGCGACTTCCGCGTGATCGCGCGAGGTGCCGCGTGATCGCGCGAGGTGTTCCACGCCCTTCACCACGCCCGGGGGCTTAGCACCGCGAGCCACGTATAACGGCGCCCGGCAGTCGCATGAGGGGATTGAATTAGCGGCGCAAAATCATCCGTGTATACTTGCGCGTGCACGAAGGGTTCTGGACTTTTCACGAGGAGGAACCGAATGACTCCTCCACATCCGTCCTGGGGTGAGCTCGCCACCATTCTCAGGATGCGGGGCGGCCGAGGGTACTGCGCGGCGACGGAGCGGGCGCTCGCGCGAGACGAGGCGGTCGGCGAGGCCCGGCCGGACGGCGATCTGGACATCGATGCCGATGTCGACTTCGGCCTCGATCCGGCGAGCAGCGCGGTCGACGATCTTCTCCTGTGCCGGCGCATGCGGGCGCTGCGCCTCGATCCCGACGAGCTGTATTGCAGCGAGCCGCGCGCCTTCGGCATTCTTCGCCGGCTGTGCGCCACCTGCTCGGTTCCGGGCCGCTGCGCCCGGGATCTCGCCGACGAGTTCGCCGATCCGGCCTGGCAGGACTGGCGCAACTACTGCCCGAACGCGACGACGCTGAGCATCCTCAGCGCGCTGCGGGCGTGCGAGCCGGACGAGATCGATCCGGATCGCTGACGGGCTTCAATCGCGGAATGCGGCGGACCGGCACTCGGACGCGGCGCTGCGGCGCCGCGTCCGTTCGTCTTTCTGCTGTGCGCGGCGAGGCCGCCGCGCCTGCTGGCGTGCCCGCTAGACCACGACCTTGCGGTAGAGATGCCAGGTGGCGTGCGCCAGCACCGGCAGCACCACGGCGAGGCCGATGAAGAAGGGCAGGGAGCCGACCGCGAGCGCCACGGCGACCATCAGGCCCCACGCCGCGATGGCGACCGGATTCCGGATCACGGCCCGCACCGAGGTCTCGATGGCGCGCACCGCACCGACGTCGCGGTCGAGCAGCATCGGGAACGACACCACGCTGATCACCAGCACGGCGAGGGCGAAGGCGAAGCCGATGGCGTTGCCGGCCACGAGCAGCGTCCGCCCGTGCGCCGTACCGAACACGTCCGCCAGGAAGGCGCCGATCGATTCGGGCGTGCCGTAGCCGAACAGCCCCTCGTAGAGGCTCTCGGCGACCGCGAGCCAGATGACGAACAGCAGCATCAGGAAGCCGCCCAGCAGCGCGATCGAATCGATCGAGGGATTGCGCAACACCCCGAACGCGTCGGTCCAGCTCACCGGCAGGCCCTGCTCGCGGCGGCGGCTGAGCTCGTACAGGCCGAGCGCCACGAACGGCCCGATCAGCGCGAAGCCGGCCACCAGCGGGAACAGCAGCGGGACGACGTCGTAGCCGAAGCTCAGCCGCGCCAGCACGAGGCCGACGATCGGGTAGAGCAGGCTGAGGAAGATGACGTGGCTCGGCATCGCCCGGAAATCGTCGATGCCGCGCTTGAGTGCGTCGCCGAGATCGGCGAAGCCGATGCGCCGGATTTCCGGGCGGGCGGGGTGGTCGATGGAGCCTGCGAAGACGTGAAGCGTCGACATGCGTGTCCTCCCACGAGACGTCCCCACGGGACGTCGGTTCCGGGGGCGGCGGCCGCGGCTCGTTCCGGCCGCTTCGCATGCGCCGCCCTCGAGAGGACAGGCTAGTCCAAACCCGGGTCACGCGGTTTCACGAACGCGCCAGCACAACCGCGCGCATTGTCGCATCGGGCCTGTACATCAATAGAGGAGGCCGCGAGGTTCAGGACCGTCGACGGCGGGCCCGCCTCACGGGCGCAGCACCTGCACCTTGGCGGTGGCGACGACGTGCTGCGCGATCGTCACCGGGCAGTCCGGCGCGTGCACGATGTCCTCGACCGGGTGCTGCCACGAGACCGACGCCCCGCACAGCTTGCATTTGTTGGCGGCGCCCCCGTCCTCTTCCGAGACGGTCTCGATCGCCGTCTTCAGCAAGGCGGCGGCGACCTTGCGGACGTCCTCGTCGGTGATCGCGGCGGTGATGTCGGGCATTGGCGTGTTCCGGACCGTACGCGTCTTCTGCAATGGGTGGTGAGCCCGCCGGGACTCGAACCCGGGACCCCATGATTAAAAGTCACGTGCTCTACCGACTGAGCTACGGGCTCCTGCGCCGCCGTGTGTAAAGACCCGGCCCGGGCGTGGCAAGTCGGACCGGTCGCGGGCGGTCGATGCATCGGGCGCGACCCGGGGGCGCCGAGCCGTATGTGGCAATCGACCGACCGCCGCGCGATACTGCCGCGAAATCCAGTCGACCGAACGAGGACGCGATGCCGATCGTCAACCGAATCTCCGACCTCCACGCCGAGATCACCGCGTGGCGGCGCGATTTCCACGCGCATCCGGAGCTCCTCTACGATCTGCCGCGGACCTCGGCCGTGGTGGCCGACAAGCTGAAGGCCTTCGGCTGCGACGAGGTGGTTCCGGGGATCGGCCGCACCGGCGTCGTCGGGGTGATCCGCGGCGCCAAGGGCCGCGCCGGATCGCCTGGCAAGACGATCGCGCTGCGCGCCGACATGGACGCGCTGCCGCTCGACGAGATCAACGACCTGCCGTACCGGTCGACCACGCCCGGCAAGATGCACGCCTGCGGCCACGACGGCCACACCGCGATGCTGCTGGGCGCCGCCCGCCATCTCGCCGAGACCCGCAACTTCGCCGGCACCGCCGTGGTGATCTTCCAGCCGGCCGAGGAGGGCGGGGCGGGCGCCAAGGCGATGATCGAGGACGGCCTGTTCGAGCGCTTCGGCATCGACGAGGTGTACGGCATGCACAACTGGCCGGGCCAGCCGGTCGGCCGCTTCGCCACCCGCATCGGCCCGATCATGGCGGCCCAGGACACGCTGCACATCGACATCGAGGGCGTCGGCGGCCACGCGGCGCGGCCGCATCTCGGCATCGACACGATCCTGGTCGGCTGCCAGATCGTCAACCAGATCCAGTCGATCGTGTCGCGCAACGTCGACCCGCTGAAGAACGCCGTCGTGTCGATCTGCCTGTTCCAGGCCGGCACCACCGACAACGTCATCCCGCAGACGGCGAAGCTGCTCGGCACCGCCCGTAGCCTCGCGCCCGAGGTCCGCGACCTTCTCGAGGCGCGGCTGACCAAAATGATCGCCTCGATCGCCGAGGCCTACGGCGCGAAGGCGAAGTTCGAGTACCGGCGCGGCTATCCGGTGCTGGTCAACCACGGCCGCGAGGCGGAGTTCGCCGCCGCCGTCGCCGGAGACGTCACCGGGGCCGACAATGTCGACACCGGCATTCCGCCCTTCATGGGCGCCGAGGACTTCGCCTACATGCTGCAGAAGCGCCCCGGCGCCTTCGTGTTCGTCGGCAACGGCGACAGCGCCGGCCTGCACAACCCCGCCTACAACTTCAACGACGAGGTGATCCCGTACGGCACCTCCTACTGGGTGCGCCTGGTCGAGACCGCGCTGCCGGGGTGAGGGCGCGACGCGCCGCCGCCACGAGGCACGTGCCCCGGACAAGGCGCATCGGGCCGCAGGCCTGATGCACCGCCGAGCCGGGGCCCAGGAGCGGCGCGGCTCGACGTCGCCTTTGGGGCCGCCCCGACCGCGTGTTTGTCGGCCCGCGGCCCCTGGGTCCCGGCTCGCGCAGCAGCGCTCCGCGCCGCAGCGCGTCCGGGACACGAGGCTGAGCCTTCCACCTCGTCGAATCCCGGTCTACATCTCCTCCATGCAGTGGTCCGAGGAAGGCATCGTGCTCGGCGTCCGCCGGCATGGCGAGACGAGCGCCATCGTCGAGCTGATGACGCGGGAGCGCGGCCGCCATCTCGGGCTGGTGCGGGGCGGGGCGGGGCCGCGCCTGCAGGCGGTGCTGCAGCCCGGCAACCGGGTCGCCGCGACCTGGCGGGCGCGGCTCGACGAGCATCTCGGCAACTATTCGGTCGAAGGCGTGCGGCTGCGCGCCGGCAGCCTGCTGGCGCATCCGCACGCGCTCTACGGCGTCGTCCATCTCGCCGCCCTGGCGCGGCTGCTGCCGGAGCGCGACCCGCATCCGATCGTCCACGACGCGCTGGAGCTGATTCTCGACCGCATCGGCGAGCCGGCGCTGGCCGGCGCCCTGGTGGTGCGCTTCGAGCTGCAGCTTCTCACCGAGCTCGGCTTCGGCCTCGATCTCGACAGCTGCGCCGTGACGGGCTCGGATACGGACCTCGTCTATGTCTCGCCGAAGTCGGGCCGGGCGGTGTCGAAAAGCGTCGGTGTGCCGTGGCACGACCGGCTGCTGCCGCTGCCCGCCTTTCTCGCGGCCGACCACGACGAAGCGACGGCCGAGGAGCTGACGGAGGCCTTCCGGATGACCGGCTTCTTCCTGGCGCGGCACGTGTTCGAGCCGCGCGGCACGCCGCTGCCGGATGCCCGGGCCGCCTTCCTGGCCGCGGTGACCCGGGCCCAGGCCCCGACGTGCTGCATCGCGAGCGCCTGAGCGCGGTTCGTCGCCGAGCTATTCTCGCCGTCCGCCAATACCGGAAGGCTTTATTCGCGGTCGCCGCAGCAATACTGCAGTGCAGCGTCAAAAGATTTTAACAATAGTGTGATACCACTGGAGCCCTGGCCCGGTTTGGCCATATCCTGGCCGAATTGCGGAGAGCCGAAGGAACAATCCGGCCTCCAGAGTGTTGTCGGTGGGATAGAAACGTCAGAGGGTCACCATGAACGCATTCGTTCGACGTTTTGTCATGCATTACGGCATCTATCGCCGGTATCCGCTCGCGCGTGTCGACGCCCTGCGGAACGCATGGCGCATCGCCCGGGCGTAGCGCTCTGCCGTACTGAATTGCCGCGAGCCGGAGATGATCCGCTCCCGCTGCGGCCGACGATGACAGGCCCGTCACGGCTCACCGTGGCGGGCCTTCTGCTTATGGACGGCATCTCCTGCGGTGCCTTCGCGTGCGCGTACGATCTCATCTCGTGCGAGCCGTCCCGGCGCATCGGTACTGCGGCGCCCCTCTGCCGCAAGGCGAGCGGAAAGTGGCGCCTGCCCCGCCGGTGAGGCGAGCCCATCATTCGAGACCAGGCTCATACCGCATTCGGCTGATCAGCTCGGGGGTCATTCCGGGGCGGCGCGCAGCGCCGAACCCGGAATCCAGCCGAGACCTCCGAGATTGTCGCTGAATTCCGCGCTCGCGGCTTCGCCGCGCCCCGGAATGACGGCGAACGGATGACCCGGAACCAGTATCAGATCCCGTTCTCGAACTTGCCGCTGCGTGGGAAGCCCTTCGGGGGCAGGCGGCCGGCGTCGGCGCGGTTGCCGCGCCAGTCGGCGAGCTCCTTCAGGCTCAGCGTGAACACGCGGCCTGCCGAGTCGGTCCAGGTCAGTCCCTCGGCGCCCACGAAGGTCTTCACGTCGGTGAGGCCGCCGTCCTTGTAGCGCTGCAGGCGCACCCCGCGGCCGCGGTTCATCTCCGGGATCTGGTCGAGCGGGAACACCAGGAGCTTGCGGTTCTCGCCGATGACGGCGACCTGGTCGCCCGTCACGGTCGCCACCACGCGGGCCTCGTCGGGCAGGTCGACATTGAGAACCTGCTTGCCGCGCCGGGTGTTTGCGACGCACTCGTCCTCGCCGACCACGAAGCCGTGGCCGCTGCGGCTCGCCACCAGGAACTTGCGCCCGCCGACGAACGGGAAGACGGCGACGAGATCGGCCTCCTGCTCCATGTCGATGTAGAGCCGCACCGGCTCGCCGTGGCCGCGGCCGCCCGGCAGCTTGCCGGCCTCCAGCGTGTAGAACCGGCCGTTGGTGGCGAGCACCAGGAGCTTCGAGGTGTTCTCCGCCGGGAAAGCGAACTTGAGCTTGTCGTCCGACTTGAACTGCACGCCGGACAGATCCGTCACGGTGCCCTTGAGGGCGCGGATCCAGCCCTTGTCGGAGACCACCACGGTGATCGGCTCGCGGATCACCATGGCCTCCTCGATGGCGGCCTCGTCGTGGGTCGGCGCCTCGGCGAAGCCGGTGCGGCGCTTGCCGAGCTTGGTCTTCGGCCCGAAGGTGGTGCGCACCTCCCTGATCTGCTCGGCGATGCGGGCCCACTGCTTGGCCTCGGAGCCGACCAGGGCCTTCAGCTCGCGCTGCTCGGCCCGCAGCGCCTTGTCCTCGCCGCGGATCTCCATCTCCTCGAGCCGGCGCAGGTTGCGCAGGCGCATGTCGAGGATGGCGGTCGCCTGCACGTCGGTGAGGCTGAAGGTCCTCATCAGGACGGGCTTGGGCTCGTCCTCGGTGCGGATGATGCGGATCACCTCGTCGAGGTTCAGGAAGGCGATCAGGTAGGCGCCCAGGACCTCGAGCCGGTGCTCGATGACGCCGAGCCGGTGGTTGGAGCGGCGCAGCAGCACGTCGCGGCGGTGGTCGAGCCACTCGCGGATGGCGTCGCGCAGGCCGATCACCTTGGGGATGCGGCCCTGCACCAGCACGTTCATGTTGAGCGGGATGCGCGACTCGAGATCGGTCAGCTTGAACAGCGACTCCATCAGAAGCTCGGGGTCGACCGTCTTGGCCCGCGGCTCGATGACGAGGCGCAGATCCTCGGCCGACTCGTCGCGCACGTCGCCGACCAGCGGCAGCTTCTTGTCGTTGAGAAGCTCGGCGATGCGCTCGACCAGGCGCGACTTCTGCACCAGCCACGGGATCTCGGTGATGACGACGACCCACATGCCGCGGGCGCTGTCCTCCTTCTCCCAGCGGGCCCGGACCCGGAAGCCGCCGCGCCCGGTCTCGTAGGCCTCGGCGATCGTGGTGCGGCTGTCGATGATCAGGCCGCCGGTCGGGAAGTCCGGACCGGGGACGTACTTCATCAGCGCCTTGGTCGTGGCGTCGGGGTGCTCGATCAGGTGCAGGGCGGCGTCGCACAGCTCCGCCGCGTTGTGCGGCGGAATCGAGGTCGCCATGCCCACCGCGATGCCCTGGGCGCCGTTGGCGAGCAGGTTCGGGAAGGCGCCGGGCAGCACGATCGGCTCCTGCTCGGAGCCGTCGTAGGTCGGGCGGAAGTCGACGGCATCCTCGTCGAGCCCGTCCAGCATCAGCCGGGCGACCTCGGTGAGGCGCGCCTCGGTGTATCGCATCGCCGCGGCGTTATCGCCGTCGATGTTGCCGAAGTTGCCCTGGCCGTCGACCAGCGGATAGCGCTGCGCGAAATCCTGCGCGAGCCGCACCATGGCGTCGTAGACGGACTGGTCGCCGTGCGGGTGGTACTTGCCGATGACGTCGCCGACCACGCGGGCGCACTTCTTGAACGCGGCGCCGGGGTCGAGGCGCAGCTCGCGCATCGCGTAGAGCAGGCGCCGATGCACCGGCTTGAGGCCGTCGCGGGCGTCGGGCAGGGCGCGGTGCATGATGGTCGAGAGCGCATAGGCGAGGTAGCGCTCCTCCAGCGCCTCGCGCAGCGCGACGTCGTGGACGTCCGACGGATCGGGGGGAATCAGGGTCTTGGTCATGGGCGCTTCGATAGCCCGCAGGCGGGGCGTGAACAATATCGCCGCGCCGGCGTTTCCGCTGTGGACGGTACCATCGCCCCGCCGGATGAACCCGGGATGAACGATGTTTCCATAATGTTGCTGGGATTCGAGGGCGTTATCCGGGGGCGGCGGCAGCTCGGCCGTCCGACAAGAAGAACGAGACGGAGGACCGCCGACCAGGACTGCGACCCCGGATTGAGCGCTGAATTCGACGCTAGGCTTTTCCCCATGGACAGATCGCCGTTCCCCGCGGCCCAGGCGGGCCCGGAGCGAGCCGGACGGTCGAAGAGGAGAACGAGATGCGTGGACTGATCGTGGCGGCCGTCCTGGCCGCGGGACTGGGCCTCTCCGGCACGAGCGTGTCGGCCGCCCCCATCAACGGGTCCGGGCTTCTGGGTGTCGACGCCGCCGTCGACGTGACGCAGGTCCAGTGGCACGGCCCCAATCGCAGCCACTGGCGCTGGGGCAGCCGCGGCTATGTCCACGGCCCGAACCGCAGCCATTGGCGCTGGGGCAGCCGCCCGCGCTGCCACTGGCGCGGCCGCAGCGTCTGGGGCCGCTGCTGAGCGGCTAGCGCTGGGATCGCCGCTCCTGCGAGGCGGCTGGGCCGGTCCGCGCCAGCGGGCCGGCTTTTTTCATCAGCGGGCCGCATTGCACAGGTTTGTCCCTCATGGTGAGGAGCGCTCCGCAGGAGCGCGTCTCGAACCACGTGGCCACGGCAGTGGCCGCCTCGCCCTTCGAGACGCTCGCTTCGCGAGCTCCTCAGGGTGAGGCGGAAAAAGGCCCAGGCCGTGGGAGCTAACGCTTCTTCCGTCCCTTGCCGCGCAGCTCCTTGATGGCGCGGGGGACCGGGGAGAAGTTCTGCTGGCTCTCGTCGTCGACGACGAAGCAGGCCGCGTGGTTCGCCTCCGGCACGCGCTTGTCGGTGGCGCAGCGGTCGAACACGGCGAGCTCGCTGTCGCGCTGATAATAGTAGTAGGGGGCGATCATGAAGCGCTGCGCGCCCTCGCTCCAGCCGCCGTAGCGGTCGATCTTGCCCTTCAGCTCCGGCGCGACCGACAGGATCATGTCGCGGAAGCTGTCGTCCGTGATGAAGTTGTCGGGGAGCTGGTCGAACGGCCCGTCGAAATAGTTGTTCACCCGCGAGTTGGCGAAGGCGACGCCGACCAGGATCTTGCGCTGCCGCCGGTCGTCGACGAAGAAGCCGTAGCCGGTCCGCTTGCCGACCACGATGCGGCCCGACTTGGCCGGCACGAACTGCTCCGGCACCGGCGCGGTCTCGTCCAGGATGTAGTGGAAGAGCTTCAGCCGGCTGTTGAACACCAGGAAGAAGCGCAGGCCCGACTCGTCGAAGATCGGCCCGACGAACTTTTCGTCCGGCCCGAGCACGCCGTCGGGCGGCTTCACGGCGGTGAGATCGTTGAGCTCGAACAGCACGCTCTTGTCGCGGAACGTGACGCGGTAGAGGAAGCGCTCCACCTTCTCGACCTGCACGTCGTTGGTGGTGTCGAGCGCCACGTGGACGACGTCGGTCTCCTCGCGCCAGTCGGCCAGATCCTCGGAGTAGGCGAAATGCAGTCGGCCCTTGTCGCGGTCGCTGGCGTCGAGCCGGATGTTGCCGTTGTAGGGCGCGCCGTCGTGGACGAAGGTGAAGTAGTAGTAGTTCTCGGTGGGGTAGACCTTCACCCGGTCGGGAAGCTGGCCGAACACCGCCGCGAAGACGCCGATCGGGTTGTCGATCGCGAGCGTGGTTCGCCGCTGCAGTCCTTCGATATAGCTCTGGTTCGTCTGGATCTTCGGCGGCGGCGCATCCTCGGCGCGGGACGGCGTCGCGGCCAGCAGCGCCGCGGCAAGCATTGCTGCGGCAGGTGCGAGACGGGAATATCGGAGCTGTGCGGGCGCGGCGGATCGCCGGAACGCCGCAGGCCGCGGACATGCACGGAACATCGAAGGGAGTCTCCAGGACGGGGTCGCCCCTCAGGTGCGGCACGAAAGTGCGGATTTCTTGACCGTCATCAATCCGTGTGCCGCTTTCCACCGCGACGGTTCGAACCGGACGTGCCGTTTGCCCGACAAGACACCATCAACTCCTGCGAGGTGCGTCATGGCGTGGCGGAAGCTGACGGTCGCGATCACGGCGCTGGGCGCATTCGCCGCCCTGAGCCCCGCGACAGCCGAGCCCCGGATGGCTCTGGTGATCGGAAATTCGGCCTATCAGGCCGTGACGGAACTCCCCAATCCGGCGAACGACGCCAAGGCGATGGCCGAGCTTCTCGCCGCCGCCGGCTTCGAGGTGACGACGGCGCCCGATCTCGGCCAGGCCGAGATGCGGCGGGCCGTCGGCGACTTCGCCGCCAAGGTCGCCGAGAAGGGGGCCGACACCGTCTCGCTGGTGTTCTATGCGGGCCACGGCCTGCAGGTCGACGGCGAGAACTTCCTGGTGCCGGTCGACGCGCGCATCTCGCGCGAGGCCGACGTGCCGCTGCAGACCGTGCGGCTCACCGACGTGATGAACGCGCTCGCCGCGGTGCCGAGCAAGACCCGCATCGTCATCCTCGACGCCTGCCGCAACAATCCGTTCTCCGAGATCAACAAGGTGGTCGGGCGAGGGCTGGCCATCGTCGATGCGCCGGCCGGCTCGATCGTCTCCTACTCGACCTCGCCCGGCTCCGAGGCCGAGGACGGCAGCGGCGCCAACAGCCCCTACACGGGTGCGTTCCTCACCGTCGCCAAGGATCCGGGCGTGCCGATCGAGCAGGCGTTCAAGCGGGTGCGCTACGCCGTGCACCAGGCGACCGCCGGCCGCCAGACCCCGTGGGAGAGCTCGTCGCTCACCGCGGATTTCGCCTTCTTCCCGGGCGTGGCGACCTCCGCCCCGGTGGTCGCGACCTCCGCGCCGGTGGTCGCTGCGACCGACACCAAGCCGCCGACCGGAGCGGCGGGCACCGGCAAGCCCGGCGCCGGCCCGGCCGGCCAGCAGGTCGCGGCGATCTCGCCGCGCGGGGCAGGGCGCTCGGTCGACTCGTGGCGTAGCGAGCTGCGCACCAAGTCGCAGTTCGAGGCCTACGAGCTGGTGGTCCGCGACGACACGCTGGAGGCCTACCAGGCCTATCTGCAGCTCTTCTCGGCGGCGCCGTACCAGACGCGGGTGCGCGAGATCGTCGAGCGCCGCAAGGTGATGATCGCCTGGTACACGGCCGTGACCGTCAACACGCCGGGGTCCTACGAGCTGTTCATAGCCCAGTATCCGGGCACGGACCTGTTCGGCACCGCCCAGCGGCTGCTCGGCCGGGCCGCCAACCGGCAGATCGCCATCGCGACGCCGGTCGCGGTCGGCCCGGTGTGTCCGCCCGCGCCGGTGCCGGCCGTGCAGCCGACCAAGCGGCGGGCCGACAGAAGCGAGAAACCCGAGAAGACCGAGAAGCCGAGCAAGAAGGGCCGGCGGACCGCGGTGCGCGACGACGGACCGCCGCCACCCCCGCCGCCGCCCTCGTCCGGTCCTCCCGTCTCGATCGGCGTGATCGGCATCCCGATCGGCCCGATCGGACCGCGGCCTTACGGGGGCGGTCCGGTGGTTCGACCGGGCGGCCACTCGCACGGGCCGGTCGGCCCGAGCGGCGGCATGCGCGGCACCCCGACGGGTCCGGTGCGCGGCAGCAGCGGTCCCGTGATGCGCGGCGGCCCGACCGGCGCGCCGATGCAGCGCGGCCCCGTCGGCTTCGGCTTGCGATAGGAGAGAGGAAAAGCCGAAACGGCTTTCAGCGCTCGACGCGGTCCCAGCCCTCGGGGCCGAGGCGTTCCTGGGGCAGGAAGCGGGCCTTGTAGTCCATCTTGCGCGAGCCGCTCACCCAGTAGCCGAGATAGACGTAGGAGAGGCCCATGGCGCGGGCGCGGGCGATGTGGTCGAGGATCATCACGGTGCCGAGCGAGCGGTGGCTCTCCTCGGGCTCGAAGAACGAGTAGACCATCGACAGCCCGTCCTTGAGGACGTCGGTCAGGCTGACGGCGAGAAGCTCGCCGCGGCGGCCGAAGCCGCCCTCGCCGCCGCGCCGGCGATACTCCACCAGCCGCGTGTCGACGTGGCTGTCCTCGATCATCATCGCGTAGTCCAGCACCGTCATGTCGGCCATCCCGCCGTCGTGGTGGCGGGCGTCCAGATAGGCCCGGAACACGCCGTACTGCTCGGAGGTCGGCACCGCGACCCGCATCTCGCCGGCGATGTCCTGGCTGCGCTCGAGCACGCGGCGCATGTTGCGGGTCGGCTGGAAGTCGTCGACCACGACCCGCACCGAGACGCAGCCGCGGCAGCCCTCGCAGGCCGGCCGGTAGGCGATCGACTGGCTTCGGCGGAAGCCCCCATGGGTCAGCAGGTTGTTGAGGTCGCCGGCGCGCTCGCCGACCAGATGGGTGAAGACCTTGCGTTCCTCGCGGCCCGGAAGATACGGGCAGGGCGACGGCGCCGTGAGGTAGAATTGCGGCGTGTCGCGGGAATGCTGGGTCACGAGGCCCACCCCGCGCCGGAGGGCGGATCGCGCCGCTCCGTCCGCTCTGGTCGTCCCGTCGGTTCCCGCACTCCCCGCGGGGCGCCGCAGCCGGCGCTCACTCCGAAGCCCATCGCGTTCAATCGCCTGGCGTTCAATAGCCGAACCCGGCCGCACGCAGGCGACGGGCACGCTGCTCGTTGTTGATCACCACCGTGCCGAGCAGGATATCATGGAGCAGGCGCTTGCGGTGATTGAAAAAACACACCAGCAGCACGAGCGGGGACAGGGCCGAGACCGAGACCCAGAACACCACCGCGTGGACGGCGCCCAGCACGAAATAGGACGGTGCCCCGTGGGCCGTCCGCATCTGCAGGTCCACCATGCGCATGCCCAGCGTGGCGGATTCGGGCCCGCCCAGGGTGGTTCCGTAGTATACGAGGGCCCACACCACGCTGGCCGGACCGAGCAGCCAGTACAGCCCCCAGCCCAGCCCCAGCGTCACGATCCCGAACAGAAACACGAAGATCGCGAACGCGGCCACCGGAATGAACAGGATGACGACGTCGATCATGAACGCGATGACGCGGCGGGGGAGCACACCCTCGAATCGCTCCGGCTCCGCGAAGGGGTCGAAGGGCTGTCGCCGGTCGGCGAGCGGGTCACCGGTCCGATCGGACTGCGCGTATGTCATGCTGCTCCCCGGCGCGGGCCTCCGTGGCCGCGGATGCGGCGACGGCAGGGGCCCGAGGCCTTCGAGATGGCCGTCCGGCCGGGTCCCCGCAAGAGGCCGCGGCGCCGCGGCCCTCGG
>NZ_NPEX01000052.1:0-15039 GCF_003258865.1 Rhodoplanes roseus | reverse complement strand
CAGGCATCGCGTGTTCCGGAGGTGCGGTCGTGACGATTTCGCTCGCCGACATCGAGGCCGCCCAGCGGCTCCTCAAGGGCCAGGTGCTCGCCACCCCGATGCTGCCGGCGCCGCGCCTGTCGGCGCTGACCGGGGCCGAGGTCTTCGTGAAGTACGAGAACCTGCAGGTCACCAACTCGTTCAAGGACCGCGGCGCCTATGTGAAGCTCGCCCGCCTCGGCGACGAGGAGCGCCGGCGCGGCGTCATCGCCATGTCGGCCGGCAACCACGCCCAGGCGGTCGCCTATCACGCTCAGCGGCTCGGCGTGCCGGCCACCATCGTGATGCCGGAGACCACGCCCTTCGTGAAGGTCGCCTCGACCAAGGCGTTCGGCGCCACCGTGGTGCTCGACGGCGAGACGCTGGCCGAATCGCAGCGCCGCGTCGAGGCCATCGTGGCCGAGAAGGGGCTGACCCTGGTGCACCCTTACGACGACCCGAACATCGTCGCCGGGCAGGGCACCATCGCGCTGGAGATGCTGGCCGAGGTGCCGGATCTCGACATGCTGGTGATCCCGATCGGCGGCGGCGGCCTGATCGCCGGCAACGCGGTCGCGGCCCGCGGCGTCCGGCCCGCCATCGAGATATTGGGAGTCGAGGCGGCGCTCTATCCGGCGATGCGCAATGCGGTGCGGGGCGAGACGCGGGCGGTCGGCGGACCGACGCTGGCCGAGGGCATCGCCGTGAAGAATGTCGGCGTGCTGACCCGGCCCATCATCCAGGCGCTCGTCTCCGACATCGTGCTGGTCGACGAGACGCAGCTCGAGCAGGCCGTCAACGCCTATGTCACGCTGCAGAAGACCATGGCCGAAGGCGCGGGCGCGGCGGGCCTCGCCGCCATGCTGGCGGAGCCGGCGCGGTTCCGCGGCAAGCGGGTCGGCCTCGTCCTGTGCGGCGGCAACATCGATCCGCGCATTCTCGCCTCGATCATGGTGCGCGAGCTCGAGCGCGAGTCGCGCATCGTCTCGATCCGCCTCACCATCCCGGACCGGCCCGGCGTGCTCGGTGCCATCGCGACGCTCCTGGGCGAGCACGGCGCCAACATTCTGGAGGTCGACCACCACCGGCTCTTCCTCGACGTGCCGGCCAAGGGCGCCAAGGTCGACGTCACGGTGGAGGCGCGCGACCGCGGCCATGCCCAGGAGATCGTCCGCGCCTTCGCCGAGCACGGCTACGACCCGGTCAAGATCGAGACCGTCAAGGCGATCGAGTAGGGACGGCGGACGACGCGGCCGTCACGGCTGCGTTCACTGCGGCTGGTTGCGCTCGATCTGCCAGTCCGGGATCGTCGTCGCGGGCGCCGCCGAGGCGACGGCCTCGACCTCCGGGCGTGGCCGCGGCAGCGGGACCAGGGCGACGAGCGGACGCTTGCGCGGCAGCGGCACCAGCTCGGCGAGCGGCGCATCGGCCGGATCCTCGACCCCGTCCGGCATCCCGGCTGGCAGCGGCGCGGCCGAGAGCGTGCCGGTGACGTCGGACGGTCCGGCGGACGCCAGCACCAGGGTCGGCTCCGGATCGGCCGCCAGGGCCGGCGGCTCCGCGGCCGGCGCCTCGGCGATCGCGATCGGTGCCACCGGCGCAGCGGGCTCCGCGGCGGCGGGCGGCGGAAGGTCGGGGCTCGGGGTGGACGAGGCGATCTTGAGGATGGAGAGGGTCGGCGGCGCGCCGTCGCGGGCGGCCAGCAGGGCGGCGGCGACATCGCGGCGGGGCGCGGACGGATCCTTCAGCACCGTGTTGGCGGCGAGCACCCAGGCCGCGAGGCAGCCCACCCCGCAGGCCAGCGTCGTGATCAGGACACGCGAGCCACGGCTCGATCGTTGCTGAGCGGCATGACGGTGCGGCCTGCTCTGGCTCTGGCTCGGCACACTCCGGTTCGGCATCGCGTCCCCCTCGGCATGCGTCCCGGCACGACCGCGTGCCGTGGATCACGGCATCGGGTCGTACCGTCGGGTCGTTACCCGCCGGCGGCGCTGGCGCCCGGGAGGGCGCCGGATCCCTTACATCAGCAGGCACTCACAACAGACGGCCTTGCTTCAGCTTTTCCGCGACGCGCGGCGCGAAATAAGTGAGGATGCCGTCTGCCCCCGCCCGCTTGAAAGCCATCAGGCTTTCGATCATGGCCTTGTCGCCGTCGAGCCAGCCGTTGCCGGCGGCCGCCATGATCATCGCATATTCTCCCGACACTTGGTAGACGAACGTCGGGTGCGCGAAGGTTTCCTTGATGCGATGGACTATATCCAAATAGGGTAGCCCAGGCTTCACCATGACCATGTCGGCGCCTTCTTCGAGATCCAGCTCGACCTCGCGCAGCGCCTCGTTCGTATTACAGTAGTCCATCTGATAAGTACGCTTGTCGCCCGTCAGGGTCGTCGACGAGCCGACCGCATCGCGGAACGGGCCGTAGAACACCGACGCGTACTTGGCCGCGTAGGCCATGATCTGGACGTCGATGCGGCCCTCGTCGTCGAGTGCCTGGCGGATCGCGCCGATGCGGCCGTCCATCATGTCGGAGGGGGCGACGATGTCGCAGCCGGCCTCGGCCTGCAGGATGCTTTGCCGGATCAGCACGTCGACGGTCTCGTCGTTGAGGATCTGGCCGTCGGCGAGCAGGCCGTCGTGGCCGTGGCTGGTGTAGGGATCGAGGGCGACGTCGCAGAGGATGCCGATGTCCGGCACCTCCTTCTTGATCGCCCGCACGGTGCGGCAGACCAGATTGTCGGGATTGAGCGCCTCGGTGCCGTTCTCGTCGCGCAGCTTCGGATCCGTGTAGGGAAACAGGGCGAGGCACGGGATGTCGAGCTTGGCGGCGCGCTCGGCCTCGCGCACCGCGTGGTCGAGCGAGATGCGGTCGACGCCCGGCATCGACGGCACCGGCGTGCGGATGTTGTCGCCGTCGACCAGGAACAGCGGCCAGATCAGGTCGTTGGCGGTCAGCACGTTCTCGCGCACCATGCGGCGCGCCCAGTCGGTGCGGCGGTTGCGGCGCGGCCGTTGAACGAGATCGAGACAATCCTGCCGGGAGGAGGCCGCCGGCTCGGCCGGGACCACCCGGACCTTCGACTCGATCGGGCGGCCGTACTTGATGGCCATGGCTGTTCTCCGTAATTGTTTTGTCGCGTTCTAGCGCGTTCCGCACCGGTGTTCCATGTTCTTGACACTCTTTTCGCCTGCGAGGGCCGACAGGCTGCACCGCGCCGAGCGGCGAGCGGGCCGGAGGTGTGGACGGTGAGCAACTCCTCCGGCGCCGGCCCGATCGAGCAGCTCGACCCTGTGCAGGCCGAGGACTATCGGCCCGATCGCGAGGGCTGGGCCTGGTATCTCGTGGTGTTCCTGCGGGTCGCCGCCGGCGTCGCCATGCTCAAGGGCCTCTATCACTGGGCCGCCGTGTGCGGCATCGGGGCCGGGCCGAACGAGGTGTTCGACGCCCAGTCGCTGCCCTGGCAGACCGCGACCGTGTTCTTCGCCGTCATCGACCTGGTCGCCGCCGTCGGCCTGTGGCTCGCCGCGCCGTGGGGCGCCGTGGTGTGGCTGACCGGCTCGGTCACCATGATCGTCGTGCAGATCTTCTTTCCGCTGATCTACGGCGTCCACTGGATCGTCGTGGTCGGCCTGGCGCTGATGATCGTCGCCTACCTGTTCTTCGCCATCATGGCGGCCCGCGAGCAGGGGGCCTGAGAGCAGGAGCGGGCGGTGAAACCCGCGCCGGTTTGTCTCGACCGCCGCGATGCTATAGCCTTCTCCGGCTAGACCTTCCCTCCCGTGCCGGCATGGCGCTTGTGCCTGCGGCATCGTCCACGACACAGCGACACCCGACTCGTCCACTCGAGAGGTCGAGACCATGGTCCGTCCGTTTCGTCCCACCGCATCTGCCGCCGGCCTCGTCATGGCGCTGCTCGGCGCTCTCGTAGTCTGGCCCGGCCCGGTCCGCGCCGAGTATCCGAGCAAGCCCATTCGGGTGATCGTGCCGTTCTCGGCCGGCGGCGCCGTCGACATCGTCACCCGGCTGGTCACGCAGCGCATCACCGAGGAGCGCGGCTGGTCCTTCGTGATCGAGAACAAGGCGGCGGCGGGCGGCATCCTGGCCACCGACGCGGTGGCGAAATCGGCGCCCGACGGCCACACGCTGCTGATCGCGACGCCGAACCACACCATCAACGCCGCTCTCAAGCCCCGGCAGCTCCCCTACGACTGGGAGCGCGACGTCATCCCCGTGTCGGTGATCGCCGAGGTGCCGGAACTTCTGGTCGCCCATCCGGCCGCGCCGTTCGGGGATTTCGCCGGCTTCGTCGCCTACGCGGCCAAGAATCCCGGCAAGCTGAGCTACTCGTCGGCGGGCAACGGGACGCTGCCGCACCTCACCATGGAGCTGCTGCTGCGCCGGGCCGGCGCCCAGGTCCTGCACGTGCCGTATCGCGGCGCGGCGCCGGCGCTCACCGACCTCGTCGCCGGCGTCGTCCAGCTCAAGCTCGACACCTACGCGACCAGCAACGCCCACATCGCCGGCGGCAGCCTGAAGGCGCTCGCCTTCGCCAGCGCCCGCCGCTCGCCGCTGATGCCGGACCTGCCGACCATCGCTGAGCTCGGCTTCCCCGGCTACGAGGGCGTGCTGTGGATCGGCCTGATGGCGCCGGCAGGCACGCCCGCCGAGATCGTCGACGCCGTTGCGAAGGCCAGCATCGCCGCGGTGCGGTCGGAGGCGCTCGCCGGCCGGCTCGCCCGCGACGGCATCGAGCCGGTCGGCAGCACGCCGCAGGACTTCGCCGCCCGCATCACCCGCGAGGTCGTGCAATGGCGCGATCTCGCCAAAGCCTCCAACATCACCATCGATTGAGCCGAGGAGCTTCGCGGCCGCGCCATGCCCGTGTTCACCCAGCCGCCCGATCCGAACCCGAAAACGCCGCGCTTCGCCTGTCCGCCGGGCAGCGTCGACACCCACATCCACCTCATCGGCCCGTCGGACCGCTATGCGTTCGACCCGACCAGCTACTACGTGTCGGCCGACGCACTTCCCGAGACCCACATCGCGCTGATGGCGACGCTCGGCCTGTCCGCCGCCGTGCTGGTCAGCCCCGGCGGCTACGGCCGAAACACGCGCCTGCTCGCCGACGTGCTGGAACGCTATCCGGACCGCTATCGCGGCGTCGCCCTGGTGCCCGAGGACATCGACGACGCCGAGATCGACCGGCTGAATACGCTCGGCGTGCGCGGGGTGCGCTTCATGAGCGGCTCGCGCGGCGGCGTGCTGCCGACCATCTCGGAGCCGGTCGCGGCCCGCGTCGCCGCCCACGGCTGGCACGTCCAGTTCTACCCGCACGGCGCCGACATCGACGACTTCGCCGATCGCCTGCTGGCGCTGCCCAACACCATCGTGCTCGACCACTTCGCCAGCGTGAAAGCGGAACGCGGGCCCGACCAGCCGGCGATGCGGACGCTCAAGCGGCTGCTCGACACCGGGCGGGTGTGGATCAAGCTGTCCGGACCGATGCGTTGCGTTCCGGGGGACTTCCCCTATGCGGCCGTCACCCCGATCGCCCGCGCCCTGGTCGCGCACGCGCCGGAGCGGCTGGTGTGGGGGAGCGACTGGCCGCATCTCAACATGGATGGCCGCGGCATGCCGAACGACGGCGACCTGGTCGACCTGATCCCGGAGTGGATCGAGGCTCCGGCGGACCGGCAGAGGATCCTGGTCGACAATCCGGCGCGGCTCTACGGCTTTCCCGCGCGCGGGTGACGTCGCCGAGGGCGAAGCCCAGCCGGGGCTCGGGGCGGCCGGCATGCGGGATTGTGCTTTGAGCCCGAGCGGACCGCGCTCTATCCTGGCGTGCGGTGCGCCGCGCCGGCTGCCGGCCGGACCGTGTCCCGGATGGATTTGGCGATGACTCACGACCCGGACGTTCTCTCCGCGCTCGAGCGCAAGGTCTTGTGGCTCGCCGCGTGGATGATCCACGAGGCGAACCACGGTCGCGACAATGTCGACGGGCTGAAGGTCGGCGGCCACCAGGCCTCGTCGGCCTCGCTGTCGACCATCATGACGGCCCTTTATTTCAGCGTCCTGCGGCCGCAGGACCGGGTCGCCGTCAAGCCGCATGCGAGCCCGATCTTCCACGCCATCCAGTATCTGCTGGGCCGCCAGACGCGGGAGAAGCTGGCGAACTTCCGCGGCTACAAGGGCGCGCAGAGCTATCCGTCGCGTACCAAGGATTCCGACGAGGTCGACTTTTCCACCGGCTCGGTCGGGCTCGGCGTGGCGCAGACGCTGTTCGCCTCGCTGGTCCAGGACTACGTGCACGGCCACGGCTTCGCCGCCGACCGCCCGCCCGGCCGCATGATCGCGCTGGTCGGCGACGCCGAGATGGACGAGGGCAACATCTTCGAGTCGCTGCTGGAGGGGTGGAAGCAGGGCCTGCGGAACTGCTGGTGGATCATCGACTACAACCGCCAGAGCCTCGACGCCGTCGTTCGCGAGGGGCTGTGGGAGCGCTACGAGAAGCTCTTTCGCGCCTTCGGCTGGGACGTGGTCATCCTCAAATACGGCGTGCTGCTCGAGAACGCCTTCGCGCAGCCGGGCGGCGACAGGCTGCGGGCCTGGATCGACACCTGCCCGAACCAGCTCTACTCGGCCCTGACGTTCCAGGGCGGCGCCGCGTGGCGGCGGCGGCTCACCGACGACCTCGGCGACCAGGGGCCGCTGAGCGCCATGCTGGACTCGTTGTCCGACGACGACCTCGGCCGGCTGATGACCAACTTGGCGGGGCACGACCTGCCGACGCTGCTGGAGGCCTTCGGCAAGGTCGACCACGACCGGCCGACCTGCTTCATCGCCTACACGGTCAAGGGGCACGGCCTGCCGCTCGCCGGCCACAAGGACAACCACGCCGGCCTGATGACCAAGGCCCAGATGGAGATTTTCCGCACGGCGATGCGGATTCGGCCCGGCCACGAATGGGACCGCTTCGAAGGTCTCGATCTCCCGGCCGAAGCGCTGCAGGGATTCCTCGACGAGGTGCCGTTCGCGAAAGGCGGGCCGCGCCGGCTCTCGGCCGCGCATGTCGAGGTGCCGGCCGCGCTGAAGGTCGAGATCGCGCCGACCATGTCGACCCAGCAGGGGTTCGGCGTGCTCCTCAACGAGATCGGCAAGGACAAGTCCGCTTTCGCCGATCGCGTCGTCACCACGTCGCCGGACGTGACCATGTCGACCAACCTGGGCGCCTGGGTGAACCGCCGCGGTCTCTTCGCCCGCGAGGTCATGGTCGACACCTTCAAGAGCGAGCGCATCCCCTCGACGCTGACCTGGGAGTTCTCGCCGAAGGGCCAGCACATCGAGCTCGGCATCGCCGAGATGAACCTGTTCATCCTCCTGTCGGCGCTCGGCCTGTCGCATTCGCTCAACGGCGAGCGGCTGTTCCCGATCGGCACGCTCTACGATCCGTTCATCTGCCGCGGCCTCGATGCGCTGAACTACGCCTGCTACCAGGACGCCCGCTTCATCCTGGCCGGCACGCCGTCCGGAATCACGCTGGCGCCGGAAGGCGGGGCCCACCAGTCGATCGGCACGCCGCTGATCGGCATGGCGCAGGACGGGCTCGCCGCCTTCGAGCCGAGCTTCGTCGACGAGCTCGCCGTGATCCTCGCCTTCGCGTTCGACTACGTGCAGCGCAATGGCGAGGGCGAGGCGTCCGAGCGCACTTGGCTGCGCGACGAGACGGGCGGCTCGGTCTATCTGCGCCTCTCCACCCGGCCGGTGGAGCAGCCGCAGCGGCCGATGACCGACGCGCTCCGCCAGGGCATCATCGACGGCGCCTACTGGATGCGGAAGCCGGGGCCGAACTGCCAGGTGGTGGTCGCCTACACGGGCGCCATCGCGCCGGAGGCGATCCAGGCCGTCGGCCTGATGGCCGAGGACCGCCGCGACGTCGGCCTGCTGGCCGTCACCTCGGCCGACCGGCTCAACGCCGGCTGGACGGCGGCGAGCCGTGCCCGCGAGCGCGGCCTCGCCCACGCTCGTTCGCATATCGAGCGGCTGATGGCGGAACTGCCGCCCCACTGCGGCATCGTCACGGTGCTGGACGGTCACCCGGCGACGCTCGCCTGGCTCGGCGCCGTCGCGGGCCATCGCACCCGGCCGCTCGGCGTCGAGCATTTCGGCCAGACCGGCGCGCTCGCCGACCTCTACCGCCACTACGGCATCGACGCCAACGCCATCGTCGCCGCCGCCCAGGCGATCGCCCCGGGACGGCCGATCCGGTATCTCAAGGCGCTGTGAGGAGGCCGATCGGAGACGGTGGTCGTGGCGGTTGAACTATGCCCCCTAGGGGCATGGTATGCGGTCGGCGCGGAGCAAGAGCGAGTTTTCGTCACGAAGGTCTTCGCGAGATTCGCCCGGAGGGAACGGTTGGCCGACGATTGCCTTCGCGAGGCTGTCTTTCGGGCCGAGTGCGGCTCGGTGGACGCCGACCTCGGCGGTGGCGACATCAAGCAGCGCGTCGCACGCGCAGGTCGAGGCCGCTCCGGCGGGTACAGGACCGTCATCGCGTTTCGATCGGGACAGCGGAGCGTGTTCCTGTACGGCTTCGCCAAGAGCGAACGCGACAACATAGACGACAAGGAGCTCGCCGACCTCAAGAAGCTTGCCAAGCTGGTCCTGGGCAACACGGACGACCAGCTCGCGACGGCACTGAGGGAGGAGGAGTTGAAGGAGTTGCCCGGTGCCCATCAAAGCCGAGACCACGACCGGTAAGCCTCGCAGCCCTCTATCGGCTGCCATCCACGAGACTGCCGCGGGCCTGCATCGGACGGGCTCGTCGACCAGGCGACCATGCGCGAGTTCGACGCATCGTGCCTCACGGCGGTCGAGCCGCTGAGCGCCGCGGAGATCGTCGCGATTCGAAAGCGCGCCGGTGTCAGCCAGGGCGTCTTCGCCCACTATCTGAACGTCAAGCCGAAGCTGGTGAGCGAATGGGAGCGCGGCGAAAAGCGACCTAGCGGGCCGTCCCTCAAGCTTCTGTCGATCGTCAAGGCCAAAGGCCTCGATGCGATCACGTGAGAGCTTGTGAAGCTCTCCGGACATTCGATTCAGAGCTGCTGTCGTTCCCCCTCGGATGTCTTCAAACGCGGTCGGCGTCCGCAGTGGGTGCGGTCGGGACGGCAGCGAAATGGTTGCGGCGCTGCGGGCTGCCGCGGTGCCGCCGCACTCCTTCAACAATGCTCCGTCGTGTCATCGGAGCGCAGGGCATGAGACGGATCGCGGGACGGATCGAAACGGTGGGCGTGGAGACCTACGTCTCGTCGGGACGTGGCGAACGCGAAGGGGCGCCGGTCACGTCGGTCCCGAACAGCCTCTGCAGCTCCGAGGTGCGGATCATCATGGCGCCGCGGGGATCGAAGGCCAGATCCCGAAACCCCCAGCTCGCGTAAAATCCGCGGACCGTGTCGTCGAGCGGGTGCGCGATCACGCCGACGCTGCCGACGATCTCGGAGGCGCGCAGCGCAGTTTTCAACGCGAACTGGAGCAGCGATGCCGCGTGCTTGCGGCCCTGAAAGGCCTTGTCCACGGCGAGCTGCCCGAGCAGCGTGACCGGAACAGGATCGGGCTGATTGCGCTGCTGCGCTTTCGGCAGGAAGGCGCGCTCGATCTGGCACGCGCTCAGCGTCACGTAGCCGATGATGCGTCCCGTCGTCGGGTCGGCGATGACGTTGACGCGCGATGCCCCGCTGAGGTGGTTCGCCCAGGCGTGCCGGCGAAACCAGATGTTCAGTGACTCGCGCCCGCAATCGAACCCCGCGCGATCGTCGGCTTCCGCGAGAGGGCGAGGGGCCGTCGCGGCCGACACCGTCACCTCTCCCAGGTCGGCGTCAGCCTCGCCAAGGTCTCCAAGGCCGGGTTCGGCTCGGCCGGACTGCGCACCCAGCGCTCGAACGCCTCCCAGTCCTTTGCCGGGATCGTCACGACGCTGCGGCCCAAAACCTCCGCTTCGGCGGCGTCGAGCGACGATCGCCGCATGAACTCGCTCAGGCTCGTGCGCGACTGCTCGGCCGCTGCTTCGAGGAGGGCACGCTCCTCGCGGCTCACGCGGACGCTCAGGACCGTGGTTGTGTTGCTCTCCGACATGCGTATGACATTAGCATACAGGGCCGGATCGGCTCAACGGGCGCCGACGACGCCGTCGTCACTGCCGCGGTGCCGCCGCACTCCTTCAACAATGCTCCGCCGTGTCATCGGAGCGCACGGCATGAGACGGATCGCGGGACGGATCGCGGCGGTTGCGGGTGCGGGTCTGCTCGTCCTCTTGCAGTCCGTGAACGCGGCCAGGGCGCATCCGCACGTCTGGGTGACGTTCCACAGTGAGCTTCTCTACGCCGCCGACGGGCGGATGACCGGCGTCCGCCACGCCTGGACGTTCGACGACATGTTCTCGGCCTACGCGCTTCAGGGCATCCGGCACGCCCGGAAAGGCGCCTACACCCGCCAGGAGCTGAGCGGGCTCGCCGAGACCAACATGACGTCGCTGATGGAGTACGACTTCTTCACCTACGCCAAGGCGGACGGCAAGACGGCGCCGTTCGCGCCGCCGGTCGACTACTGGCTGGAGTACAAGGATCCGAGCCTGACGCTGCACTTCACCTTGCCGCTGAAGACGCCCGTGGCGGCCAGGGCGATGGCGATCGACATCTACGATCCGTCGATCTTCGTCGACTTCGCCTTCGCCAAGGGGACGCCGGTCACGCTGGTCGGCGCGCCGCCCGCCTGCCGGCTCGCGCTCGAGCTTCCGCACGAGCCGACCGCGGCGGAACAGCTCCGGCTCAGCCAGCTCGACGCCAAGCCGCTCGATCCCTCCGACACCTACGGACAGACCTTCGCCAACAAGATGCGGGTCACCTGTCCGTAGGACGTCCGGAGAGAGTTGCGCGGGATCGCCGGGCGTGCCGGCGATCCTGCGGCAGAGGCGTCCGTTTACGCCGCCGGCGTCTCGCCGAGGCCGGTGATGCGGATGCCGGCGTCGGGGATCTTGTAGGTGCGGTTGATGAAGATCAGCACCGAGGTCAGCGCCTCGGCGACCACCGAGTTGGCCAGCGGGCCGGCGTCGATGCCGCGCAGGCCGGCGTCGCCGGCGAGCCGGATCGCCACGGCGCGGGCCTCCTTGTCGTCGCCCGCCACCAGCACGTCGCAGTCGATGACCTTGTCCGGGTCCTTCAGCTTGTGGGCCGAGACGTTCTGGAACGCCGAGACGACCTTGACGCCCTCGCCGAGGGCGGCCTGCAGCGCGACGACGCAGGAGTCGGTCGGCGGGAGCTGCACGCGCGACACCTTCGGCGGCACCAGCGGCACCGTCACGTCGATCAGGATCTTGCCGTCGAGCACGTCCTTGAGACCCTCGGCGGTCGGCATCTGCGCCGCATAGGGCACGGTCAGCACGACGACGTCGGCGCCCGTCACGGCGTCGCTCGACGCGGCGCCGCAGATCAGCGGCTTGCCGAGCTTCTGGTTGAGCTCGGCCGCGGCCGCCTCGGCCTTGGCCGGGTCGCGCGACCCGATGGTGACGCGGTGGCCCGCACGGGCCCAGCGCATCGCGAGGCCGCTTCCTTCGGCTCCGGTGCCGCCGACGACGCAGACAGAGAGGGTTTTGGTCATGATCCTTCCTCGGGCTTTCGGCCCATAGCAGAGCGTCCGCGTCGCAGCCTCGCGCAAGGATCGCGTCGGGCGGAATGGCGCCGGCGGCGGGCGGGGCGGGGGTGCCGGCGGACGATCCGCCATCTGTCCCGAGCCGGCTCCCGGATGCAAGCCCCGGAGGCCGATCCGGCGCCCGGCGAGGCCGTCCGGGGTGCGGCGGAAAGTCCCGCCGAACGGCGTCCCGGCCGTTGTCCATACGACCAAAATACGCCTCGCCAAGGCGTCGACCTCTGCTAGACTGCCGCCGCGATGCAAGGCTGTGGCGCGATTTTTCGACGCCCGCCGGCATCGCCCGACGAGCATGTGGTCGTCGCCGACGACCACGCATGTCGTCGTTTTCAAAGAATACGAGGGTGGCCGAAACGGACCGCCCCATCGTCCGGGAGGAGACACGGCGTGGCGTTTCGCCGAGCACTCGAATTGCGTCCCGTCCGCGCGGTTTTTTCGCGCGGCACCGGGTTCTTGACTCCGACGGTCACCGGCGGCGTGCCGGTCCGTCTTCCGTCCGCGCTGCCACGATCAGGAGCGGGCGCCCCTGCATGACCTCCGAGAACGTCATCGAGACGGACGGGTTGACGAAGGAATTCAAAGGCTTCCGCGCGGTCAACAATGTCCGGCTGAAGGTCCGCCGCGGCACCATCCACGCCCTGATCGGACCCAACGGGGCCGGCAAGACGACCTGCTTCAACCTGATCACCAAATTCCTGCAGCCGACCACCGGCCGCATTCTGTACAACGGCCGCGACATCACCGCGTCCAGGCCGCACGAGATCGCCCGCATGGGGCTGGTGCGCTCGTTCCAGATCTCGGCCGTGTTCCCGCATCTGAGCGTGCTGGAGAACGTCCGGGTGGCGCTGCAGCGCACGCTCGGCACGGCCTATCACTTCTGGAAGCCGGAGCGGTCGGTCGAGGTGCTGGACGACCGCGCCATGGATCTTCTCGAGCAGGTCGGCGTGCAGTCCTACGCGAAGCTGCCGGCCGTCGAGCTCCCCTATGGGCGCAAGCGGGCGCTGGAGATCGCGACCACCCTGGCGCTCGATCCCGAGATGCTGCTGCTCGACGAGCCGATGGCCGGCATGGGCCGCGAGGACATCAAGCGCATCTCCGACCTGATCCAGCGCGTCGCCAAGGACCGCACCGTGCTGATGGTCGAGCACAATCTCTCGGTCGTCGCCGACCTCTCCGACCGCATCACCGTGCTGGCCCGCGGCGAGATCCTGGCGGAGGGCAGCTACGCCGAGGTGTCCAAGGATCCCGCAGTGGTCGAGGCCTATATGGGGACCGGGCATGGCTGAGGCGCTGCTCCAGGTCCGCGACCTCCAGGGCTGGTACGGCGAGAGCCACATCCTGCACGGCATGAGCTTCGAGGTGGCGCGCGGCGAGGTGGTGACGCTGCTGGGCCGCAACGGCGCCGGCAAGACCACGACCATGCGGGCCGTGATGGGCATGCTGCCCAAGCGCTCCGGCTCGGTGCGCTACGACGGGCGCGAGCTGATCCATCTCAAGTCCAACGCCATCGCCAAGGCCGGCATCGCCATCTGCCCGGAGGAGCGCGGCATCTTCGCCAGCCTGTCGGTGAAGGAGAACCTGCTGCTGCCGCCGCGGGTGAAAGCCGGCGGTCTGGACGTCGAGGCGATCTACCGGCTCTTTCCCAATCTCCGCGAACGCTCGGCAAGCCAGGGAACAAAACTCTCCGGCGGCGAGCAGCAGATGCTGGCGATCGCCCGCATCCTGCGCACCGGCGCCGACCTGCTGCTGCTCGACGAGCCGACCGAGGGGCTCGCGCCCGTGATCGTCCAGCAGATCGGCGCGACCATCCGGATGCTGCGCGAGACCGGCTTCACCATCCTGCTGGTGGAGCAGAACTTCCATTTCGCCGCCACGGTCGCGGACCGCCACTATGTCGTCGAGCACGGGCAGGTGATCGACATGATCCCCAATGCGGCGCTGGAGCAGAGCCGCGACAAGCTGAAGACCTATCTGGGCGTCTGATCACGATCGGCGCCCGGGACACGACGCGAACGAGCCAAGACGAACCAATCCGTCAGAACAATCCGGAGGAAGCAGATGACCACCAGGACCATGTTGCTCGGCGGGATCGCCGCCGCCGCCCTCGCGGTCGGCGCCAGCGCGCCGGCCAGCGCCCAGTACACCGACGGCGTCATCAAGATCGGCGTCTTGAACGACCAGTCCGGCACCTATGCGGATCTCTCCGGCCAGGGCTCGGTGTTCGCCGCCAAGAAGGCCGTGGAGGACTTCTGCAAGGCGCAAAAGTGCTTCGAGAAGATCGAGGTGATTTTCGGCGACCACCAGAACAAGGCCGATATCGGCGCCGGCGTGGCGCGGCGCTGGTACGACGTCGAGCAGGTCGACGTGATCGTCGACACGCCGACCTCGTCGGTGGCGCTCGCCGTCAACCAGATCACCCGCGAGAAGAACAAGGTCTTCCTCAACTCCGGTGCCGGCGCCTCCGACCTCACCGGCTCGGCCTGCTCGCCCAACCTGGTGCACTGGACCTACGACACCTGGGCGCTGGCGCACGGCACCGGCGCCGCGCTGGTCAAGCAGGGTGGCAAGAACTGGTACTTCCTCACGGCGGACTATGCCTTCGGCCATGCGCTGGAGCGCGACACCGCCGCCGTGGTCGAGCAGATGGGCGGCAAGGTCCTGGGCAAGGTGCGGCATCCGTTCCCGGCGCAGGACTTCTCGTCGTTCCTGCTGCAGGCGCAGGCGTCCAAGGCGCAGGTGATCGGGCTCGCCAATGCCGGCGCCGACACCATCAACTCGATCAAGCAGGCGTCCGAGTTCGGCATCGTCCAGGGCGGCCAGAAGCTCGCCGGCCTGCTGGTCTTCATCACCGACGTGCACGCGCTCGGCCTGAAGACCGCGCAGGGGCTGACCTTCACCGAGGCCTGGTACTGGGACACGAGCGACGCCAACCGCGCCTTCGCCAAGGAGTTCTCGGCCGCCAACAAGGGCAACTATCCGACCATGGTGCAGGCCGGCGTCTACTCGGCCGTGATGCACTATCTCAAGGCCGTGCACGCGCTCGGCAGCGACGGCGACGGCGCCAAGGTGGTCGCCCAGATGAAGGCGACGCCGACCGACGACAAGCTGTTCGGCAAGGGCTCGATCCGGGCCGACGGCCGCAAGATCCACGACCTGATGCTGGTCGAGGTGAAGAAGCCCGAGGAGAGCAAGGGCCCGTGGGACTACCACAAGGTCCTCGCCACCATCCCGGCCGCCGAAGCGTTCCGGCCGCTCGCCGACGGCGGCTGCGCGCTGGTGAAGTGAGGCTCTGCTTCACCCTCCCCTGGAGGGGGAGGGTCGGG
>NZ_NPEX01000528.1 GCF_003258865.1 Rhodoplanes roseus | reverse complement strand
CCGCGCCGCGCCCGGCGAGCTCGCCGGCCAAGCCGCCCGCCACCGCCCCCGGAAAGCCGCCGGCCGGCGTTCCGGCCACCGCACCGGACCTCGCCTTCGGGGCCTTTCAGCGCGGCTACTTCCTGACCGCCTTCCACGAGGCGACCAAGCGGGTCGAGGCGTCGCAGGACGTCCGCGCCATGACGCTGCTGGGCGAGCTCTATTCCAGCGGGTTGGGCGTTTCCCAGGACGACCAGAAAGCCGCCGAATGGTACGGCCTCGCCGCCGCCCGCGGCGACCGCGACGCCATGTTCGCCCTCGCCATGTTCCGGCTCGGCGGCCGCGCCGGCCCGAAGGACATGAGAGAGGCGGCCCGCCTGCTGGCTGCCGCCGCCAAGCTCGGCCACCCGGCCGCCGCCTACGATCTCGGCCTGTTCTATGTCGAGGGTCAGCTCTTTCCGCAGGACTACGACCGCGCCGCCGAGCTCTTCCGCACGGCCGCCGCCGGCGGCAGCGCAGAGGCGCAATACGCCCTGGCGGTGCTTCACAAGGAGGGGCGCGGCGTTCCTCAGGACGCCGCCGAAGCCGCCCGCTGGTTGGAGCGCGCCGCTACGGCCGGCGTCGTCGATGCGCAGGTCGAGTACGCGATCGCGCTGTTCAACGGCACCGGCGTGCCGAAGGACGAGGCCCGCGCCGCCCAGCTGTTCCGCAAGGCCGCGATGCGGGGCAGCGCCATCGCCCAGAACCGCCTGGCTCGCATGCTGAGCGCCGGCCGCGGCATCACCCTCGACCCGGTGGCGGCGGTCAAATGGCACTTGATCGCCAAGGCCGGCGGCGCCGGTGACCCCTACATGGAAGAATACGCTCAGAAGCAGACCGATGCGGTCCGCCAGAGCGCCGAGAAGGCCGCCCAGGGGTGGCTCGACGTGATCCGGCAGTCGCGCTCGTGACGGGTCGCCGGTCCGAGGCGCGGATCTTTTTCGTCCTGAACGTTTTTTAGACCTGGATGCCCGGCGCGCGGCCGGGCATGACGGTCCGCATGTTCGTCCTGGCTCATCTCACCGATCTGCACATCGGCCCGCTGCCGCGGCCGCGGCTGCGGGAGCTCGCCTCCAAGCGCGTGGTCGGCTGGCTGAACTGGCGTCGCAACCGCCATCGCCGGCACCGGGTCGAGATCCTGACCGACCTGATCGCCGACCTCGCCGCGCAGAAGCCGGACCACACCGCCATCACGGGCGACCTGGTCAATATCGCCCTGCCCGGCGAATTCGCCGCCACGGGCGAATGGCTCGCCGCGTTCGGGCAGCCGGAGGCGGTCAGCTTCATCCCCGGCAACCACGACGCCTATGTGCGGACCGCCATGGCCCAGTGGGACAAGCACTGGGACGCCTACATGCGCGGTGATCGCGAGGCCGCGACCGAATCCGGACCTCGCTTTCCGTATGTCCGGAGACGCGACCCCGTCGCGCTGGTGGGGCTGTCCAGCGCCGTGCCGACCCCGGCTTTCCTGGCCACCGGCCTCCTCGGCCAGGACCAGCTCGGCCGTCTGGAGAAACGGCTCACGCAACTCGGTGAGGAGGGCCTGTTCCGCGTCGTGCTGCTCCACCATCCACCCCACAAGACGCCGGCGAGCCGGCACAAGCGCCTGGTCGATGCGGACGCGTTCCGGGCCGTGCTGGCGCGGACCGGCGCCGAGCTGGTGCTGCACGGGCACGACCATGTCCATGCGCTGATGTGGATGGACGGACCCGCGGGGCCGATCCCGGCGGTCGGCCTCCCCTCGGCGTCCGCCTCGCCGGACGGGCATCACGAGCCGGCGGCCTACAACCTCTATCGGATCGACGGGCCCCCCGGCGCCTTCACGTGCGAGGCGGTCTCGCGCGGCTTCGCACCCGGTGCCACGGCGATCACCGAGCTCGCCCGTCGGAGCCTGTTACCGCCCGGGTAGCCCGGCCGCGGCGACGAGCGCCGCCGCCAGCACGGCCACGGCGCCCAGCGCCATGCCGAGGGCCACCAGCCCGGCCGCC
>NZ_NPEX01000527.1 GCF_003258865.1 Rhodoplanes roseus | reverse complement strand
CGTCCCGGCCATCCGCGTCTTTGGTATGGCCCGTGAGAGCGTGGATGCCCGGCACAAGGCCGGCATGACGGGCTCTGAGTCGCGCGCGTCCGATCAATGAGAACTCACCGAAAATTCCTTCCCTTCGGCATCACGCTGCGGACGCGGGCGGCGGGGGCGAGCTCGCCGCCGAGATCCGGCGCCTCGCGGAGAAGAGCGGCGAGCGAGGTGCCGGCGCGCAGCGGCTGGCGGTTCTCCGGGATCGGTCGCTTGAACTCGTCGCAGCGCGCCAGCGTCTCGACGCAGCCGGCGTCCTCGGCGAGCTTTTTCAGCAGCGGCGACAGATCCTCGAGCCGTTCGGCAACCACGTGGATCACGCCCTGCTCGTTCTGCAGCCGGCCCGTGACGGCGACGAGCCGCGCGCCCAGCACGATCGGCCGGAACATCTCGAACACCTGCGGCCAGACGATGATGTTGGCGACGGCGGTCTCGTCCTCGATCGTCGCGAAGATCACGCCCTTCGCGGTGCCGGGACGCTGGCGCACCAGCACCAGGCCGGCCACCGACACTCGCCGTCCGGACGGCAACGCGGCCAGTCGCTCGCTGGCAAAAATCCGGCGTCGGTCGAGATCACCACGCAGGAACGACACCGGATGCGCCTTCAGCGACAGATGCAGATGACGATAATCGGCGACGACATGCTCGCCGAGCCGCATCGGCGGCAGCGCCACGTCGGGCTCCTGCTCCGGCGTCGCGACGCGGGCGAACAGCGGCAGGTCGTCCTTGTCGCCCGAGCGGCGCAGCGCCCGCACGGCCCACAGCGCCTGCCGCCGGTCGAGCCCGAGCGAGCGGAACGCATCCGCCTCGGCCAGCCGTTCCAGCACGGCCGGCGACAGTTTCGTGCGCAGCCAGAGATCCCGGATCGAGTCGAACCCGTCCTTGCGCACGGCTGCGATCGCGCGGCCGTCGTCCTCCTTCAGCCCGGAAATCTGACGGAACCCGAGCCGCACCGCATGGGTGGAGCAGATGTCGCCCGCCATGTCGGCGTGGCGGGGGTGGAGGCGAGATTTCATATCCCTCACCACAGCTTCTGATTCGTCATGCCCGGGCTCGTCCCGGGCATCCACGTTTTTGCAGCGCCGCCAAGGGGTGGATGGCCGGGACGAGCCCGGCCATGACGGCGCTGTGCTGCTGGGCAGCGTCTCCAGCCCGTTGTCCCACCCCGAAAAGCTCACGTCGATCGGCAGCACCGTGATGCCGTGCTCCTGCGCGTCGCGGACGATCTGGGCGGGGGCGTAGAAGCCCATCGGCTGGCTGTTCAAGAGTGCGGCGGCGAAGACATCGGGATAGCGGCACTTGATCCAGGCCGAGGCGTAGACGAGCAGGGCGAAGCTCGCCGCGTGGCTCTCCGGAAATCCGTATTCGCCGAAGCCCTCGATCTGGCTGAAGCAGCGCTCGGCGAAGTCGCGCGGATAGCCGCGCGCCGCCATGCCGTCGATCAGCTTGGCCCGGAAGTACTTGATGGTGCCGACCCGCCGGAACGTCGCCATGGCGCGGCGGAGCTGGTCGGCCTCGCTCGGCGTGAAGCCGGCCGCCACGATGGCGATGCGCATCGCCTGCTCCTGGAACAGCGGCACGCCGAGCGTCTTGCCCAGCACCTGCGCGAGCTCGTCCTTGTCGCCGTGCTCCGGCGACGGCGAGGGAAACGTCACCGGCTCGAGCTTCTGCCGGCGGCGCAGATAGGGGTGCACCATGTCGCCCTGGATCGGCCCGGGCCGCACGATCGCCACCTCGATCACGAGGTCGTAGAACGCCTGCGGCCGCAGCCGCGGCAGCATGGTCATCTGGGCGCGGCTCTCGACCTGGAACACCCCGACCGAATCGGCCCGCGACAGCATGCGATAGACGGCCTCGTCCTCGGCCTGAATGACGGAGAGGTCGAGGGGCTCCGGCGATGCCGCCGCCGTCATGCGCACCCGTGGGACCGCAGCGATCGGCGCCGTGGATGCGCCGCTCCAGGAGATGCGGAC
>NZ_NPEX01000526.1 GCF_003258865.1 Rhodoplanes roseus | reverse complement strand
CGACCTGCCTGAACTCCTCCCAGTCGATGGCGCCGTGCGTCCAGTGGCCGGTCGACTCGTCGAATCTCAGGTCCGGACTGCTTGAGCGCCACCGGATTGCCCGAGACCAGCACCAGCTCGACCTCCTTCCAGTCGCCGCCGGTGAGGTTCTCGACCACGGCCCAGCCCTGCAGCCGCGCCTTGGCGCCGTCCTTGGGCAGCACCAGCCGGTAGGCCGTCTTCCACACCGGCGCCGCCACCACGTAGCCGAGCCCGGCCTGCCGGCTGCCGTCTCCCAGAAAGCCGATCGATAGCGTCCGCCGGTCCTTTGCGCGATTCTGCGATTGTCCGGCGAGAGCGCGGTCGATCTGGGCGCGGGTCTCCGGATCGGTGAAGCGCAGGCTGGTCAGGTCCTCCAGCACGGCCTGCACCAGGCCCGTCTCGGTCATCAGGCTGAGGCGGTGGCGCGTGACGGTGCCGCCATTGGCCGGCAGCGCGACCTCCTCGGGCTCCACCCGGAAGACGCGGCCCTTCGCCGTGACCGGCCCCGAGACCTCCACCTCGGCGCCGACCAGCGCGTTGAGCAGCGCGGTCGGCGAGGCGAGCGCCTCCGGCCCGAACGGCAGGTCGCGGAACAGCTCGGCCAGGGGCTGCTTGCCGGGCAGGCTGACGGCGCCGACGCCGCCGGCGCGATCGAACACGGTGAGGCTCTTGAGCAGGTCGTCGACCTGATCGAGCCGCACCGGCAGGTCGATGCTCTGGCCACCCGTCACCGGGCCGGCATGCAGGAACTGGGCGAGCCCGGCGCTCGACAGCACGACCCGCACCAGCGGCAGCTCGGCGGCGCCGGCGCTGGAGGCGAGGGAGAGCTGCCCGAGGCCGGCCAACAGCGCGCCGAGCGCCACCATGCCGGCGAGCCGCAGTTTTCTCGACCGAAGCGCTGGAGGGGTGGCGGAACCGGAGGCGGGCGTCGTCGGGCGCACGGCCCGGGAGTGCGGCATCGGCTCGATCATGGGGCGGTCCTGTCGGTTTGCCGGAGGCGTTGCAGGGCTGACGGTGCAGGATCGCGCGCCGCGCGGCCGGTCCGGCCGCAGCGCGACGATCGGAGAACACGGGCGGCATGTCAGCCCCGAACCGGGGCGATGTCAGGGCGAACCGGAGGCCGCGTGCGACACTTCAGTGTCGCGGGTGCCGCCGCGGGTTCGGCCCGTCGCTGCGCCGGACACGAAAAGGGGCCGCGCGATGGCGGCCCCCATGTCGTCGCGCCGGCCGGGCCGGTCACGCCGCTGTCGTCCGAATGCGGTCACACGACAGCCGTCGCTCGCCCGTGGTCAGTTGCCAGTTGTCATTTGCCCGTGGTCGCGGCCTTCTCGGCGGCGCGGGCGATCGATTCCATCACCAGCTTCTCGGCGCCCGCGGCGTCGACCCAGCGCACGATGGTGACCCACTTGCCCTTCTCCAGATCCTTGTAGTGCTGGAAGAAGTGGCCGATCTGCTCGCGCATGATCGGGGGCAGATCCTCGTAGCTCTTCACGTCCGTGTAGAACGGGTGGAGGTCGTCGACCGGCACCGCGATGATCTTCTCGTCGCCGCCCGACTCGTCCTCCATCAGCAGCGCGCCGACCGGGCGGCAGCGGATCACCGAGCCCGGGAACACCGGCACGCGGTTGACCACCAGCACGTCGAGCGGATCGCCGTCCATCGACAGCGTGTGCGGGACGAAGCCGTAATTGCCGGGATAGAACATCGCCGTGTGCAGGAAGCGGTCGACGAACAGCGCCCCGGAGGACTTCTCGATCTCGTACTTGACCGGCTCGCCGCCGAGCGGAATCTCGATCACGACGTGCAGGTCCTTGGGCGGATTGCGGCCCGGGGAAATCTCGGCGAGGTTCATCTCGGCTCCAATTCAAAACGGTGGTGTCGGTGGCCCGGTCCGGGGCCTCCAATGGGCTTGCTTACTGCGGCGGGGGCCGAGGCGACAACTGGATTCGCTGGTGGCTTCTTCCCACCTCCCCCTGGAGGGGGGAGGTC
>NZ_NPEX01000525.1 GCF_003258865.1 Rhodoplanes roseus | reverse complement strand
GCCGGAGCGCAGCGCCGTGGCCGCGACGCCGGCCCGGACGCTCGGGCAGGAGGACTGAATGGAGATCCTGGTCGCCGCCGCCATCGGCATTCTCACCGCGGTCGGAATCTATCTGGTGCTGCGCCTGCACAGCTGGCCCGTGATCATCGGCACGGTGTTTCTCTCCTATGCCGTGAACCTGTTCCTGTTCGCCATGGGCCGCCTCACCGAGAACCGGCCGCCGATCGTCGATCCGGCCGTGACGGCCTACACGGACCCGCTGCCCCAGGCCCTGGTGCTCACCGCCATCGTGATCTCGTTCGGCATGACGGCCCTGGCCGTCGTGCTGGCGCTGCGCGGCTATCTGGAGACCGGCACCGACCGCGTCGATGGCAATCGCGACGAGCCGCGCCCGGTTCCCGCCGATCCGACGGGAGACCGGATGTGAGAACCGAGGCGACGGCGATCGTGACGATCGCGGCGAAGAGCCCCCCACCCCCGACCCCTCCCCGCCACGAGCTTCGCTCGCGGGGGGAGGGGAGACCGAGCGCCGTGCTCGATCGGAGCGAGGCGAGGCGCTGCGGCTCCCCTCCTCCCACGCACGGAGTGCGTGGCGGGGAGGGGTCGGGGGTGGGGGGCAGCGGCGTCGCCGCACTCACGGGATGGGGGGGAGAAAAACGATGACTCCCCTCCCCGCGATGACGCCGGTCGCGGCCGCGGTCGTGCTGCCCATAGCGCTGCCGGCGCTCACGGCGGCCGTGATGCTGCTGGTCTTTCGGCACCGGCGCGACATTCAGCGCATCGTCGCGGTCGGTGCGACGGCGGCGCTGCTGGCGGTCGCGGTCCTGCTCTACGCGGCGGCGCGCGGCGGCGACGTGACCCCGTATTATCTCGGCGACTGGCCGGCGCCGTTCGGCATCGTGCTGGTGCTCGACCGCCTGTCCGCCGTCATGCTGGTGCTGACCGCGTTGCTGGGCTTCTCGATCGCGCTCTATTCGCTCGGCGGTTGGGACACGCGCGGGCGCCATTTCCATCCGCTGCTGCAGTTCCAGCTGATGGGCCTGAACGGCGCCTTCCTGACCGGCGACGTGTTCAACCTGTTCGTCTTCTTCGAGGTCATGCTGATCGCCTCCTACGGGCTGATCCTGCACGGCGGCGGCGCGCGGCGGCTGACGGCGGGGCTCAATTACGTCGCCATCAACCTGATCGGCTCGACCCTGTTCCTGTTCGCGGTCGGCCTGATCTACGCCGTGACCGGCACGCTCAACATGGCCGATCTGGCCGCCAAGGTCGCCGCCGTGGCGCCCGGCGACGTGGCGCTGCTGCGCACCGGCGCGCTGCTGCTGCTGGTGGTGTTCGGCCTGAAAGCCGCCCTGGTGCCGCTGCACTGGTGGCTGCCCGGCGCCTATGCGGCCGCGCCCGGGCCGGTGGCGGCGCTGTTCATGATGATGACCAAGGTCGGCGCCTATTCGATCCTGCGCGTCTACGTGCTGGTGTTCGGCGCCGATGCCGGCGCGCTCGCCGAGGTCGCCGCGCCCTTCGTGCTGCCGGCCGCCCTGGCGACCCTGGTGGTCGGCGCGAGCGGCGTGCTGGCGAGCCGCAGCCTGCTGACGCTCGCCTGCTTCGCGGTGGTGTGGTCGATGGGCACGCTGCTCGCGGCGCTCGGCCTGTTCGATCGCGGCGGCACCGCGGCCGGCCTCTACTACCTGGTGCACAGCACGTTGTCCGGCGCCGCGCTGTTCCTGCTGATCGACATCTTGGCGCGGCGGCGCGGGCGGGCGGCCGACCGCATCGTGCCGACCGCGGCGATGGTCTCGGGTGCGCCGGTCGCGGCGTTGTTCTTCGTCGCGGCGATCGCGGTCGCCGGGCTGCCGCCGCTGTCCGGCTTCCTGGGCAAGCTCCTGGTGCTGGAGGCGTCCGGCTCGGCGCAGGGCGCGCCGATCGTCTGGGGCGTGCTGCTGGCGACCAGCCTGATGGTGATCCTCGGCTTCGCGCGGGCCGGCAGCACGGTGTTGTGGAAGACGCTGCCCG
>NZ_NPEX01000524.1 GCF_003258865.1 Rhodoplanes roseus | reverse complement strand
GAGGATCCTTATAACGTCGACCATCCGGAGGCGGCGCGCTTCGCCCAGGAGGCCCGCATCATCGCCCAGGCGATGGGCCACAAGCCGGGCGCGAGCTACACCTACGCGGCGCCGCCCGTGTTCCTGTTCGAGCCGCATCAGACGGAGATGTGCAACTTCAAGCCCCAGGTGATCCTCAACATCGACGAGGTGTGGGAGATCAAGCGCAAGACCTTCGAGATCCTCGCCGCGCAGAAGCACCTGTGGGCCTATTACGAGCGCGTGGCGCTGCAGCGCGGCGTGCAGGGCGGGCGCAACACCGGCAAGCCGATGACCTACGGCGAGGCCTATCAGCGTCTGTTCCCGATGGCCCTGGAGGAGCTCGCATGACCACCGGCGTCTGCGTCCGCAATATCGAACGCGCCGCGTCCGAAAGCATCGCGACGCTGGCCGAGCACGGCGTCGCCACCGTGCACGAGGCGCAAGGCCGCCTCGGCCTGATGAAGCCCTACATGCGCCCGATCTATCCGGGCGCCCAGGTGGCCGGCAGCGCCGTCACGGTGCTGGCGCAACCGGGCGACAACTGGATGATCCACGTCGCCATCGAGCAGCTCCGTCCGGGCGACGTGCTGGTGGTCGGCGTCACGGCCGACAACACCGACGGCATGTTCGGCGACCTGCTCGCCACCTCGCTGAAGGCGCGGGGCGGCGTCTGTCTGGTGATCGACGCCGGCGTGCGCGACGTGAAGACTCTCACCGAGATGAGCTTCCCGGTGTGGTCGCGCGCCGTCTCGGCGAAGGGCACCGTGAAGGCGACGCTCGGCTCCGTCAACGTCCCGGTGGTCTGCGCCGGTGCGCTGGTCAATCCGGGCGACGTGATCGTCGCCGACGACGACGGCGTCGTGGTGGTGCCGCGCCGGGACGCCGACGCGGTCGCCGCGGCGGCCGCCAAGCGGGTCGCCAACGAGGAGGACAAGCGCAAGAAGCTCGCCGCCGGCGAGCTCGGCCTCGACATGTACAAGATGCGCGAGCCTCTGCTGAAAGCCGGCTTCCGCTGGGTGGACAGCCTCGCCGAGACGGAGGCGCGACGATGACCGAACGCGTCGCATTGATCGGCTTCGGCGAGGCGGGCCGGAGCATCGCGGCCGGCCTGGTCGAGGAGGCGAAGGTCGCCGTGAAGGCCTACGACCTGCGCTTCGCCGGACCGCAGGGCGCGGCGCTGCGCGAGGCGGCGGCGGCGTGCGGCGTCACCCCGTGCACGGATCTGCGCGAGGCCGCCGACGGCGCCACCGTGATGCTGTCGCTCGTCGTCGGCAGCGCCGCGGTCGCCGCCGCGCGGTCGGCCGCCGAGGTGCTGAAGCCGGGCTGCGTCTACGTCGACATGAACTCGGTGTCGCCCGGCACCAAGCGCAAGGTCGGCGCCGCCGTGGCGCCGTCCGGCGCCGACTTCGTCGAGGCGGCCGTGATGGCGCGGGTGCCGCCCTACGGGCATCGCGTCCCCCTGCTGCTGGCCGGCCCGAAGGCGCAGGAGCTGGCGGCGCGGCTCGGCACGCTCGGCATGGCGGCCGAGGCGGTCGGCGACACGGTCGGGCAGGCGTCGCTCAACAAGATGCTCCGCAGCATCATGGTCAAGGGCATCGAGGCGCTGCTGCTCGAGTCGCTGCTCTGCGCCAAGCGATGGAACATCGAGGAGCGCATCCTCGACTCGATCGGCGAGACCTTCCCGGGCCTCGACTGGCGCGAGGTCGCGACCTACTACCTGGGCCGCACCGCGATCCACGGGGCGCGCCGTGTCACCGAGATGGCGGAGTCCGCCGACACGGTGGCGGAGCTCGGCCTCGATCCGATCATGTCGAAGGCGGTCGGCCAGCGGATCGGCTGGGCCCACGAGCGGCTGCGCGACGTCTCGTGGCCGGGCGGAGCGCCCAAGTCCTACATCGACGTCCTCGCCGAGCTGGACCGCAAGGTGCGCGCCGCCGAGATGAAGGCGAGCGCCTGATCCTCGGGCGGCGCCCGACGGCGCGCCGCCCCGTCC
>NZ_NPEX01000523.1 GCF_003258865.1 Rhodoplanes roseus | reverse complement strand
CGGGTTCGCTGCTTCGCAGCGCCCCGGAATGACAGCGACCACCCGGCTTTGCCTCGATCGTGGATGACCCTCCCATGGACGATGTCGGCCGACTGCTTCTTCGCATTCTCCTGGTGCCGCTCGGCGCGCTCGTCGCGCTGATGGTGGCGATCACGGTCGTGGTGGCGGCGAACTGGGGCGCCGTGCAGACGCTCGCGGCGGCGGGTCCCGAGCGGCAGGGCGACTTCTTTTTCGCCCTCGTCGCCGCCGCCCCCGAACTGATGGCGATGCTGGCGGCCACCGCGACCTATGCGCTCGCCGTCGCCACGGTCGGCGTGCTGATCGCGGAGGTGTTCGCCGTCCGCTCGTGGATCTTTCACGCCGCCAATGGCGGGCTCGCCGCCTTCATCGGCTGGTCGCTGGCGGCGACGCAGGGTGGCATGCGCGCGCTCTCGACACCGACCAGCCTGATCGCCGCCGGCCTCGCGGCGGGCCTGGCCTATTGGCTGATCGCCGGCTCGACCTCCGGCTTCTTCAAGCCGCTGCGCTCGTCGCGCGCCCCGGAGCCCGGTCCCGCCCCACGCTGACGCCCGGCCGCGCGGCTGCGCGACGTCCGTGCCAGACCGTGCTCTGTCTTGTCCCAGCGATACGGGTCGCGAAAGAATTTCGCCACCGCCCGCCACGCCGCGACGGACAGCAGGATCCAGTGCAGCGGCACCAGCAGCAGCACCCAGGCGGTGGCGAGCAGGCGTCGCCGGGCGAGCCCGAAAACGCCGAGCAGCACCGAGGCGGCCCAGCCGCCCACGAAGGTGCCGGTGAACAGCAGGTCCATCACCTCGTCGAAGCGCGGGGCTCCGGTCGTCGCCAGCTTGGCGACGAACGCGGCCGCGAACACCGGATGCACCAGGGCGGCCAGCACGGTGCCGCCGACCACCAGCTGCAGCGTCACGAAGCCGGCCGGGCCCAAAGCGCGCAGCGTCTGGTGCGGTGTCCGCATGTGCACCAGCCAGGTCTGGATCCAGCCCTGGAACCAGCGGGTGCGCTGGCGCAGCCACGGCGCCAGCCGCGCCGGCGCCTCCTCGTGGGTGGTCGAGGCGATCACGTCGGCGCGGAAGCCGAGGCGGGCGAGCCGCATGCCGAGATCGGCGTCCTCGGTCAGGTTGAACGCGTCCCATCCGCCGACGCGTCTGAGCACGTCGGTGCGGAAGTGATTGGACGAGCCGCCGAGCGGCAGCGGCAGCCGCAGCCGCGCCAGCACCGGCAGGAACACGTCGAACAGGCCGGCGTATTCGGCCGTGAACAGCGCCGTCAGCAGGCCGTCGCGCGTGTTGTCGATCGACAGGCGGGCCTGCACGCAGGCGAGCCGGTCGCCGCCCTCCGCGAACGCCGCGACGGCGCGGCGGAGCTGGTCGGGCTCGGGCCGGTCCTCGGCGTCGTAGACGGCGAGCAGGTGCCCGCGGGCGAACGGCAGCGCGGCATTCAGCGCCTTCGGCTTGGTCCGCGGCCCGACATCGGGAACGACCAGGATCTCGTAATGCGGTCCGAGGGGCTGCGCCGCGAAGGCCGCCCTGGTGGCGTGGTCGTCCTGCTCGAGCGCGATGACGATCTGGAGCTTCTCGGGCGGGTAGTCGAGCGCGTCGAGCGCGGCGACGAGCTGCGGCACCGTCGCGGCCTCGCGATAGAGGGCGACGACGATCGTGTAGAGCGGCAGTGCCCGGTCCGGGATTCGCTCGGGCCTCGGTCGGAGCGGCGCCGGAATCGCGACGGCGAGGAGGCGCAGCCCCGTCCAGGCGAGGAACAGAACCGCGAGCGCGGTGCCCAGCGTGATCGCGACGGCGTCGGGCCAGGCGAGGCCCGGTACGGCTATGGCCAGAGCGGCCAGCGCCGCCGGGAGACGGCGAGTCGGTCGGGGCGCGGCCGAGAGCGCCGGCTGTTCGCCGGCGAGCCCGAAGGCCGCCCGGTCTCCGAGGGCCGGGGCCGTGTCGCGGGTGACGAAGCGGCGCAGCCGGTCGCTCGTGGTCAGGCGGATGCGCCGCGGCGC
>NZ_NPEX01000522.1 GCF_003258865.1 Rhodoplanes roseus | reverse complement strand
CGCGAGCTCGCCGCCATGATGGGCGCGACGCTGGCGGCGCGCCGGCACGGCGTGCCGATGCTTTTGGACGGCTACGTGGCCAGCGCCGCCGTGCTGCCGCTCGCCCGCCTGTCGACCCATGCGCTCGCCCATTGCCGCGCCGCACACTGCTCGGCCGAGCCGGGCCACAAGGCGCTCCTCACCGCGCTCGGCCTGGTGCCGCTTCTCGATCTCGGCATGCGGCTCGGCGAGGCCACCGGCGCCGCCGTCGCCATGCTGCTGGCCCGCGCCGCGGTATCATGCCACGCCGGCATGGCGACCTTCGACGAAGCCGGCGTCGCCGCGAAGACGAGCTGAGCCGAGATCCCTGCGAAACCTCTGCTGGTCGTTCCGGGACGGCGCGACGCGCCGGACCCGGAATCCATCCACGCCCTTCGAGGTTGCCGATGGAGTCCGGGTTCGCACCTCGGGTGCGCCCCGGAACGACGGGCAACTCCGTGCAAGGTCCGACGAGCCCGTGTCGGGGCGTCGCGTTGCGTCGGCGCCCCGACCCACTATGATCGCGCGCCCCCAACCCGAAGAAACGAAGACCCCATGACCGTGCATCAGAACTTCATCGGCGGCGAGTGGATCGCGGCCGGCAACGCCGCGCCCAACATCAATCCGTCGGACGTCAGCGACGTGGTGGGTGAGTACGCCCGCGCCAATCGCGCCGAGGCCGATGCGGCGATCGCGGCCGCCAAGGCGGCGTTCCCGGCCTGGGCGCGCTCCAACCCGCACGAGCGCTACGAGATCCTGATGCGGATCTCCACGGAGATCCTCGCCCGCAAGGAGGAGCTCGGCCGTCTGCTCGCCCGCGAGGAGGGCAAGACGCTGGCCGACGGCATCGGCGAGGCGACGCGCGCCGGCCAGATTTTCGGATACTTCGCCGGAGAGGCGGTCAGGGTCGCGGGTGAAAAATTCGCCTCGACGCGGACCGGCATCGAGGTCGACGTGACGCGCGAGCCGGTCGGCATCGTCGCCATGATCACGCCGTGGAATTTTCCCATCGCGATCCCGGCCTGGAAGATCGCGCCGGCGCTCGCCTACGGCAACTGCGTGGTGATCAAGCCGGCCGATCTGGTGCCCGGCTGCGCCTGGGCGCTCGCCGACATCATCTCGCGATCGGGCCTGCCCAAGGGCGTGTTCAACCTGGTGATGGGCCGCGGCTCGGAGATCGGCGAGGTTCTGCTGAGCCACGACGACGTCGCCGCGATCTCGTTCACGGGCTCGGTCGGCACCGGCCGCAAGGTCGCGCAGGCCGCCGTCACGGCGCCGGTGATGAAGAAGGTGCAGCTCGAGATGGGCGGCAAGAGCCCGCTCGTTGTGCTCGACGACGCCGATCTGGCCACCGCGGTCGAGGCCGCCGCCAACGGTGCCTTCTACCAGACCGGCCAGCGCTGCACGGCCGGCACGCGTCTCGTCGTCACCGAGGCCATCCACGACAGGTTCGTCGAGGGCCTGATCGCCCGCATGAAGGCGCTCGTCGTCGACGACGCGTTGAAGCCCGGAACCAATATCGGCCCGGTGGTCGACGAAAATCAGCTCGACCAGGATCTGCGCTACATCGCGATCGGCCAGAAAGAGGGAGCAAAACTCGCCTGGGGCGGCGAGCGGCTCAACCGCGACAAGCAGGGTTTTTATCTGCAGCCGGCGCTGTTCACCGGGTGCACGACCGATATGCAGATCGTTCGTGAGGAGATCTTCGGGCCGGTCGCCGCCGTGATCCGCGTGAAGGACTACGACGAGGCGCTGAAGACCGCCAACGACACGAGCTTCGGCCTGTCGTCCGGCATCTGCACGACCAGCCTCAAATACGCGACCCACTTCAAGCGCAACTCCGACGCCGGCATGGTCAACGTGAATCTCCCGACCGCGGGCGTCGACTATCACGTCCCGTTCGGCGGCCGAAAGGGCTCCAGCTACGGCCCGCGCGAGCAGGGCCACTACGCCATCGAGTTCTACACCACGGTGAAGACCAGCTACACGCTGGCTTGAGACGGCGTGCCCTTTACCCTCCCCTG
>NZ_NPEX01000521.1 GCF_003258865.1 Rhodoplanes roseus | reverse complement strand
GCCTGCACCCGGCCGGGCCGGCCGCCCGGATTTCAACGCATTGCGGCGCGATCACGGCAGGGTGATCGGAATGCCGGCGGTGGTCGGCGCCACGGCCCCGAATGTCCCCAACCAGGGCTTGCCGGCCGGCCGTTCGGACGGCAAGGTCGCGCGAGGTGCGGTCGGGTGGTCCGTGATCCGGGAACCCGCCGCCGGTCTTCTTGTGGCTTTTGCTCTCCCATGATGCTGACGCTGTTCCATCAGCCTTTGTGCCCGCAGTCCCGTTTCGTCCGTCTCGCCCTCGGCGAGTACGGCGTCGTCCCCCATCTGGCCGACGAGCGGCCGTGGGAGCGGCGCCAGGAGTTCCTGGTGCTCAATCCGGCCGCGACCACGCCGGTGCTGGTGGAGGACGGCCGGCCGCCGGTCTCCCACCCGGCGATGATCGCCGAGTATCTCGACGAGACCCGGGGCGGCGACCTCGGCGAGCACCGGCTGTTGCCGCAGGAGATGGCGGCCCGCATCGAGGTGCGGCGGCTCACCATGTGGTTTCTGGAGAAGTTCCACGCCGAGGTGAGCGGTCCGCTGGTGACGGAGCGGGTGTTCAAGCGTCATATGACGGTGAAGCAGGGCGGCGGCTCGCCCGACATCGACGCGATCCGGGCCGGCCTGTCGAACATCCGCTACCACCTGGCCTATATCGGCTGGCTGGTGCGGACGCGGGACTGGCTGGCCGGTCCGCGCATGACCTATGCGGATCTCGCGGCCGCCGCGCATCTCTCGTCGGTCGACTATCTGGGCGATGTGCCGTGGCACGAGGACGAATCGGCGAAGACCTGGTACGCGCGGGTGAAGTCGCGCCCCTCGTTCCGGCCGTTGCTGGTCGAGATGCATGCCGGAATCGCCCCGTCCAAGACCTACGCCGACCTCGACTTCTGACCGATCCCTCCGCACTCCTGCCGGCGCTGCGCGACGAGGCCGAAAAGCTCAGCTTCGACGCCGTCGCGATCGCTGCGCCGGACCGGATCGGCGAGGCCGGCGCGCGCTTCGAACGCTTCCTGGCCGAGGGCCTGCACGGCGACATGGATTGGCTGGCCGACCGGCCGGAGCGGCGCACGAGTCCGCGCGGCCTGTGGCCCGAGGTGCGGGCCGTCGTCATGCTCGGCGTCAATTACGGGCCCGGCCACGATCCGCGGACCCTGCAGGCGCGGCGCGACCGCGGCGCCGTCTCGGTCTATGCGCGTGGCGACGACTATCACGAGGTGATCAAGCCGCGCCTCAAGGCGCTGGCCCGCTGGCTGGTCGCCACGGCGGGCGGCGACGTCAAGGTCTTCGTCGACACGGCCGCCGTGATGGAGAAGCCGCTCGCCGCCGCGGCCGGGCTCGGCTGGCAGGGCAAGCACACCAACCTGGTGTCGCGCGAGCTCGGCTCGTGGCTGTTCCTCGGCGCGTTGTTCACCACCCTGCCGCTGCCGCCGGATGCGCCGGCCGACGACCGCTGCGGCTCCTGCCGGGCCTGCCTCGACGCCTGCCCGACCGACGCCTTCGTCGGTCCGTACCGGCTCGATCCGCGGCGCTGCATCTCCTACCTGACCATCGAGCACAAGGGCCCGATCCCCGGCCCGCTGCGGGAGCGCATGGGCAACCGCATCTACGGCTGCGACGACTGCCTCGCCGCCTGCCCGTGGAACAAGTTCTCCCAGCTCGGCCGCGACGCCAAGCTCGCCGCCCGGGAGGTCCTGAACGCGCCGGCGCTCGCCGACCTCGCGGCGCTCGACGACGCGGCGTTCCGCGAGCTCTTCCGGAAGACCGCCATCAAGCGCACCGGCCGCGACCGCCTCGTCCGCAACGTGATGATCGCGATCGGCAACAGCGGCGATCCCGCCCTTGCCGACGCCGCCACGGCGCGGCTCGCCGACGCCTCGCCGCTGGTCCGCGGCGCCGCCGTGTGGGCGCTGTCGCGGCTGCTGCCGGCGGAAAAGTTCGCCGCGCTCGCCGCCCGGCATCTCGCCGACGAATCCGACCCGCAGGTGCGGGACGAATGGACGGTCGATCAGGCGGTCATTCCGGGGCGCCGCGAAGCGGCGAACCC
>NZ_NPEX01000520.1 GCF_003258865.1 Rhodoplanes roseus | reverse complement strand
GCGCCCCGGAATGACCAATTCCACAAAGCGCCGGCCCGCGCGCACCGGCTTCGCCGCTCGGGGGCGCGATCGCGAGCGCCCCGAAACGACGAAAGGCCCGCAGGCGGGCCTTTCGGGAGTGACGTGCCGGGCTGGCGGATCAGGCGGCGGCGCGGCCGCGGCGGCCGTTGCTCTTGTCCGACTTCGCGCCGCCCCGCGAGGCGCCGCCACGGGCCGGGCTGCGGCGCGGCGGCGCCTTGCCGGCGGCCTTGGGGTTGGCCGACTTCTTGGCCATCAGGGTGAGCTTCTTGTCGGTCGCGACCTCCTCCTTGAGGGTCTCGGTCAGCAGCGTCGCGACGTCCTTGCGTCCGAGCTGCTTGGCCCACGCGACCAGCGTGCCGTAGCGGGTGATCTCGTAGTGCTCGACGGCCTGCGCGGCGGCGATCAGCGCGGCATTGAGGACATCCTTGTCCTCGATCTCGCCGGCGACGTCGTTCGCCTCCTCGATGATGCCGTCGATGGCTGGGCACTCGGTGCCCTTGGGATCCTGGCCGAGCTTCTTGAACACCTGGTCGAGCCGCTTGATCTGCCGCTTGGTCTCGGCGAGATGCGTTTTGAAGCCGCGCTTCAGCTCCGCATCGGTCGCCTTCTCCATCATCTCGGGCAGCGCCTTCTCGATCTGGTGCTCGGCGTAATAGACGTCCTCGAGCTGATGGACGAACAGATCGTCCATGGTGCGGATCTGGTCGGAAAACATCGCCATGCTGAAGCTCCTGGAAGCGGTCCCGTGCGGACCTTCGGGGGGATCCGTGCAGTCGATCGCGCGATCGACGCGACAGCCGTAATCTCGCCACCAACGAACCATTTTGGCGGGGGTTCCCGCCGACGCACCGCGGGCGAGTTGAATCCGGGACGGAAATGCGCAGGATGCCGGTCGTTCCCGCGTCCGCCCCCGAGTCGTTCGGGGCGCGCCAGCCCGAAGCCAGCCGAGCCATGATCGACGAGAGTGCCCCGTTTCCGCGCGTCCTGATCCTCTGCATCGCCGTCACGGGCGGCGTGATGACGGCCGTGGTGGCGCAGCTCGCGCTCGCCCGATTCGGACTCGATCTCGGCGCCGCGTGGCGCGCGCTGCTCGGCGCCCGTACCGGGCAGCTGCGCTCGGCCTTCGCCTGGTGGGCGATCGCGCTCGCCTCGTTCGCGTCCGGCTTCCTGATCGCCGCCGTCGCAGGTTGGATCGGACGGACCGAGTCACGCATCGCGCCGCTGTGCTGGATCGGCGGGCTCGCGCTGGTCGCCGGCCTGGCGCCGGTCGGCCACGCCGCCGTGCAGCCGTCCGGGCTCGGCCCGGGCGCGAACGCGGCGCTCGGCATCGCGGTGCTGACCGTGGCGGGCCTGCTGTCCCTGCTCGGCGCCTATTTCGCCACCCGCCGCTAGACGCGCCCCGCGGCCGCGGCGACGATGCGGCAGCAGTGTGGCGGACAGCCCGGCGGTTCCGGAGCAAGCCGCGGACATCACAAAAAAAACACGGGCCTTGTGATACAAGGCGCGAGTCATGATCATGTCGCTCGAGCGGCCGTCGAGGTCGATCGAACCGCCGAGCGAACCGAAGCCACGCAAGCTGCAGCGGCCTGGCCGCGGTGAGCGAGCGTCAGCGAGCGAGCCACAGCACTGCACGACGCCAGCACTGCACGCCCGCGGCGGCGCCGGCCGTTCGCGAAGCCAGCCGAAGCACTTGGGCACCGAAGCACTTGGCAGGTGGAATCATGCGATCGTCCGTGACCTCAGCGACCGTAAAATCCCGTTCCCCCGCCGCACGCGGCATCGCCGCCGGACTCGGCGTCGCCGTCGGACTCGGCCTCGCGCTGGCGCTCGCATCGGCGGACCCCGGCCTCGCCGCCACCCGGACCCAGAAGCTGGTCTGCCCGAAGACGCTGGAGGAGCCCGGCGCCTTCGCCGATTCCGCCGAGCACGCCCACTATCAGGCGTGCCTGCGCCGGGCCGAGGCGCGCCGCGTCCGTGCCGCCCGTCAGAAGCAGCAGCAGCCGCCGACCGCCGCGGGTGCGACCGCGCCCGCCGCCACGGCGACGGCC
>NZ_NPEX01000519.1 GCF_003258865.1 Rhodoplanes roseus | reverse complement strand
TCGCGGACCGTGTCGTCGACCTCGACCAGTGCGGTGAAGTCGAAGTCGGGCCCCATCAGCGCGATCAGCCGCGGCCGGCCCGACCCCGGAGCGAGACCATGAGAAAAATCATCGACCTGTCGATCTACTTCGAGAACGGGACGCTGGCGGATCCGCCCGTCTACGAGCCGAAGATCAACTACCGCACCCACAAGGACACGACCGACGAGCTGCTGCCCTTCTTCCCCGGCCTGAAGGCCGAGGACATGCCGGACGGCGAGGCCTGGGCGATCGAGTGGGCGCAGATCACCACCCACAACGGCACCCATCTCGACGCGCCGTATCACTTCGCCTCGACCATGAACAACGGCGAGCGCGCCATCACGATCGACGAGGTGCCGCTCGACTGGTGCTTCCAGCCCGGCGTGAAGCTCGACTTCCGGCACTTCGCGGACGGCTACGTCGTCACGGCCGAGGACGTGGAGAAGGAGCTCGCCCGCATCGGCCACACGCTGAAGCCGCTGGAGATCGTCGTCGTCAACACCCGCGCCGGCGAGGTCTACGGCCGCGAGGGCTATGTCGCGGCGGGCTGCGGCATGGGCCGCGAGGCGACCCTCTATCTCACCGAGCGCGGCGTGCGGGTCACCGGCACGGACGCCTGGAGCTGGGACGCGCCCTTCGTCTACACGGCCAAGAGATACGCGGCCACCAAGGATGCCGGCCTGATCTGGGAAGGCCACAAGGCGGGTCGCACGATCGGCTACTGCCACATCGAGAAGCTGCACAATCTCGAGACGCTGCCGCCGACCGGATTCACCATCGCCTGCTTCCCGGCCAAGATCCGCGGCGCCTCCGCCGGCTGGACGAGGGCCGTGGCCATCATCGAGGAGTGAGGCTCGCGACCACGCGCCGCGACCATCCGCCCTCACCCTGAGGAGCCGCCGAAAGCGGCGTCTCGACGGGCGAGGGCGGCCCGTGTCGTGGCCACATGGTTCGAGACGCGGCCCGTGGTCGCTCCTCACCATGAGGATCGAGCTTTTTCCCGCGGACGCTGACGCACCCGAGAATCTCCCCCGAACCAAGGAACCCTCATGTCGAAACTGATCATCACGGCGGCCGTCACCGGATCCGTGCACACGCCCAGCCTGTCGCCCTATCTGCCGCTCACCCCGGAGCAGATCGCGACCGACGCGATTCTCGCCGCGAAGGCCGGCGCCGCGCTCGTCCACGTGCATGCGCGCGATCCGCAGACCGGCAAGCCTTCCGCGGACCCTGCGCTCTACGAGGAGATCGTCCGGCGCATCAGCGCCGAGACCACGGCGGCGATCTGCATCACCACGGGCGGCTCCAAGGAGATGACGGTCGCCGAGCGCGCCCGCTCGGTGGCGTTGCTCAAGCCCGAGCTCGCCTCGCTCAACACCGGCTCGATGAACTTCGCCATCCATCCGCTGGCGGCGAAGATCAAGGAGCCGAAATACGACTGGGAGGTCCCGTTCCTGCAGGCGACCGAGGACTGGATCTTCCCGAACACCTTCAAGACGCTCGCCGAGTTCGCGACCTTCATGACCGCGGCCGGCACCAAGCCGGAGCTCGAGGTCTACGACGCCGGCATGCTGTCCAACGTGCAGTTCCTGCTGTCGACCGGCGTGCTGAAGGCGCCGATCCACCTGCAGTTCGTGCTCGGCATCCTGGGCGGCATGCAGGCCAGCGTCGGCAATCTCGTGTTCCTCCACGAGAGCGCCTGCCGGATGATCGGCGAAAAGAACTTCACCTGGTCGTTGTCGGCGGCAGGGCGCGCGCAGCTCCCGATGATGGCGACCGCGATGGGCATGGGCGGCAACGTCCGGGTCGGCCTCGAGGACAATCTGTATCTCGCCCCAAAGGTGCTGGCGAAGTCGAGCGCCGAGCAGGTCGAGCGGATCATGACGATCGCGGCCGCGCTGAGCATCCCGGTGGCGACCCCGGCCGAAGCGCGAGAGATCCTCGGCCTGAAGGGCCCGGCCGCGGTCGGCTGGGCGCAGAAGGCCGCGGCGGAGTAGGACGCGAGCCTCACGACCGTCGTCGTCCGCGCCAGTTAGGGCTGTGCAGAATTTCTCCGTCGTCCCGGGGCGGCGCGTCA
>NZ_NPEX01000051.1:16235-30439 GCF_003258865.1 Rhodoplanes roseus | reverse complement strand
ACGGCGGTCCGCCGCCGTCCCCTTTCCGCACCCGTCGCCCGCGGCGATCGGGGACACCTCTCCCGGCGCGGTTGTCAGGACGCCGGGCTGCCGCTACTTCTCCGGATGGAGGCGGGCCATGTCGCCCACGCTGCGTATGCCGTTGGCCGAGGCGTCGCCCGAGGAGCGGGCCGCCGCTCCCGACGGGAAGGTCCTCACGATGCGCCTGTTGATCATCGAAGACGATCGTGACGCCGCCGACTACCTGGTCAAGGCGCTGCGCGAGGTCGGCCACGTCGCCGACCACGCCGCCGACGGGGAGGAGGGGCTGGCGCTCGCCTCGCACGAGACCTACGACGTGCTGATCGTCGACCGCATGCTGCCCAAGCGCGACGGCCTCTCGGTGATCGGCGCGCTGCGCGCCAAGGGCGTCACGGTGCCGGCCCTGATCCTATCGGCGCTCGGCGCCGTCGACGACCGGGTGAAGGGCCTGCGCGCCGGCGGCGACGACTATCTGCCGAAGCCCTATTCGTTCGCCGAGCTGCTCGCCCGCATCGAGATCCTGGCGCGCCGTCACGGCGGGCGGGAGGAGACGGTCTACCGGGTCGGCGACCTCGAGCTCGACCGCCTGTCGCACCGGGTGATGCGCGGCAAGGACGAGATCGTGCTGCAGCCGCGCGAGTTCCGGCTGCTCGAATATCTGATGAAGCACGCCGGGCAGGTGGTGACCCGCACCATGCTGCTGGAGAACGTGTGGGATTATCATTTCGATCCGCAGACCAACGTGATCGACGTCCACGTCTCGCGGCTGCGGTCGAAGATCGACAAGGGATTCGCGCAGCCCCTGCTGCACACGGTGCGCGGGGCGGGATACATGATACGTGATTCAGCTTCCGGGAAATAACTCCGTGGTCCTTGCGGGGCGGCGCGCCGCGCCGGACCCGGAATCCGGCCGAGACTGCGGGACGGGCGGCTGGAGTCCGGGCTCGCGCTTCCGGCATGCCCCGAAGGACCGTGATGATCATCCGCCAGGACGCACATGACGGCGTTCCTTAAGCTCGTTCAGACGACGGCGTTCCGGCTCACCCTCGTCTATCTGCTGGTGGTGGCGCTGTTCGCCGCCTTTCTGCTCGGCTACTTCGCCCTCAATACGCGGCGGCTGATGAACGAGCAGATCGTCCGCACGATCGACAGCGAGACCGGAGAGCTGACCGGCCAGTTCGAGGCGGCGGGGCTCAGGCGGCTCGTCTACATCGTCGAGAGCCGGGCGAACCAGCCGGGCTCCAGCCTGTATCTCGTCACCACCCCGACCGGTGCCGGCGTCGCCGGCAACGTCGCCTCGCTGGAGCCGGGCGTGATCGAGCGCACCGGCTGGGTCGAGACCAGCTATCGCCGCCTCGAGGAGCCGGACGGCGGCGAGCACACCGCCATGGTGAAGGTGTCGGAGCTGCCGGGCGGCTTCCGCCTGCTGGTCGGCCGCGACCTCGCCGAGCGCGAGCACATGTTCCGCATCGTCGCCATCGCCGGACGCTGGTCGGTGGCGATCGTGATCGTGCTGGGCCTGGTCGGTGGCCTTCTCGTCAGCCGACGGGTGCTGCGGCGCATCGACGCCATGACGGACATGTCCCGCGTCATCATGGCGGGGGACCTCTCCGGACGGCTGCCGGTCGGGGCCTCCGGCGACGAGCTCGACCGGCTGGCCACCAACCTGAACACCATGCTGGAGAAGATCGAGACGTTGTTGCGCGGCCTCAAGGAGGTGACCGACAACGTCGCCCACGACCTGAAGACCCCGCTCACCCGGCTGCGCAACCGCAGCGAGGCGGCGCTGCGCCATGCGGCGAGCGAGGCCGATTACCGGCAGGCGCTGGAAGCCACCATCGAGGAGTCGGACGGGCTGATCCGCACCTTCGACGCGCTGCTGATGATCGCCCGCGCCGAGTCCGGCGAGCCGCGTGCCGACATGGTGATGTTCGACGCGGCCGAGATCGCCCGCGACGTCGGCGAGCTCTACGAGCCGCTGGCCGAGGAGAAGGGGCTGGCCCTGCGGATCGAGGCCGGCTCGCTCGCACCCGTGAGGGGCAACCGCGAGCTGATCGGCCAGGCGCTCGCCAACCTGATCGACAACGCCATCAAGTATGCGGCCGATGCGGCGCCGGTGCCGGCCCGGGTGCCGGCCGTGGCGGGCGACGGCCCCGCCGACGCCGATCCGGCCAGGCTCGTTCCCGACGCCCCGCCGATGTTCCCGGCCCCTCCGGCCGATGTCGTGGTCACCGCCGCCACGGTCGGCGACCGGGTCGAGATCACGGTCGCCGACCGCGGCCCGGGCATCGCCGCCGCCGACCGCACCCGGGTGGTCGACCGCTTCGTGCGCCTGGAGCAGAGTCGCTCCAAGCCGGGCTCCGGGCTCGGATTGAGCCTTGCATCCGCAATCGCCCGGCTCCATGGAGGGGACCTGCGCCTCGAGGACAACGCGCCGGGTCTTCGGGTGGTGCTTTCCCTTCCCCGTGCGGCGCCCGCCTGAAGGACCTTCCGTGTCGAACCAGCCGGCAGCGATGGCCGTGGACCCGAGGCCCGCGACGCTCGCGGAGCGGCTTGCGCACGCGCCATTGGTGGCCGATCCGGAGGCCGCCCGGCAGGCCGTCGACGGCTGGATCGCCGAGGCCGGGGACGCCGGAGCCGCCGTGGTGGCGCTGGCCGCCGCGCATCCCCTCGTGCGGGCGCTAGTCGAGGCGCTGGCGGACGGCTCGCCCTTCCTGTGGGAGCTGGTCCGGCGTGATCCGGCCGGCTTCGTCACGCTGCTGCAGTCCGATCCCGATGCGCGGCTGCGCACCCGCATGTCCGAGACGTTCCGGGCCGTGTCGCAGAGCCGCGAGGACGCCGAGGCGATGCGGCTCCTGCGCCGGCTGAAGGCCGAGGCGGCGCTGCTCATCGCGGTCGCCGACATCGGCGGCGTGTGGCCGCTCGAGCGCGTCACCCGGGCGCTCAGCGACCTCGCCGACACGGCGGTGCGGGCGGCGGTGCGCTACCTGCTGCTCGGCGCCGTGCGGGCCGGCAAGCTGGTGCCGGGCGATCCCGACCACGTCGAGGAGCACAGCGGCTACGTCGTCTTCGCCATGGGCAAGATGGGCGCGCACGAGCTCAACTATTCGAGCGACATCGACCTGATCGTGTTCTTCGATCCGGCGGCGCCGCTCGCCCCCGGCATCGAGCCGGCGCTGCTGTTCGTGCGGATCACCCGCTCGCTGATCAAGCTGCTGCAGGAGCGCACCGGCGACGGCTACGTCTTCCGGGTGGATTTGCGCCTGCGCCCCGATCCGGCCTCCACCCAGGTGGCGGTCTCGGTGCCGGCCGCGCTCGGCTACTACGAGGGCACGGGCCAGAACTGGGAGCGCGCCGCCTTCATCAAGGCGCGGCCCTGCGCCGGCGATCTGGCGCTCGGCGGTCTTCTCCTCAAGGAGCTGACGCCGTTCGTCTGGCGGAAATACCTCGACTTCGCGACACTCGCCGACGTGCACGCGATGAAGCGCCAGATCCACGCCTACAAGGGCCACGGCGACATCGCGGTCGAGGGCCACAACGTCAAGCTCGGTCGCGGCGGCATCCGCGAGATCGAGTTCTTCGTGCAGACCCAGCAGCTGATCGCCGGCGGCCGCAATCCGATGCTGCGCGGGCGCGAGACGCTGGCCATGCTGGACGTGCTCGCCGAGGGGCAGTGGATCGCCCCGGAGGCGGCGGTCGAGCTCGCTCGCGCGTACCGGTTCCTGCGCGAGGTCGAGCACCGGTTGCAGATGGTCGCCGACGAGCAGACCCACAACCTGCCCTCCGACCGCCCGGCGCTGGAGCGCTTCGCCCGCTTCCTCGGCTACCCCGGCCGGGACGCCTTCGCGGCCGCGCTGCTCGCCGAGCTGCACACCGTGCAGCGGCACTACGGTGCGCTGTTCGAGCATGCCGCCGTGCGGGCGGCCGAGCAGCGTGGGCTCGCCTTCCCGCCGGACCGCGACGACAAGGAGACGCTCGACAAGCTCGGCGCGATGGGGTTCCGGGCGCCGCTCGAGGTGTCCAGCACGGTGCGGCGCTGGCTGTCGGGCGCCCCGCGCGGCCTGCGCGGCGAGACGGCGCGCAACCATTTCGTCCAGCTCGTGCCGATGCTGCTCGACCAGCTCGCGGCGTCGGAGAATCCCGACGCCGCCGTGCTGGCCTTCGACAACTTCCTCTCCAACCTGCACGGCGGCGCGCGGCTGTTCGCGCTGCTCAACCAGAATCCGGATCTGGTCGCGCTGGTCGGCCTGCTGCTCGGCACCGCGCCGCGTCTCGCCGACATTCTGGCGGCGCATCCGCAGGTGATGGATCCGCTGATCGACCCGGCCTTCTTCGGCGCGCTTCCCGACGCGGAGCAGCTCGACGCCGAGCTGGCGCGCTCGCTCGCGCAGGCCCGCTCCGACGAGGATTTTCTCGATCGCGTGCGCCTGTTCGGCCAGGAGCACATGTTCCTGATCGGGGCGCGGATCCTGTCCGGCACGGTCTCGGCCGTGCAGGCAGGCGACGCCTTCGCCGGGCTCGCCGACATGGTCATCAAGGCGCTGCACCGCTCCGTCGACGAGACGTTCTCGGCGACCTACGGCCGCATCGCCGGCGGCGAGAGCGCCGTGCTGGCGATGGGCAAGCTCGGCGGCCGCGAGATGACGGCGTCGTCCGACCTCGACCTCATCGTGATCTACGACTTCGACGCCGCCAAGCCGGAGTCCGACGGCACCCGCTCGCTCTACGGCAGCCAGTACTACGCGCGCTTCACCCAGCGGCTGATCAACGCACTCACCACCCAGACCAATCACGGCCGGCTCTACGAGGTCGACATGCGGCTGCGGCCGTCCGGCCGCTCCGGCCCGGTCGCGACCTCGATCGCGGCGTTCCGCGACTATCAGCGCACCGAGGCGTGGACCTGGGAGCACATGGCGCTGACCCGCGCCCGCGTCGTCTCGGCCTCGCCGGCCTTCGCGCAGGCGGTGGAAGGGGCGATCCGCGAGGTGCTGTGCGTGCGCCGCGACGCCGCGACGATCGCCGGCGACGTCGTCGAGATGCGCCGCGCCATCGCGGCCGAGAAGGGCGACGACGAGCGCTGGAACCTGAAATACGTGGCCGGCGGACTGGTCGACATCGAGTTCGTCGCCCAGTACCTGCAGCTCGTCCATGCGGCGACCACGCCGGCCATCCTCGACACCTCGACCATCCGGGTGCTGGAGAAGGCGGCCCGGCACGGGCTCCTCTCGGTCGAGGACGCCGAGGTGCTGCGGCCCGCGGCGCGCCTCTATCACGACCTCACCCACGTGCTGCGCCTGTGCCTGCCCGGGCCGTTCGATCCCGAGAAGGCCGGCGCCGGCCTGCTGGCGCTGCTCACCCGGGCCGCCGACGTGCCCGACTTCGCCACCCTGGAGGCCCATGTGGCCGACACCCAGGACCGCGTCCGCGCCACCTTCGTGCGGATTCTCGGCGAGGAGCCGTAGGGTCTTCTTCCACAGGGTTGAGTTTTGATTTCAGTCGAGTGATGATCTGAAATCAATCCGTCGTTCTGTGGAGACGTGGTGATGGCGACGGCCGTGAGCCGAATCCTGGATCGACTTCGGGAGGACGGCGGTCTGCAGGGCAAGGATATCGCCAACATCGTCGCTGTTTCGCCGGCGACCGTGTCGCGCTGGGCGAGCGGCAAGGCGATGCCGGACCTGCGCACCCAGACCGTGATGGCCGAGCTCCGCTATGTCGTCGATCGGCTCGCGGAGTTCTACACACCCGACGAGACCCGGCTCTGGCTTCATGCCCCGCACCCGATGCTCGGCGGCGAGCGGGCCATCGATCGGATCCATGCCGGCCGGACCGAGGATGTGCTGGCCGTCATCGAGGCGCTGGACCAGGGCGCCTTCGGCTGATGTCGGACGATCTCCGCCGGGCCCGCGACCTCGATCTCCTCGATGCGGTCGAGGCGCTGGCGGGCGAACCCTTCGAGGGCGAGGCATGGCGGGTCGTCCGGGAAGGACGCGACCCAAGTGTCGGCGGCGCCTCTCTCAGTCGCTGGTGCAACGGCCGCTTCGAGGTTCTCTATACGGCGTTGGACCATGACGGCGCCTTGGCCGAGCTCCACGCGCTTTTGTCGTCGCAGCCGGTCTTTCCGTCCAGACCTCGCTGGTTCGCGCACCGGCTCCGAATTGCCGGCGCCCGAACGTTGCGCATCGCCGACATGGCAATGCTCGGCCGCCTCGGTGTGGATGTCGAACGGTGGGCGCAGCGCGACTACGGACGAACCCAACAGATCGCCGATGCGGCGCATTTTCTCGGCTTCGACGGTCTGATGGCGCCGAGCGCCCGATGGGCTTGCGCGAATCTGATGCTGTTCACCGATCGTCTCGCACCGGACGCGATCGCCTTGGTCGCGAGCGAGCCGGAGCCGATCGACTGGACGGCTTGGCGCCGGCGTACGCGCCGTTAGGCCCCGCTCACGCGCAGGGGCGGACGGCGGCGCGGTCGAGGTCGGCGTAGGCGAGGGCGGCGTCGAAGCGGCGGGCGGCGGCCTGGAGCTCGTCCATGCCGGCGGTCGTCTCGCGGTTGCCGTCGAGCGGCAGGCGGACCACCACCACCGTGCCGCGGTCCGGCGTCGAGCGCAGCCGCATGGTGCCGCGATGCAGCTCGACCAGCGACTTGGAGATCGCCAGCCCGAGTCCCGAGCCCTGGTGGCTCTTGGTGAACTGGTCCTCGACCTGCTCGAAGGGCCGGCCGAGCCGCGCCAGCGCATGGCGGGTGATGCCGATGCCGGTGTCGGCGATGGCGATCACGACGGCGTTGCCGGCCACCCGTCCGTGCACCCGGATCTCACCGCCCTCCGGCGTGAACTTCACGGCGTTGGACAGGAGATTCAGCACCACCTGCTTGACCGCCCGGCGGTCGGCGACGAGGCCGATGCTGGACTCGATCCGCGACGTCACGGTGAGGGTCTTGTCGTGCGCCCGCTTGGAGACCACCCGGATCGCCTCGCCCAGGATGCGGTCGATCTCGACCGTCTCGAAGTCGAGGCGCAGCCGGCCGGCCTCGATGCGCGACATGTCGAGGATGTCGTTGATGACGTCGAGCAGGTACTGCCCGCTCTCGCGGATGTCGCGGCAGTACTCGTCGTAGCGGTCGACGCCGAGCGGCCCGAACAGCCGCGCTTCCATGATCTCGGAGAAGCCGATGATGGCGTTGAGCGGGGTGCGCAGCTCGTGGCTCATATTGGCCAGGAACTTCGACTTCGCCTGATTGGCGTCCTCGGCCCGGGTCTTCTCCACGGCGTATTTCTCGGCCAGCTCGGCGAGCTGTCGCGCCTGGGCCTGCAGCGTCTGCTGCGAGTTGCGCAGGTCGCTGATGGTGGCCATCAGGCGACGCTCGCTCTCGATCAGCTTCTCCTCGTGGCGCTTGATCTTGGTGATGTCGGTGCCGACCGAGACGTAGCCGCCGTCCTTGGTGCGGCGCTCGCTGATCTGCAGCCAGCGGCCGTCGTCGAGCTGCGCCTCGAAGGTGCGGCCGCCCGTGCCGGTGGCGCCGTTCTCGTTGACGATGGTGCGCACCACGTGCTGGCTGCCGGCGGCCAGCACGGCCTCGTAGGAGGTGCCGGCGACCACGGCGGAGTCGGAGAGGTTGTAGAGTTCCTGGAAGTTGGAGTTGCACAGCACCAGGCGGTTCTCGGCGTCCCACAGCACGAAGGCCTCGGGCACCGTCTCGATGGCGTCGCGCAGGCGGAGATCGGCCGCCACCGTCTTCTCGACCAGGCTCTTCTGCTCGGTGATGTCGACCGCGATGCCGATCAGATGCGGCGCGCTGCCGTCGGCCTGGCGGATGATCTCGCAACGCACCCGCAGCCACACCCAGTCGCCGCGCGCGTGGCGCATGCGGAAGGCCCGGTCGATCGCCTTGGTCTGGCCGTCGGCGATCTGCACCGCAAGAGCCGCCAGGTCGACGTCCTGCGGGTTCACCAGGGCTTCGAGGTCCTCGTATTCGAGCAACTCGTCGCGGCACTCGATGCCGAGGATCGCGAACATCGAGTGCGACCAGAAGATCCGGCCGGAGGCGAAGTCCCAGTCCCACAGGCCGCAGCGGCCGCGGTTGAGCGCCGTGTCGATGCGGTGCCGGACCGTGTCGTGGATCAGGTCCGCCTCGCGGGCCCGCACCGCTTGCCAATGGAAGGCGAAGCCGAGGATCAGCACGACGAAGCCGGTGGTCGCCGAGAGCGTCACGGTCATGGCCGTGTCGGAGCGCCACGCCGCCGTGGCGGTCGAGGACGGCGTGATCACCAGCACCTGGCCGAGCGGGGCCGGCAGATCGCGCAGCGTGGTGAGGCCGGTGCCGCCTTCGGCCAGCTCGCTCTCGATCACGCTGTGGTGCCGGCCGAGCAGCGGCTCGCCGGCGATCGGCGTCGCCAGATCGCCGAGCCGCTTGCCGCGGGCGCGCTCCGGCGGCGTCGAGGCGATCACCACCCCGGCCGCGTTGGTGACGAAGACGTCGCGATCGCGCAGGGCCGGATCGGCGCCGATCAGCGCCGAGATCTCGTCCTGCAGACGGGTCGGCGGTGCCGTGCGGGCGATGCGCTCCAGGCGCTCGGCCAGCAGCGCCGCGATCAGCTCGATCTCGTGTGCCGCAGCCGCGGTCGCCTGCCGGTGATTGTCACGGATCTGGACGGCCGCCCCGGTGGCGATCGTGATCAGGAACACCAGGATGAGCACCGGGACAGCGCGTCGGAGTACGGGCTCCGCCACGAGGAGCCGCCGATAAGCCGGCTTGGCGACTGATTGCGCCAATGCCTTTATGGAATCGGTACTCGCAGACGCGCTCGCACCGTGAGCGGGCGCCATCGCCAGCCTCCGTTCGGACTCGATTTGAATCGTCGGAAGGATGTGCCGCATCTCCCCGAACGGCGGCATTGGAATCGAATATTAACGATTTGTCGAGAGTCCCCGAATCGATTTCGGCCACATTTTTCTCACGTGAGAAAAAGGCGTTAGTTTCGAATCGCCTAGACGAGACGGGGCCGGACGGTGCCGCCTCCGGGGAGCCGATCCGGGCGCCGTCGCGGCGCCGCGCTCAGCGCTCGCCGAGCGAACGCTCGACGATGTCGGCGAGATCGCGCGACAGGGAGGGTGCCGCGGCGACGCGCTCGAGTGTCGTGCGGGCCTTGGCGCGGCGCCCCGGCTCCAGCGCCCGCCAGCTCCGGAACGCCGTCATCAGCCGTGCCGCCACCTGAGGATTGCGGGCGTCGAGCGCGATCACCAGGTCGGCGACGAAATCGTAGCCGGCGCCGTCGGCGCGGTTGAACTGGGTGTGGTTCGCCTGGGCGAAGGAGCCCACCAGCGCGCGGACGCGGTTCGGGTTGCCGAGCGAGAAGGCGGGATGCTCGGTCAGGCGCTGCACCCGGGCGAGCGTCGAGGCGTCCGGGATCATGGCCTGCAGCGCGAACCACTTGTCGATCACCAGCGGGTCGCCGCGGAAGCGATCGGCGAAGTCGGCGAGCGCCGCCTCGCGCTCCGGCGTCTCGTGCAGGCTGAGCGTGCCCAGCGCCGCCATCCGGTCCGTCATGTTGTCGGCCTCGGCGTACTGGGCGGCGGCGAGCGCGAGGGCGCCCGGGTGGCCCGGTGCGGCGAGGAGGTCGAGGCAGACATTACGCAGCGCCCGGCGGCCGGCGGCCGCAGCCTCGGGCGAGTAGGGCCCGTCGTCACGGAGCCGGTCGTAGAGGACCCGCAGTGCCGGCGCGAGGTCGTTGCCGATCGCCCGGCGCAGCGCGTGGCGCGCCAGCCAGATCGCCTCGGGATCGACGTCGCGGCCGATGTCGCGGGCGATGTCGCCTTCCGACGGGATCGCCAGCACCTGCGCCACATAGGCGGGCGCCAGCCGGTCGTCGGCCAGCACGGCCGAGAGCGCGTGGACGAGGCCGCCGTCGTGGCGCACCCCGCCGCCGGCCCGGATCACCGCGACATTGCCGATCAGGATTTCGGAGGCGAGCGTCTGCACGGCCTGCCAGCGATTGAACGGATCGCTGTCGTGGGCGGCCAGGAAGCGCAGGTCGTCGCTGGTGAGATCGGCGTTGATCTTCAAGGGCGCCGAGAAGCCGCGGTTGAGCGACGGCACCACCGGGGTCCTGATCCCCTCGAACACGAAGGTCTCGGCCGGCTTGGTGAGCACCAGCACGCCGCGCTCGACCGGGCCGCGCCCGGCCAGCACCAGCGGAACGTCGGTGCCGTCGGGTCCCACCAGACCCAGCACCAGCGGAATCACCATCGGCGACTTGGTCGGCTGGCCCGGCGTCGGCGGCAGCACCTGGGCGATGTCGAGGCTCAGCGTGCCGGACGGGGTGTCGTGGCGACGCGTCACGGCGATCTCGGGGGTCCCGGCCTGGGCGTACCAGAGCATGAACTGCGAGAGGTCGGTGCCGCCCGCCTCGGCAAAGCAGGCGACGAACTCCTCGATGGTGGCGGCGCGGCCGTCGTGCCGGGCGAAATACAGATCCATGCCGGCCCGGAACGTCTCGGGACCCAGCAGGGTCTTGAGCATCCGCACCACCTCGGCGCCCTTCTCGTACACGGTGGCCGTGTAGAAATTGTTGATCTCCCGATAGGTCTCGGGACGCACCGGGTGCGCGAGCGGGCCGGCGTCCTCGACGAACTGATGACCGCGCAGCACCCGCACGTCGGCGATGCGCTTCACCGGCCGCGACCGCATGTCGGAGGAGAACTCCTGGTCGCGGAAGACGGTGAGGCCTTCCTTCAGGCAGAGCTGGAACCAGTCGCGGCAGGTGATCCGGTTCCCGGTCCAGTTGTGGAAATACTCGTGCGCGATGACCGCCTCGATATGGGCGAAGTCGGCGTCGGTCGCGGTCTCGGGCGAGGCGAGGACGTACTTGTCGTTGAAGATGTTGAGGCCCTTGTTCTCCATCGCCCCCATGTTGAAGTCGGCGACCGCGACGATGTTGAAGACGTCCAGGTCGTACTCCCGCCCGAACGCCTGCTCGTCCCAGCGCATCGAGCGCTCCAGCGCCTCCAGCGCGTAGCCGGCGCGATCCTCCTTGCCGCTCTCGACATAGACGGCGAGCTCGACGCGGCGTCCCGACATGGTCGTGAAGGTCGTCTTGCGGGCGGTCAGCCGGCCGCCGACCAGCGCGAACAGATAGCAGGGCTTCGGGAAGGGATCGTGCCAGACGGCGAAATGGCGGTTGGTGCCGGCCACCTCGCCGTGTCCGACCAGATTGCCGTTGCCGAGCAGCACCGGCGCCTCGTCGCGGTCGGCCTCGATGCGGGTCGTGTAGACGGCCATCACGTCGGGCCGGTCGGGGAAATAGGTGATGCGGCGGAAGCCTTCGGCCTCGCATTGCGTGCAGTAGTTGCCGCTGGACCGGTACAGTCCCATCAGCTTGGTGTTGGCGGACGGATCGATCTCGGTCTCGATCTCAAGCACGAACGGGCCGGCCGGCGGTTGCGGTATCGACAGACCGTCCGGCGTCGCCTCGTAGGCCGTGGCGGCGAGGGGCACGCCGTCGATGACGACCGAGAGCGGAACCAGATCGTCGCCGTCCAGCACCAGCGGCGCAGCACCGGCGGCGGCCGGGTTCGGCTTCACCGCGAGGCGTGCGCGCACGCGCGTCCGGGTCGGGTGCAATGCAACATCGAGGTCGACCGTGTCGACCAGCCAATCGGGAGGGCGATAGTCCGAGAGGCGGATCGGGCGAGCTTGTTCGGTGCGCATGAAGACCCTCGATGTCGGTGAGCGCCATGTAATCCCGATGGAAGCGGAATTCAAAGACGCAGGTGCGCGAGTCCGGCCAATTCGCCGCAGCGCGGCACCGCCACGCCGGATTTGCGCAGTTCGGCGGTTGTGCTTTATTGGACGTCCGTTATCGACCGTTTCGAACGACAGGCTGCAGGCGAGTCGCGAGAAGATCAGCGACCGGCTCGACAGGCCGCAAGTGAGATCGCTCGCGAAGGAGGACCCCGACGTCGCCCCCCGGCGACCAACACCAATCAGACAGTGGGCCGCTGCACGCCGGACCTGCCGCGATATCGATAAAAATGGGAGTGGAACACATGAAGCTGAGAACGATCGCCCTCGCTGGCGCCGCGCTGGTCGCCCTGGCGACCCCCGGATGGGCGCAAGGCACCTACCCGAACCAGATGGTTCGCATCGTCGTGCCGTTCTCGGCCGGCAGCGTCACCGACAGCCTGGCCCGCATCCTCGCCGACAAGCTCTCCGACGTCTGGAAGCAGCAGGTCATCGTCGAGAACCGGCCCGGCCTGCCCGGCACCACCAGCGTCGCCAAGGGCCAGGCCGACGGCTACACGCTGATGCTGACCTCGAACGGTCACACCATCGCGAACGTCATCAACAAGAACATCCTGTTCGATCCGGTGAAGGACTTCGCCGGCGTCACCAAGATCGCCTCGGTGCCGATGGTCGCGGTGGTTCCGCCCGATCTGCCGGTGAAGACGATGGCGGACTTCCTGGCGCTCGCCAAGGAGAAGCCCGGCAAGCTGAACTTCTCCTCGGCCGGTATCGCCAGCACCACCTATCTGTCGTCGGAGCTGCTCAAGCAGGCCGCCAAGATCGACATCGTCCACGTCCCCTACAAGGGCACGCCCGAGGCGACCACGGCGGTGATCCGCGGCGACGCACAGCTCTATTTCACGCCGATCCCGCTGGCCCAGGAGCTCACCGCCGGCAACAAGGTGCGGGCGATCGCCATCAACTCCAATGCTCGCAGCGACCAGATGCCGGACGTCCCCGCCGTGAAGGAGACGGTTCCGTCCTACGACTACGATTCCTGGTTCGCCGTGCTGGCACCGGCCGCGACACCCAAGGCCGTGATCACCAAGGCCAGCGAGGACATCGCCAAGGTCCTCAAGATGCCGGACGTGATCGAGAAGCTGAAGGCGCAGGGCGCCGTCGCGTCGCCGACCACGCCGGACGCGCTCGACGCGCAGGTGAAGCGCGAAGCCGAGCGGTACACCAAGGCGCTGCACGACGCCGGCGTCGGCACCAACTGACGTCCCGTTTCGCCTGAACGTCTCCCGCCGCGGATCGCATCCGCGGCGGGTCTCTGCCGGTCGGACCGGCCAATCCAACGAAAATCAACGTGGACGCAGCCTCGCGATCTCGGATCGCGCCGGGCCAGCCCAAGGGAGAGGACCCCATGAGGGGATTGAAGACGACCATCGTGGCCGGCGCTGCGCTGCTGGCTCTCGCACTGCCGCCGTCGGCCCGCGCCGCCGGCAACGACGCGGCCGCCTATCCGAACCAGCTCGTCCGCATCGTCGTGCCGTTCGGGGCCGGCAGCATCACGGACAACCTCGCCCGCATCCTGGCCGACAAGCTCGGCGAGATGTGGAAGCAGCAGGTGATCGTCGAGAACCGTCCGGGCCTCGTCGGCACCACGGCGGTCGCCAAGGCGCAGCCGGACGGCTACACGCTGATGCTCACCTCCAACGGCCACACGGTCGCCGGCACGGTGAACAAGAACATCCAGTTCGATCCGGTGAAGGACTTCGTCGGGATCAGCAAGGTCGCCTCGGTGCCGCTGGTCGCGATCGTGCCGCCGGAGCTCGAGGCGAAGTCGCTTCCGGACTTCATCGCGCTCGCCAAGGAGAAGCCCGGCAAGCTGAACTTCTCCTCCGCCGGGGTCGCCTCGACCTCGTTCCTCGGCTCCGAGCTGATGCGGCAGAGCGCCGGCATCAACATCGTCCACGTGCCCTACAAGGGCGTGCCGGACGCCGTGACGGCGGTGATCCGCAACGACGCGCAGCTCTATTTCGCGCCGATCCCGAACGCGCAGGAGCTCGCCCAGGCCGGCAAGGTGCGGATGCTGGCGATCAACTCCAACACGCGCAACGCCAAGCTGCCGGACGTCCCGACCGTCAAGGAGACGGTGCCGGCCTACGACTACGACTCGTGGTTCGCCGTGATGGCGCCGACCGGCACGCCCAAGGCGATCGTCGCCAAGGTCAACGCCGACATGGCCAAGGTGCTGAAGATGCCGGACGTGGTCGAGAAGCTCGAGACGCTCGGCGCCGTCGCCGCCCCCGGCTCTCCCGAGGCGCTCGACGCCCAGCTCGCCCGCGAGACGGAGTTCTACGCCAAGGTCCTGCGCGACGCCGGCATCGGCACGAACTGAGGACGGCAGAGGTCGCCACGAGCACTCTTCACCTCCCCCTGGAAGGGGGAGG
>NZ_NPEX01000051.1:9086-16225 GCF_003258865.1 Rhodoplanes roseus | reverse complement strand
GTCCGGGAGGGCGTGACAGCGTCTCCGGTGCGTGGGGTTTTCACCCCACCCCGATCGCGAGCTGCGCTCGCGCCCGACCCTCCCCCTCCAGGGGAGGGTGGATACAGCGAGCCGCCCCTTGCACCGCGTCCCCGCCAGTGTCACCTCCGGAGCATCAGAAGACATCCCGGAGGTCGCGATGCCGGGCGAGACGATGCGCGCCATGGTGCTGGAGCGGCCCGGCACGCCGCTGGTGTTACGCGAGCGCGCGGTGCCCCGGCCCGGCCCGGGCGAGATCCTGCTCGCGGTCTCGGCCTGCGGGGTGTGCCGCACCGATCTCCATGTCGTCGACGGCGAGCTGACGCATCCGGTGCTGCCGGTCGTGCCGGGGCACGAGATCGTCGGCCGCGTGCTGTCGCTGGGCGACGGCGTGGCCGGCTTTCACCAGGGGCAGCGGATCGGCGTGCCGTGGCTCGGTGCCACCTGCGGCACCTGCCCGTATTGCCGCGACGGCCGCGAGAACCTGTGCGACGCGCCGCGCTTCACCGGCTACACGCGCGACGGCGGCTACGCGACCCATGCGGTCGCCGATGCGCGCTACTGCTTTGCGCTGCCGGACGGCATGGACGATTGCTCGATCGCGCCGCTCCTCTGCGCCGGCCTGATCGGCTGGCGCAGCTATCGGATGGCGGGCCAGGGCAGGGCCGGTGACGGCGGGGCGATCGGCCTCTACGGCTTCGGCGCCGCCGCCCACATCCTGGCGCAGGTCGCAGTGCAGCAGGGGCGGCGCGTTCACGCGTTCACCCGCCGCGGCGACACCGAGTCGCAAGCGTTCGCCCGCACGCTCGGGGCCACCTGGGCGGGAGCCGCCGACGAGCCGCCGCCGGAGCCGCTCGATGCCGCGATCGTCTTCGCGCCGGTCGGCGCGCTGGTGCCGGCCGCGCTCGCGGCGGTGCGCAAGGGCGGCCGGGTCGTGTGCGCCGGCATCCACATGTCGGACATCCCGTCGTTTCCTTACGCGCTCTTGTGGGAGGAGCGGCAGATCCTCTCGGTCGCCAATCTGACCCGCGAGGACGCACGAGAGTTCTTTTCGGTGGTGCCGCGCCTCGCCCTGCGCACCCGGGTGACGCGCTATCGGCTGGACGACGCGAATGCCGCGCTGGCCGATCTGAAGGCCGGACGGCTGCAGGGCGCTGCGGTGCTCCAGTGCTCCTGATTTGATAAAATGCATTTGAATTCAAGATCGAGAGCCCGTGTGAAGGGAAAATAATCGTCGTTCCGGGGAACCCCGACGGCCCGAGACGGTTGTCTGTCGGAGTATCGCCGGGTCGTACATGCGGGGTTCCGCTCCTCGCATCGCCAGTGAACTCATCAATCTTCAGGGCGGGGGAGCGGACGAGGGAACGCATGGCTGTTGCGCGCAGGATTCGTCGACGCGGCTGGATGAACGCCGCCAACAAGAGCAATCAGACAACGACGACGGAGCCGAGGAGGCCGGTGGTCCGGCATCTCGCCGTCAGGTCGCGCACCGCCGGCTCGCTGGCGGAGGCGAAGGCCTACGTGTTTCACGTCGAGGGCACGCTGGTCGACACCGTTCTGCCGTCGGTGAACTGCTGGCTCCAGACGCTGGCGGAGTTCGGCCAGGTCTTCCGCACCGCCGACGTGCATCGCTTTCACGGCATGGACTCCGAGGATCTGCTCGATCGCCTGCTGCCCGAAGGCGCGGCGCGCGAGAACAAGGAGTTCATCCTCGCGAAGTATCGTTCGCGTTGGGCGACCGAGGTGCTGCCGACGCTGCGGGCCTTCCCCGGCGTACGTGAGCTGATCGGCGAGCTCGTCGCGCGTGGTGCGAAGATCGCACTGGTCTCGACCGGCGGTGCCGAGGAGGTCGCGCATTATCGCACGCTGCTCGGCGTCGACGATCTCGTCGAGGTCGTGGTCTCGGGCGAGGACGTCGCCCGCGGCATGCCGCATCCCGATCTGATCGCCGCCGCGCTCGACAAGCTGGGCATCCGCCAGCCCGGCGACGCGCTTCTGGTCGGCCACAGTCCCTACGACGCGGAGGCGGCACACGCCGCGCACATGCGCTCCGTCGGAATGCTGACCGGCCTGTTCGCCCGCGCCGATCTGGTCAACGCCGGATCCCAGTCGGTCTTCCTCGATGCGAAGAGCCTGCGGCAGGCCCTGGCGACCCCCGAGGTCGCCGCCTGACGGCGGATCAGACGACCTGGTGATCATCGATAAGGCCCCCGCGGATGCGCTCCGCGGGGGCCTTTTTTGTTTCTGCTCCCGTCGCGGCCCATAGAGATCTTGCCGGCGAGCCGGACGCACGCATAAGCTTCGTGACCAAGCAAAAGAACGCCCGGCCGAATGCGAGCAGCAGCGGACCGCGGCATCGAGGGAGCGTCCATGGCCCGCCGCAGTCGCCCGACTGTCCGCTGTCGTACGCGCGCGCGTCCGACTGCGACGACTTGCGCTTCCGTGATCACCGGTCGTTCACGCTTCGACGAAGGGTTGGTTGTTCGTCACGCGTGACGCCGCCTAGGATTGCAGAAAAGAGCCGGCGAATCGGCCCGTGAGGCATGGCGCAGTGCGCCGCACAGGAGGAAGGCAATGCGGGTTCTCGGACGTTTCGGATCTGGCATGGCGGCGCTCGCGATGGTCGCGAGCCTCGTTGTCGGCGGCACGGCGCTCGCCGACGAGGCGAGCGACTATCCCAACCGGCCGGTGCGCTGGATCGTGCCGTATCCGCCGGCCGGCACCACCGACATCGTGGCCCGCATCGTCGGCCAGTATCTCTCCGAGGCCATGGGCCAGCAGTTCGTCGTCGAGAACAAGCCGGGCGCCGGCAACAATATCGGCACCGAGCTGGTGGCGAACTCGGCCCCGGACGGCTACACGCTGCTGCTCGTCAATCCGGCGAACGGCATCAACGCCACCCTCTACAAGAAGCTCTCGTTCGATTTCCTGCGCGACATCGCGCCGGTCGCCGGCATCGTGCGGGTGCCGAACGTGATGGAGGTGAATCCCAACTTCCCGGCCAAGACGGTGGCCGAGTTCGTCGCCTACGCGAAGGCCAATCCCGGCAAGGTGAACATGGCCTCGTCCGGCCACGGCACCTCGGTGCATCTCTCCGGCGAGATGCTGATGGCGATGACCGGCATCAAGATGACCCACGTGCCGTATCGCGGTGCCGGGCCGGCGCTGACCGACCTGATCGGCGGCACCGTGGACGTGATCTTCGACAACCTGCCGTCCTCGATCGAGCACATCCGCGGCGGCAAGCTGCGGGCCATCGCGGTGACGACCGAGAAGCCGTCCGATCAGCTTCCGGGCGTGCCGACCGTCGGCGAAACCGTGCCGGGCTACGAGGCGAGCGCCTGGTTCGGCATCGGCGCCCCCAAGGGCACGCCGCCGGCCGTGATCGCCAAGCTCAACCGCGCCGTGAACCAGGCCCTGGCCGATCCCAAGCTGAAGGCGCGCCTCGCCGAGCTCGGCGGTGCGCCGATGGTCGGCACCCCCGAAGACTTCGGCAAGGTGATGAAGGACGAGACCGAGAAGTGGGAGAAGGTCGTCCGCTTCTCCGGCGCCAGCGTGGATTGAGCGGCCGCATCACGCGTCCGCACGGAGGCGGAGCGGGATGCGGGACTCCCGGTGGGATTTCCGGATTGCGCTTCGCTCCGTCGGGGCTACGGTTGGGGCCTCCTCATCGACCCGCCGGGTTCCCGTGACATCTCATCGCAAAACTCCCGAGACGCTGCGCAGCCATCGCTGGTTCGGCGTCTCGGATCTGCGCTCCTTCGGCCACCGCTCGCGGCTGCGCCAGCTCGGCTACGATTCGGCCGACTGGGTCGGCAAGCCGGTGATCGGCATCGTCAACACCTGGAGCGACATCAACCCCTGTCACGGTCATCTGCGCGAGCGCGCCGAGGACGTGAAGCGCGGCGTGCTGCAGGCCGGCGGCCTGCCGATCGAGCTGCCGGCCATGTCGCTCGCCGAGCCGATCGTGAAGCCCTCGGCGATGCTCTACCGCAACTTCCTCGCGATGGAGACCGAGGAGCTGCTGCGCAGCCATCCGATCGACGGCGTCGTGCTGATGGGCGGCTGCGACAAGACCACGCCGGGCCTGCTGATGGGTGCGATCAGCATGGGCCTGCCGGCCATCTACGTGCCGGCCGGGCCGATGCTGCGCGGCCACTGGCGCGGCGAGACGCTCGGCTCCGGCGCCGACGCGTGGAAGTACTGGGACGAGAAGCGCGCCGGCACTATCGGCGAGGCCGAGTGGACCGAGATCGAGGGTGGCATCGCGCGCTCCTTCGGCACCTGCATGGTGATGGGCACGGCCGCCACCATGATGGCGATCGCCGAGGCGCTGGGCTTCACGCTGCCCGGTGCGTCGTCGATCCCGGCCGTCGATGCCTCGCATTCCCGCATGGCCGCAGCTTCCGGACGGCGCATCGTCGACATGGTGTGGGAGGATTTTTCGCCCGCCCGCATCCTGTCGTCCGCGGCCTTCGACAACGCGATAAAAGTCCACATGGCGATGGGCGGCTCGACCAACGCCATCATCCATCTGGTCGCCATGGCGCGCCGCGCCGGGCTGACCATCGACATGGCGCGCTTCGACCAGATCTCGCGGGAGATTCCCGTGCTGGCCAATGTCCGTCCGTCCGGCCAGTGGCTGATGGAGGACTTTTATTATGCCGGCGGCCTGAAGGCGCTGATGGGCGAGCTGCGCGAGGCGCTCGACCTGTCCTGCGTCGGCGTGTCGGGACAGCCGCTCGGCGCCGTGCTGGAGGGCGCCCGCGTGCATCGGCCCGACATCATCCGCACGCTCGCCGATCCGGTCTCGCGCGCCGGCGCCACCGCCGTGCTGATCGGCAATCTGGCGCCGCGCGGCTGCGTGATGAAGCCGCCGGCCGCCGACCCGCGGCTGCTGAAGCACTGCGGCCCGGTGCTCGCTTTCGAGAGCTACGACGAGATGGCCCGCGCCGTCGACCGCGACGATCTGGACGTCACGCCCGATCACGTCCTGGTGCTGAAGAACGCCGGTCCCAAGGGCGGCCCCGGCATGCCGGAGTGGGGCATGCTGCCGATCCCGAAGAAGCTCCTGCGGGCCGGCGTGCGCGACATGGTGCGGGTCTCGGACGGCCGCATGAGCGGCACCAGCTACGGCGCCTGCATCCTGCATGTCTGTCCCGAGAGCTTCGTCGGCGGCCCGCTGGCGCTCGTGCAGACCGGCGACCGCATCGAGATCGACGCCGACGGGCGCAGCATCCACCTGCATGTCGGCGAGGAGGAGCTCTCCCGCCGCCGCGCCGCCTGGACCCCGCCGCCGCCCCGCTACGAGCGCGGCTGGGGTGCCATGTACTCGGCCCATGTCGGCCAGGCCGACGAAGGCTGCGACTTCGATTTTCTGACCGGCACGGCGCCGACCGCCGAGCCGGAGATCCATTGAGGCGATGGTTCATTCGCCGCGCGGCCGCAGCAGCGGCAACACGAGGAGGACGAGCAGGTTGGAGCCGAACATCAGCGCGAAGGCGGCGTCGTAACCGCCGAGCCGGTCGAAGCTGATGGCGCCGAGCCAGGCGCCGAGCCCGCCGGCGATGTGGTGCACCATGGTGATCAGGCCGGTGAGCCCGCCGAGATGGCGGCTGCCGAAATGCGTCGCGACGAACACCACGGTGAGCGGCGCCGTCACCGTGAAGGTGGCGCCGAACACCAGCGCGAACACCGCGACCGACAGGGTCGACTGGTCCACCATGATCAGCCCGAACACCGCGATCCGCGCCACGAAGGAGGCGGCCGCCGGCCACAGCGGCCCGGCGCGGTCGCTCCAGGCACCGGCCGCCATCACGCCGAGCAGCGAGGTGAGGCCCATGACGGCCAGCAGGTTGCCGGCCAGATAGGCGTCGAGGCCGCGGTCCTGCGCGAACGCCACCACATGGGTGGAGACGAAGAAGTCGTCCAGCCCGCAGATGGCGTAGACGGCGAGCAGCGCCCAGAACGGCCTCGTGCGGGCCGCCTGGCGGATCGAGAGGCCCTGCGCGGCCCGCTTCGTGTGCGCTTCGCCGCCGCCTTCGCCGCCCCGGATCGCGCCGAACAGCAGCGGCAGCAGCACCAGATGGGCGGCGCCGAGCCACAGGAACACCGAGCGCCAGCCGATCGCCACCAGCACGGCGGCGAGCGCGGCGATCATCACCAGCTGGCCGAGGCTCATGCCGGCCGTCACGGCGGCGTTGGCGAGCCCGGTGCGGGCCGGGAAGGCGCGCGTGACGAGCACGCTGACCGGGATCAGCGAAGCGGCGCCGTTGCCGGCCGCGAACACCACCCCGTAGAGCAGCAGCGCGTGCCAGGGCGCCGCCATCACGCTCATGGCCCCGATGCCGAGCCCGGCGACCAGCAGGCCGCCGGCCAGCACCAGGCGCGGGTTGGCACGGTCGGAGAGGCGGCCGGCCAGAAACATGCAGGTCGCCGACACCACCTGGAACAGCGCCACCGCGGCGCCGAGCTCGGATCGCCCCCAGCCGAGGTCGTCGACCACCGACTTCAGCGTCAGGCCGATCGCGAACCGCGCCCCGCCGCCGACGAACAGCACGGCGAAACCGGCGACCAGCACCATCAGGGCGCCGGCGGGAAGAGATTTTCGCGCGAGCATGGATCACCACGGGGGGAGGACGGGCGCACTGCGAGTCGGCATCCTGCCAGACCGGCGCACGCTCAGGAATCCCTTGGCATCTGCGCCGCGACCGCTTACGTCAGCCGGCGCGCCGCGGTTCGACCGTCCGGCGCGGCGCCGTGGCGACAGGACCCCCGCATGAGCAGCAACGACATCGTCTTCGACAAGAGCTTCGACCTGCCGGCCGGGCAGGTGGAGGAGGTGGCACCGGGGGTGCGGCGGCTGCTGTGCGACAATCCGGGCCCGTTCACCTGGAAGGGGACGGTCAGCTACATTCTCGGGCGCGGCAAGGTCGCGATCGTCGATCCGGGGCCGGACGATCCCCGCCACATCCAGGCGCTGCTCGACGCCGTTCGGGGCGAGACCGTCACCCACATCCTGGTCACCCATACGCATCGCGACCACTCGCCGGCCGCGGCGGCCGTGCAGGCGGCGACCGGCGCGCCGACGCTCGCGGAAGGGCCGCACCGGGCGGCGCGGC
>NZ_NPEX01000051.1:0-9076 GCF_003258865.1 Rhodoplanes roseus | reverse complement strand
CGCGGCCCCTCAATCTCGGCGAGGTGCCGCGCATGGAGGCCTCGAACGACGTCGACTTCCGCCCCGACCAGGTGCTCGCCGACGGCGAGACGCTCGAGACCGGCGGCTTCGTCGTGGAGGCGGTGGCGACCCCGGGCCATACCGCCAACCACATGGCCTTCGCGCTGCGCGGCACCGGAATGCTGATCGCAGGCGACCACGTGATGGCCTGGGCGACCTCGGTCGTCGCGCCGCCCGACGGCGCGATGAGCGACTACATGGCATCGCTGCACAAGCTCGCCCGGCGTGACGAGATGCTCTACCTGCCCGGCCACGGCGGGGTGGTGCGCGACGCGCCGAATTTCGTCACCCAGTACATCCGCCACCGCGAGGGCCGCGAGGCGTCGATCCTGAGCCGGCTGCGCAAGGGCGCGGCCGATATCCCGACGCTGGTGCGGGCGATCTATATCGGGCTCGATCCGCGGCTCACCGGAGCCGCGGGCCTGTCGGTGATGGCGCATCTCGAGGATCTGGTGGCCCGCGGCGTGGTCGCCACCGAGGGCGTCCCGTCGCTGACCGGAAGCTACCGCCTGCTGGTCTGACCGCCCTTGGGGGGCGCGGCCGGCTTCGGGGCCGGGCGCTCCGGCTTCACCACGCTGGTGAGGTCGTCGATGTCCTCGAGCAGGCTGCGGATCCGATTCGCATTGACGCCGAAGTCGAGCCGCCCGTAGCGCGAGGACGAGCGCATGTCGATGCGCGAGCCGGTGCCGACCGCCTTGATGCGGATCGCGATGTCGTCGCGGAACGCCATGATGGGCGTCAGCGCCACCGCCTCGATGAAACCGTCGCGGCGGCCGGCCTGCGGCTGCCGGGCGTTGACGACGCGCCACTTGCGCTTGGTCACCAGCGTCATCGCCGCTTCGTAGGCGGCCTCCGGGGTGACGTTCACCATCAAGGGCTCGATGTCCGGATAGGCGGAGCGCTGCCGCTCGGCCGTGTAGAGGCCGGCGTAGAGAACCGGGTTGGCCTGCCGGGTGCGCAGCCGCGCGATCGCCTCGAAGCGCGGCGGATCGATCGCGTCCGTGGTGATGTCGGAGATCATCGGCAGCTTGGTCGCCTTGTAGCCGAGGTACGACGGGTAGGCGATGAGCGCGAGCCCGATGGCGAGGCCGGAGACGGCATGGCCGAAGCCGCGGGCGCCGGTGTGCCAGATCACCCCGAAGGCGATGAAGGCGACGACGATGCCGAGCACCGCCAGCACCAGTCCGGCGCCGAACGTGACCAGCACGGGGAGGGCGTCGAGCAGGCTCGCCCGCGCGATGACGATGGCGAGGAGCACCACCGCGAGCGAGAACAGCCCCAGTCGCCGCGACCACACGGCGAAGCGGGAGAGCGGTTCCTCGGCCAGCCGGCGGCGCGCCATCGTTCAGCCTTTCAGGGCGTGCACGGGTCGGCTCGCCGCGCGCATCGATAGTGCGAAGCGATGCGGCTGGCAACGGCCGCCGCCGCTGCGGCACACGACCCCGCGCGCACCGCGTCCGGCCCTGCTAAGGTGCCGTGTGCTGTTTTGATTTGCCCGCCTCGTGAAAGTTTCAGCCATGACCGTATTCGGAAACCAAGCCGTCCGCGACATCGAGACCGTCCTTCACCCCTACACGAATCTCGCCACCCACCGGGACACCGGCCCGCTGATGCTCGAGCGCGGGCAGGGGGTGTTCGTCTACGACACGACCGGGAAGGACTACATCGAGGGGATGGCGGGCCTGTGGTGCCTGTCGCTCGGCCACGGCAACGAGGAGTTGATCGAGGCGGCGACGTCGCAGATGCGGCGCCTGTCCTTCGCCCATCTGTTCAACGGCAAGAGCCACGATCCGGCCGTCGAGCTCGCCGAGACCCTGAAGGGCCTCGTGCCGGTGCCGACCTCGAAGGTGTTCTTCTGCAACTCCGGCTCGGAGGCCAACGACACCCAGGTCAAGCTGGTGCGCTACATGAACAATGCGCTCGGCCGCCCGGAGAAGAAGAAGATCGTGGCGCGCGACAAGGCGTATCACGGCGTCACGGTGGCGTCCGCCTCGCTCACCGGCCTCGCCGCGAATCACGCCGATTTCGACCTGCCGATTCCCGGTATCCTGCGCACCGCCTGCCCGCATTACTACCGCGGCGCGCAGGAGGGCGAGAGCGAGGACGACTTCGCGACGCGACTCGCCGCCGAGCTCGAATCCCTGATCGAGGCCGAGGGGCCCGAGACGGTCGCGGCGTTCATCGCCGAGCCGGTGATGGGCGCGGGCGGCGTCGTGGTGCCGCCGGCGAGCTATTTCCCGAAAATCCAGGCGGTCTGCGACAAGTACGACCTCTACGTCATCTCCGACGAGGTGATCTGCGGCTTCGGCCGCACCGGACGGATGTTCGGCTGCGAGACGCTCGGCTTCCGGCCCGATTCGATCTCGGTCGCCAAGGCCCTGTCGTCCGCCTACATCCCGATCGCCGCGGTCACGATTCCCGAAGCCATGTACGAGGCGATGCTGGTCGAGAGCCGCAAGATCGGCACGTTCGGCCACGGGCTCACCTATTCGGGACACCCGGTGGCGTCGGCGGTCGCGCTGAAGACCCTGGAGATCTACGCGCGCGAGAGAATCGTCGAGAAGGTCGCGGCCAAGGCATCGCAGTTCCAGGCCCATCTGCGCCGGCTCGCCGATCATCCCCTGGTCGGAAACGCGCGCGGGCTGGGTCTCGTGGGCGGCATCGAGATGGTGGCCGACAAGGCGACCAAGCAGGGCTTCGATCCGAAGAAGGGCGTCGGTGCGCGCTGCGTCGCCTTCGCCGAGCAGGAAGGGCTGATCGTGCGGGCGCTCGCCAACGACACGGTGTCGCTGTGTCCGCCGCTGATCATCTCGCCCGAGGAGATCGACGAGCTCTTCGCCCGCCTCGACCGCGCGCTCGCCCGCACCCAGGAGTGGCTGCGGAAGGGGTGAGGCTGAAGCCTCTCGCCCGGTCCGTCCGGCGTGCGGGCTGACGGCCCGCGAACCCGGAATTCCGCGACAAGTCCCGGCATCGTGGCTGGACTCCGGATTCGCCGCTTCGTGGCGTCCCGCAACGGCGCGCTTCACAACGTCCTCGCCGGGACGACGACGCGTCCGGCCCGGCATAAAAAAAAGTCCCGCGTCTCGGAGACGCGGGACTTTGAAATCGCGCCGTCAGCCCCCCAGCCCGGCGCGCAGAACGGGTCGGGTCGGTCAGTTGTGGCCGACCGCCGCCACTTTGGCGCCGCCCATCGGCGACGGCTGACCAGTGCCCGGCGCCAGCACCACTACGGTGGTGCCCGTCTTGGTCCGGCTGTAGAGGTCGATGACGTCCTCGTTGGTCATCCGGATGCAGCCGGACGAGATCGCCGAGCCGATGTATTCGGGCTGGTTGGTGCCGTGGATGCGGTACAGCGTGTCCTTGCCGTTGGCGTAGAGATAGAGCGCCCGGGCGCCGAGCGGATTGGCCGGGCCGCCCTCGACGTGGTTCGGCAGGCCTTCGATCCGCTTGTGGATGTCCGGGGTCGGGGTCCAGCCCGGCCACTCGGCCATGTTGCCGATCTTGGCGATGCCCGAGAACGCGAGGGCCTCTTCGCCCACCGTCACGCCGTAGCGGATCGCCTTGCGGTTCGGCAGCACGTAGTAGAGGAACCGCGCGTCGGAATCGACCAGGATGGTGCCCGGCGCCTCGTTGCGGTGATAGTCGACGATGTGACGCTGATACGGCGCCGGGATCGACGCCTTGGCGTAAGGCGCCCTCGCCAGCAACTCGCGGTCGCGCGGCTTCAGGCTGGCTTCCGGCGCTGGCTCCGGCGTCGCAGCCGTCACGCATGCGCCGAGCGTCAGTCCCGCCAGGACAACAACGATCGCTTTCGGAATCATCGCGGGCCCCGTCTCGTTCCTGCGTAGGTCGAAGTTCGACTCATGGTGTAACGAAAACCATCCGCCGGTTCCAGGCCGCGGAACCCCCCCGTGGCACAAAGGCCAGTGGCTGTTGCGCGATTGCCGCACATCCGGGAAATTGGCGAAAATGCGGCGCCGAGTCAGGAGTTTGCCCGACGAGCGGCATGTTTCCGGCGGTGTCCAGCAATCCGGGAATATCATGCCGCCGGCTTAACGCGTCCTTTAACATGGCGGCGCTTAACAATGGGCTTATCGGCCCATCCTATCGGCACCGAATGGCCGTGCTTCCGGACGGATTTCCACCCACTTCCGCCGAGGCGGGCCGGCAAGACGGGATCACCCGGCACGAGGCCGCCGGGGGGAGACCCAAGGAGCTCGACATGACCAAGACCGCCATTCCGCAGGCCGCCGGCGCCATCGCCGACACGGCCCACGACAAGCAATTCGCCCGCATCGGCATCGCGGCCGTCGCCGCGGCGGTGAGCTGCCAGCATCTTCCCGAGCCGGCCAAGCTGGTCCACACGGCCGAGGACGACGAGTGCTGGGGCGACGACCACGACTTCGTCGCCTGACGGCCGCGCGGGCGGACCGACCCGCGCCGGATGCGACCTGATCGCCGCACGTGACGTCTGCGCGACCGCCCGGTCGCCATGGCCATGCCGCTGATCGAGACCCGCGGGCGGCTCCCGGCCGCCTGCAGCCGGCCGGATGCCCTGCCCGAAGGGGCTTGCCGTCGGCCCCGACTCGCGCTCGATTAGGCCGCACCGCTTCGGCGGATTCCTCATCACCGCCGAGGCCCGATGCTCGCCGTCAAGCTTCTCTCCGGCACGACGCTCGAAGGGCGTGTCATCGACCCGGACGGCGAGATCCCCGAGTCCGCCGTGTGGATCGACCTCGTCTCTCCGGTCCCGCCGGAGGACAAGATGGTCGAGCGCGCGGTCGGCGTCGCCGTCCCGACCCGCGAGGAGATGCAGGAGATCGAGCCGACCAGCCGGCTCTATGTCGAGAACGGCGCCCGCTACATGACCGCCACGCTGATGTGCCGGTCCGAGTCCGAGAACCCGACCACCACGGCCGTCACCTTCATCCTGGCCGGGCACCGGCTGATCACGGTGCGCTACGACGAGCCGCGCCCGTTCAGCATCGTCGCCAACAAGCTCGCCCGGCAATGCCCGTCGGGGATCAGCGGCGAGACCGTGCTGATGGAGCTGCTCGACGCCATCATCGACCGCTCCGCCGACATTCTCGAGCGCATCGGCGGCGAGGTGGACGCCATCTCGCGCACCATCTTCGAGCCCGACCGACCCGGCTCCGGCCGCATCCCCAGCCAGGAGATCCTGCGCTCCGTCGGCCGCACCGGCGACCTCACCTCCAAGGCGCGCGAGTGCCTGGTGTCGATCGGCCGCCTGGTGCTCTACCTCGCCAACGAGGCCGACGGGCTGCGCTGGGCCAAGGACCAGCGCGCCACCCTCAAGGGCATGCAGCGCGACGTCCAGTCGCTGTCCGACCACGCGACCTATCTGGCCAACAAGATCACCTTCCTGCTCGACGCCATGGTCGGGGTCGTGACCATCGAGCAGAACAACATCATCAAGATCTTCTCGGTCGCCGCCGTGGTGCTGATGCCGCCGACCCTGGTGGCGTCGATCTACGGGATGAACTTCAAGCACATGCCGGAACTCGACTTCACGTTCGGGTATCCGATGGCTTTGATCTTGATGATCGTCGCGGCGATCGTTCCCTACGTCTTCTTCAAGCTCAAGAAGTGGCTGTGACGTCTGCGGCGCTGCACTGCACAGTGCCGCGGAAACGAGCACTCGCCGAAGGTAATGCTCGCGCATTGCGGGAATTTACCTAGACGATGCGCGGTCCCCCGCATGGCGAGGGTTAACCGAAGCTGCTATAGCGACGCGGGTATTTCAAAGGAGCGGAACGAGGGACATGCTGGCGACCACCAAGATTCCCCCCCATGTGAAAAGTGCGCGTTTGAAGGCCTGGGTTGCCGAGATGATCGCGCTGTGCAAGCCCTCGGACGTGCACTGGTGCGACGGCTCCCAGGAGGAGTACGACGATCTCTGCGAGCAGCTGGTCAAGGCCGGCACCTTCAAGCGCCTCAACCCGGCCAAGCGGCCCGGCTCCTACCTGGCCCTCTCCGACCCGAGCGACGTCGCCCGTGTCGAGGACCGCACCTACATCTGCAGCCACAAGAAGGAAGACGCCGGACCGACCAACAACTGGGTCGATCCGCGCGAGATGAAGGCGACGCTGACCAAGCTGTACGACGGCTGCATGGCCGGCCGTACGATGTACGTGATCCCGTTCTCGATGGGCCCGATCGGCTCCGACATCGCCTATATCGGCTACGAGATCACCGACTCGGCCTACGTCGCCACCAACATGAAGCTGATGACCCGCATGGGTCGCGCGGTCGACGAGGCGCTGGGCGACAGCGACGTGTTCGTGCCGTGCCTGCACTCCGTCGGCATGCCGCTCTCCCCCGGCCAGAAGGACATTCCGTGGCCGTGCAATCCGACCGTGAAGTACATCGTGCACTTCCCGGAGGAGCGGCTGATCTGGTCCTACGGCTCCGGCTACGGCGGCAACGCGCTGCTCGGCAAGAAGTGTCTGGCGCTGCGCATCGCCTCGGTGCTGGGCCGGGACGAGGGCTGGATGGCCGAGCACATGCTCATCCTCGGCGTCACCGACCCCAAGGGCCGCAAGACCTACGTGGCCGCCGCGTTCCCGAGCGCCTGCGGCAAGACCAACTTCGCCATGCTGATCCCGCCCAAGGAGATCGAGGGCTGGAAGGTCTCGACCATCGGTGACGACATCGCCTGGCTGAAGCCGGCGGCCGACGGCAAGCTCTACGCGATCAATCCGGAAGCCGGGTATTTCGGCGTCGCGCCGGGGACGAACTACAAGTCCAACCCCAACGCGATGAAGACGATCGAGTCGAACACCATCTTCACCAATGTCGCCCTCACGGACGACGGCGACGTGTGGTGGGAAGGCATGGACGGTGATCCGCCGGCCCACGCCATCGACTGGCAGGGCAAGGACTGGACGCCCGACTGCGGCCGCAAGGCGGCGCATCCGAACAGCCGCTTCACCGTGCACGCCTCGCAGAACCCGGCGATCGATCCGGACTACGAGAACCCGAAGGGCGTGCCGATCTCGGCGCTGATCTTCGGCGGTCGCCGCTCGACCGTGACGCCGCTGGTCTACCAGCCGCTCTCGTGGGCGTTCGGCGTCTACGCCGCCGCGACCATGGGCTCGGAGATGACGGCCGCCGCCTTCGGCAATATCGGCGAGGTTCGCCGCGATCCGATGGCGATGATCCCGTTCTGCGGCTACCACATGGGAACCTACTTCAACCATTGGCTCGACATGGGCCGCAAGTTCCCGATCCCGCCGCGCATCTTCTGCGTCAACTGGTTCCGCAAGGACAAGGACGGCAAGTTCCTGTGGCCGGGCTACGGCGAGAACATGCGGGTCCTGAAGTGGATCGTCGAGCGTGCCAACGGCAACGCCCGCGCCGTCGAAGGCCCGCTCGGCTACTCGCCGACCTACGAGGATCTCGACTGGCGCGGCATCGACTTCACCCGCGACCAGTTCGAGGAGGTGATGTCGGTCGACCGCGCCGAGTGGATGAAGGAGATCCTCAGCCACGAGGAGCTGTTCATCAAGCTGTTCGACCGCCTGCCGAAGGAGCTGCTCGCCGTGCGCGACCTGATCCTCAGCGGCCTGTATCGGTCTCCGAACCGCTGGCAGCCGCCGGACTACGGCACGATCAACAGCTAGGCTTTCTCGCCTGCAGCGAGACGCGACGGCCGGGCCAAAAGCCCGGCCGTTTCCGTTCGGGCCGGGCCTGCGCCGCGCCGGGGCACACCCCCGCACCAATGCTCCGATTGGTCGCTGCGCCCGGCTTCATGTCGCGGGACGATCGCGATAGGATCGGCGGCCTACCCTCAGAGAGTCTCCCCTGATGACCGTCGAAATTCCGCATCACATCGCCGGCGCGCGCGTGTCCGGCCGCAGCGGCCGCTCCGCGCCGGTGTTCAATCCCGCCACCGGCGAGGTCACCGGCACGGTGCCGCTCGCCGGGCGCGACGAGGTCGACGCCGCCGTCGCGGCCGCGCGCCGTGCGTTCCCGGCCTGGGCCGCGACCCCGCCGCTGCGCCGCGCCCGCATCCTCAACCGCTTCCTGCGCCTGCTCGAGGAGCGCACCGGCGAGATCGCCGCCGTCATCACGGCCGAGCACGGCAAGGTGCTGTCGGACGCGAAGGGCGAGGTGCAGCGTGGCCTCGAGGTGGTCGAGTTCGCCACCGGCGCGCCGCAGCTCCTGAAGGGCGAGATCACCGAGGACGTCGGCACCCAGGTCGACAGCCATTCGGTGCGCCAGCCGCTCGGCGTCGTCGCCGGCATCACGCCGTTCAACTTCCCGGCCATGGTGCCGCTGTGGATGTTCCCGGTGGCGCTCGCCTGCGGCAACTGCTTCGTGCTGAAGCCGTCGGAGCGCGATCCCTCCGCCGCCCTGCTGCTCGCCGACTGGCTGAAGGAGGCCGGCCTGCCAGACGGCGTGTTCTCGGTGGTGCACGGCGACAAGGAGGCGGTCGACGCGCTGCTGCTGCATCCCGACGTCGCCGCCGTGTCGTTCGTCGGCTCCACCCCGATCGCGAAATACATCTACGAGACCGCGGCGCGGACCGGCAAGCGCGCGCAGGCGCTGGGCGGCGCCAAGAACCACATGATCGTGATGCCGGACGCCGATCTCGACCAGGCCGTCGACGCCCTGATGGGCGCCGCCTACGGCTCGGCCGGCGAGCGCTGCATGGCGATCTCGGTCGCCGTGCCGGTCGGTGAGAAGACGGCCGACGCGCTGATCGCCCGGCTGGCGCCGCGGGTGCGGGCCCTCAAGATCGGGCCCGGCACCGATCCCGAGGCCGAGATGGGGCCGCTGGTGACGAAGCAGCATCTCGACAAGGTTCGCGGCTATGTCGATCTCGGCGTGCAGGAAGGGGCGGAGCTGGTCGTCGACGGCCGCGGCCTCAGGCTGCAGGGCCACGAGAACGGCTTCTTCATCGGCGGCACGCTGTTCGATCGCGTGACCCCCGAGATGCGTATCTACAAGGAGGAGATCTTCGGCCCCGTGCTGGCGGTCGTGCGCGCGCACG
>NZ_NPEX01000518.1 GCF_003258865.1 Rhodoplanes roseus | reverse complement strand
CACGATCGGCCGCCGCCGATCGTGCGCCTGGCTGTCGCTGTGCCGATCGGCGCGCGATCGAGCACTCGCCGTGATCAGGAGCCGATCGGCGGATCGGTCCCATGTCGTCGCCGACTGGGCCGGCCTCGCGCAGGACGTCGTCCTTCGGCATGCAGGACGTCGTCCTCCGCCATCAGGTGTCGGCGTCCGTCCACCAGATCAGCTCGGGTCGACGCCCCGAGATGCCGGACAGCTCGGCGATCAGACTGTCGGCGCGCCGCAGCCTCCTGCACAGCTCGCGATTGATGTTCTGCAGCACGATCGCAAAGGCGTGAATGTCCGCCTTGTAATAGGCATAGAGGCTCCCGGCATCGAGCTCGTACAACACCGCCGCGCTTTCCGCGACGACGGTGGCCGATCGATTCTGCACCTCGATCAGCGTCATCTCGCCGAAGAAATCCCCCGGTCCGAGACGCGCCATGCGGATCGCGCAGTCGCGCTCGCCGCGCTTGTTCACGACCAACGCGCCGGAGTGCACGATGTACATCGAGCGCCCCGGCTCGCCTTCGACGACGACGGCGCGACCGCTGTCGACGCGGCGCTCGACCAGCATCGCGATCAGCCGCTCGAGACTCGGATCGGACAACCCGCCGAAGAACGGTGTCGCCCGAAGGAAAGCACTCAGATCGGGGCTGCTGTGGGCCATCTGTCTTCCGTTCCGACTCAGAAGGCGACCGTGAGGGCGATCCATGGTCGGCGATCCATGTCCGGCGATCCATGTCCGGCGATCCATGGCCGACATCGTATGGAGCGCCTCGTCACGAACCTCCCGGGTCGGCCGCCGACCAGGATGGAACCGCGTGGCGGGCTGCTCCACGTTTCGGCAGCGCAGTCTCGTCGCTGCTCGGAGACAGCGCCGCGCCGGCGGGAGGTGAGGAGACGAGCTCCGCCTCCTGATCACGAATGATTTTCACCCGACGTCGGGCGACCTGGTATGCTGACTATGGCTCGGAGACGCAGCATGCGCCAGTGGATTGTCCGGGACTACGCTCTCGCCGCCGCACTCCTGATCGTCGGCATCCCGGCCGTCGCACAGGACACCGGCCCCACACTGGGCGGCTGTCCGGTCATGCCGCGCGACAGCATATGGAACGTGCCCGTCGATACGCTCCCGATCGATGCGAAGTCGGCACGCTACGTGGCGCGTATCGGCGCCGCGCATCTGAAACCGGACTTCGGCGCGGGGTTTTACGACGGCGTCCCGATGGGCATTCCGTTCACGGTGGTGCCCATGAACCAGCCCAAGGTTCCAATTCACTACGCGCCCTTCGAAGACGAAGAGGCAGTAGCCCCGGAGAGCGACCCCGGCCCGTATCCGATCCCTCGCGACGCGCCGGTCGAGGGTGGCCCCGCCAGCAAGGACGATCGGCACGTGATCGTGGTTCAGCAGGGAAGCTGCACACTGTTCGAGCTCTACAAGGCCGTGCCGACGGCCGACGGAAGCTGGAACGCAGTCTCGAGTGCTCGCTTCGACCTCGAAGGCCACGAGCTGCGGCCTGACGGATGGACGAGCGCGGACGCTGCCGGTCTCCCGATCTTTCCCGGACTCGTGCGCTACGACGAAGTGGCGGCGGGTGAGATACGTCACGCTCTGCGCTTCACGCTGCCCACGACCCGGAGGGCCTATGTGTGGCCGGCGCGGCATTTTGCTTCCCGATCGGACGAGCCGGACCTTCCGCCCATGGGTCAACGGTTCCGCCTCAAGGCCAATGTCGACATATCGCGCTTTTCCGCGGCCAACCAGGTGATCCTCCGGGCGCTGAAGCGATACGGCATGTTTCTCGCCGACAACGGCTCGCCTCTGTTCCTCAGCGGCGCGCCCGACGGTCGCTGGAACAACGACGATCTCGCTGCCTTACGTGAGATACGCGCCTCCGACTTCGAGGCGGTCGACAGTTCCAGGCTGATGCGCGACCCCAACTCGGCACAATCGGCGACGCGTCGATGAGCGATCGTTCCGGCCCACCCCTCGACTCCTCGACGAGGCGATGACTCGTCGGCACCTTCAGACGATCGCATCGCCTCGGTGGGCAACCCGCGACCGCGGCTCCGCCGGTCGGGCGGATCACGCCGTCGATGCGCCGGAGCCTCGGCTCC
>NZ_NPEX01000517.1 GCF_003258865.1 Rhodoplanes roseus | reverse complement strand
GTTCGCGGGCCGGCGGCCCGCGCCCCGGAATGACGGAGTTCTGCTACGCGGCCGCCTTGTGGCGGCTCTTTTCCTTTTCGGCGAAGGCGCGGGCGGCGTCGCGGACCCAGGCGCCGTCCTCCTCGGTCCGGCGGCGGCGCTCCATGCGCTGGGCGTTGCAGGGGCCGTTGCCGGCGACGACCTGCCTGAACTCCTCCCAGTCGATGGCGCCGTGCGTCCAGTGGCCGGTCGACTCGTCGAATCTCAGGTCCGGATCCGGAACCGTGAGGCCGAGGAAATGCGCCTGCGGCACCGTCGCGTCGATGAATTTCCGCCGGAGCTCGTCGTTGGTGAAGCGCTTGATCTTCCACCGCGTCGAGGCGTCGGTGTGCTGGCTCGCGGCGTCCGGCGGGCCGAACATCATCAGGCACGGCCACCACCAGCGGTTCAGCGCGTCCTGTGCCATCTCCTTCTGGGCCGCGGTGCCGCGCGAAAGCGTCAGCATGATCTCGTAGCCCTGGCGCTGGTGGAAGGACTCTTCCTTGCACACCCGGATCATGGCGCGCGCGTACGGGCCGTAGGAGCAGCGGCACAGCGGGATCTGATTCATGATCGCGGCGCCGTCGACCAGCCAGCCGATCGCGCCGATATCGGCCCAGGTCAGGGTCGGGTAGTTGAAGATCGACGAGTATTTTGCTTTGCCGCTCAGAAGCTGGTCGACCAGCTCTTCGCGCGAAATGCCGAGCGTCTCAGCGGCCGCATAAAGATAGAGCCCATGGCCGCACTCGTCCTGGACCTTGGCGAGCAGCGCGGCCTTGCGGCGCAGCGACGGCGCGCGGGTGATCCAGTTGCCCTCCGGCTGCATGCCGATGATCTCGGAATGGGCGTGCTGCGAGATCTGGCGCACCAGCGTCCGGCGATACGCCTCCGGCATCCAGTCGTTCGGCTCGATGCGCTCCTCGGCGTCGATGCGCTCCTGGAAGCGCTGCAGCAGGGCCGCATCCTCGAGCTGCCGCTCGCCCGTCTCCGTACCGCTGTTGAGGCCCTGCGTGTACATGCGCGTGCTCCCGGGGGTTCGAGGTTGGATTCCTCGCGCGTGTTGGACTTAGTATATGTAACGAAAAACCGGAAGGCAACGCCATCCTGTAACATATTCGCGAGCGCTGCCGATTTGTGAGATCGCGAGCCGCTGGTGAGCGCTTGTCGGTTCGGCCGGTCAGTCGCGGAAGCGTCGCAGCACGTCCTTGCCGCGCCGCAGCGGAGCGCCGGACTCGTCGACGGCGTGCGCGTCGAGCCAGCGTTCGGACGGCTCGAGCAGATCGCGGTAGAGGCCGGCGCACAAGGTGCGGGCGGCCGTGCCGGGCCAGTCTGCCGGCAGCAGTGCGGCCGGCAGCACCGGATCGCGCAGCACGATGCGGCGGTATTCGTGGATGAGCAGCACGCGCGCCACCAGGGCCTCGATGTCGGTCGGCACGGCCTCCCTGTCGAGTGCGGCGCGCAACGGCTCGAAGGTCTCGATGAAACGGTGATAGGCCTCGGCCGTGGCGTCCAGCGGCCAGCTTCGCGCGGCGAGGTCGCGCAGGGCCGCGGGCTCGCCGGTGACCTTCAGGCCCAGCTCGCCGGCGGCCGCGTCCGGCAACGGCCAGCCGGGTGCGACGAAAACCCCCGCGGCCGGCGAGCCCCAGCCGGCGGTGTCGAGGGCCGCTCGCACGGCGTCACGGTCGGGACCATTGGCGAGCAGCACCAGATCGACATGGCCCGGAAAGGCCGGGAGCTGTGCCGCATAGATGTGCCGGGTCGCCTGGGCGAACGTGGTGCGGCCTTTCGGGGCCAGACGATAGAAGCTGTTGCGTCCGACCTTGTGGCGCTCCAGCCAGCCGTCGGCGGCGAGCCGGGACATGGCGGTGCGCACCACGCCCTCGGCGATGTCCAGCGCCTGGAAAATCTGCAGCAGCGTGCCGAGCCAGACGCTGCCGCCGCGCGGCACGATGGCGTCGCCGTAAATGGTGACGATGATCGACCAGGTGCGCGACGGCTCGTGGCGGAGCTGGTCGAGGATCTGCCCCAGCGCGGCGCGGGGCAGCTTTCGCCCGTTCGCAGGCGCGGGACGGGGCGGGCTCATGCGCCGCGGGCGCGACGCGCCGGCGTGGGCGGCGCCAC
>NZ_NPEX01000516.1 GCF_003258865.1 Rhodoplanes roseus | reverse complement strand
GGTCGGAGCCGCGGCCCGGATCGTGGGACTGGCGGGGCTCGCCGGCACGGCCGGCCGCCGGGGCGGCCCCGGACGGCTTCGCCGAGCCGGCCCCGGACGGCTTCGCCGACGTGGCGCAGGCGGCGTTCGACCGGCTCGGCCAGAGCCAGGCCGCCTTCGACGTCGGTCCGCCCTCCGCCGACGCGCGGGCGACCGCCTTTCCGGCCGACGACGCGGAGCGGCCGGGCGACACGACCGAGCAGCCGCTCGGCGCCGCGCGGGCGCAGCTCCACGAGACCTACATCGTGGCGCAGACCCGCGACGGCATCGTCATCGTCGACCAGCACGCCGCGCACGAGCGCATCGTCTACGAGCGCATGAAGGCGGCGCTGGCCGAGGGCGGCATCGCCCGCCAGCTCCTGCTGATCCCCGCCGTGGTCGATCTCGACGACGCCGACGTCGACCGGCTGGTGGCGCGCGCCGACGACCTGGCGCAGTTCGGCCTGGTGCTGGAGGCGTTCGGGCCCGGCGCCGTGGCGGTGCGCGAGACTCCCGGCCTGCTCGGCCGCCTCGACGTCGGCGCGCTGGTGCGCGATCTCGCCGAGCACCTCGCCGAATGGGACGATCAGCTCCCGCTGGAGCGCCGCCTGCTGCACGTCGCCGCCACCATGGCGTGCCACGGCTCGATCCGCGCCGGCCGCCGGCTCAAGCCGGAGGAGATGAACGCGCTGCTGCGCGAGATGGAGACGACTCCCAATGCCGGCCAGTGCAACCACGGCCGCCCCACCTATGTCGAGCTGAAGCTCGCCGATATCGAGCGGCTGTTCGGCCGGAAGTGAGCTGCGCCGGACGGGGCTCGAACCCTCTCCGGCGAGGTGGCTTTGCCAAATTGGTCATTCCGGGACGGCGCGCAGCGCCGGACCCGGAATCCAGCCGAGAATGCCGAGTGCGGCGTTGGATTCCGGGTTCGCGCCTTTCGCGCGCCCCGGAATGACCAATGATGCAAACCCGCGCGAGGGGAGAGGGAAAAGGTCCGCCGCGCCTGCGCACCGGGTCTCGTCAGCGCGCGAGATCCCGGTACACGGTCCTGATCTGCTCGCGCAGCCAGGCCTGGGCCTTGTCGCGGTCGTGGCGGGCCGGCCAGACCATGCGGGTCGGCAGCGTGCCGACGTCGAGCGGCACCGGCCGTGTGGCGAGGCCGAATGAGGTCTCGAAGATCCCGGCGGCGATCTGGGTGAACACGCCGATCATGTCGCTCTGCGCCAGGAGCTGCGGCACCACGGTGAAGTTCGACACGGTGACGAGCGCCTGCCGGGCGAGGCCCTGGGCGGCGAGCAGATCGTCGAAGATCGCCGTGCGGGCGCCGGTGGCGCTGACCACCACGTGCGGGAAGGACAGCACGCCGGCGATGTCGAAGCGCGCCTTGCGCTTCAACAGCGGATGGCCGCGGCGCAGCACGCAATGCAGCGTCTCGTCGATCAGCAGCGCGTGATGGAGATGGCGCGGCTCGCCGTCGATCCAGCCGATGGCGAGGTCGGTCTTGCCGTCGTCGAGCAGGTCGAGCGCGTGGTGGCGGTCGGCCGTGATCACGTGCAGGGCGGCGCCCGGCGCCAGGCGGCGGATGCGGTCGAGCAGCGGCGGCACTACGGCGAGGCTCTGGCGGTCGGGCGTGCTGATGCGGAACACGCCGGTGAAGCGGGCCGGGTCGAAGGCGCCGCCGTCGGACAGGATTGCGGCGACCAGCGCCATCGCCTCGCGCAGCGGCTCGCGGATCGCGTCGGCGCGGGGCGTCGGAACCAGCCCGTCGGGCCCGCGCACCAGAAGCTCGTCGCCGAGCGCGGCCCGCAGCCGGGCGAGAGCGTTGGATACGGCGGGCTGCGAGCGCCCGAGGATCTCGCCGGCACGGGTGACGCTGCGCTCGGCCAGCAGCCGATCGAGCACGCGCAGCAGGTTGAGGTCGATGTCGGGGTGCGGCACGGCCGGACCTTCATTCATTGTGTGAATGAGGTCGATTGATAGGATCGATTTCACAAATAGGCAACCCGCCCCTACAGTCGCGTCCCGCCGAGCGCCCGCTCCCGCGACCCCCTTTTTCGGAGCCCCGCATGACCCGAGATCACGATCCCGTCCGTCGCGCTTTTCTGTGCGGTGCCGCCGTCGCGG
>NZ_NPEX01000515.1 GCF_003258865.1 Rhodoplanes roseus | reverse complement strand
CGCGCCAGAGCGGCGCCGACCCGGCTCTCGCCGCTCGGGTGGCCGCCGCCGAAGCCGCCGTCACCAAGCTGACCGAGCAGCTCGCCCAGACCGGCCAGCGGGTCGACGCGGTCGCCAAGAGCGCCAGCGCCACCGTGGCGGCCCCGGCCTCGCCCGGCGTGCAGCCGGCCGAGCTCGACGCCGTCGCCGCCAAGGTCGCGACGGTCGAGCGCAACCTGGCGGCCCTGCAGCAGCAGGTGACGCAGCGCGCCAATGCGCCCGTCACCGACAAGGCCGTGCGGCTCGCCGTGCTGGCCGCCGGGCTGCGCACGCTGGTCGAGCGCGGCACGCCCTACACGGCCGAGCTCGGCGCCGCCAAGCAGCTGGTCAGCGACCCCCAGACCTTCGGCCCGCTCGAGCCGTTCGCCGCGTCGGGCGTGCCGAGCGCGCTGGTGCTGGGCCGCGAGCTGTCCGATCTGGCGCCCGCGATGCTCAAGGCCGGCGACCTGCCGGCCGGCGAGGAGTATCTCGACCGCCTGCAGTCGCAGGCCGAGCGGCTGGTGCGCATCCGGCCCGTGAAGGACCAGCCCGGCAGCGATCTCGCCGCCCAGATCGGCCGCGCCGAGGCGAAGGCCCGCAACGCCGATCTCGCCGGCGCGCTGGCCGAGCTCGCCAAGCTGCCGGCCCCGGTGCGGGCGCCGGCCGAGCCGTGGATCAAGAAGGCGGAAGCCCGTCAGGCCGCCGTCGCCGCCGCCCAGCGCGTCGCCACCGCCGCGCTCACGGCGCTCGCCACTCCTTGAGGATCGCATCCGATGATCCGTGTTCTCCTGTTTCTCGCTGCGGTCACCGCCCTCGCCTTCGGCGCCGCCTGGCTGGCCGACCGGCCCGGCGACATCGCCATCACGTGGCTCGGCTATCAGCTCGAGACCTCGGTCATGGTGGGGCTCGGCGCGTTGATCGCGCTGGTCGTCGCCGTGATCCTGGTGTGGTCGATCCTGCGCGCCATCGTGCGGGCGCCCGCCGCCTTCGCGGCACGCCGCCTCGATAAGCGGGCGAAGCGCGCCTACAAGGCGATCTCGCAAGGCATCGTGGCGATCGGCGCCGGCGACGCGTTGTCGGCCCGCCGCTTCGCCAACGAGGCGCAGCGCCTGGCGCCCAAGGAGCCGCTCGCCCTGCTGCTCGGCGCCCAGGCGGCGCAGCTCGGCGGCAACCCGGCCGAGGCCGAGCGCACCTTCCGGGCCATGGCGGCCCGCGAGGACACCAAGCTCCTCGGCCTGCACGGCCTGTTCATCGAGGCCCAGCGCAGCGACAACGCCGCCGCCGCCCGCACCTATGCGGAGGACGCCGCCAAGGCGTCGCCGACGCTCGCCTGGGCGGCCGAGGCGGTGCTGCAGTATCGCTGCGCCGCCGGCGACTGGACCGGGGCGCTCGCCGCGCTGGAGCGCAACATGCGCTCGGGGCTGGTCGCCAAGGACACCTACAAGCGTCAGCGCGCCGTGCTGCTGACCGGCCGTGCCCTGTCGGGCGAGGTCGACGGCGAGGTCTCGAAGGCGCTGGTGCTGGAGGCGCTCAAGCTGTCGCCCGGCCTAGTGCCGGCCGCGACGCTCGCCGGCCGGCTGCTCACCGAGGGCGGCCAGGCCCGCAAGGCCGCCAAGGTGGTGGAGGCCGCCTATGCGATCAATCCGCATCCGGATCTGGTCGAGGCCTATGCCGGCATCTTCCCCAACGAGTCGAACCGCGACCGGCTCGGCCGCATCCGCACCCTCGCCAAGCTGGCGCCGAATCATCCGGAGAGCGCGCTGGCGGTGGCCCGCGCCGCCGTCGACGCGCAGGAGTTCGCCACCGCGCGGACCAGCCTCGCCCCGATGCTCACCATGCCGACCCAGCGCATGGCGTCGCTGATGGCCGAGCTCGAGGAGAAGGAAGGCGGCGACGTCGGCCGCTCGCGCGAATGGATGCGGCGCGCCCTGCAGGCGACCCGCGATCCGACCTGGACGGCGGACGGCCTCGTCTCGTCGAAGTGGATGCCGGCGTCGCCGATCTCGGGCCGCATCGACGCCTTCGAGTGGCGCATCCCGATCGCCGACCTGGCCCCGCAGGGCCCGGTGATCGAGCACGATCAGGCCCGCGCCGCCCCGGCCGCCTCGGTGACGGCGGGAGCCGTCA
>NZ_NPEX01000514.1 GCF_003258865.1 Rhodoplanes roseus | reverse complement strand
GGCACCACGGCGGCGCGACCGAGCTCGCCGAGCGGCACGCGCCAGCCGTCCGGGCCGGACGGCATTCCGACGCTCAGCCGGCTGCCGGGCACGAGGCCGGAGACGGCGAGCGTCCCCTCCCCCAGGCCGCGCGTGAGCGTGACGCCCAGCGCCACCTCCTCGCCGCGGGTGGCGCGACGCAGCTCGACCAGCACCAGCCGCACCGGGGCGGCACGCTCCAGCCCGGCCATCAGGGCGCGATCCGACTTTGCGCTGGCCAGCACGGGGCCGGACCCGGCCTCGCCGCGCGGGATGGACCCGGCATTCGGGAACAGCACCAGCACCAGGGCGAGCGCCACGGCTGCGGCCGCCCCGCTCAGGGCCGCCAGGAAGGCGGCGCCGCGCCACGGCACGCGCAGCCGCTCGGGCCGCGGCGGCTCCGGCACGCCGTGCGGATCGAGTGCCAGCCGCCGGGTGAGCTCCTGCATCGCCACGTCGCCCTCGAACGGCCGCGGGCGCAGCCAGCCGAACCCGCCGGGATCGCCCGGCGACGGCACCATGGCGGGCGAATCGTCGATCCGGGGCGGCTCGCCGCGAGGCGCCCGGAGCAGCGTCGCGGGAAGCCGCGCCGCCGAGCGCACCGCCGGCGTCCCGGCAGCCGGCTCGGCTCCAGGGTCGGATCCAGGGTCGGATCGAGGATCGGGTCCAAGATCGGTGGGCGGCTCGGCCGCGGGTTCGGAGACGGCCTGCGGCGGCTCTGCGGTGTGCGGAACCGCCCGGGGCGCGGCGAGCTCGTCGTCGCGAGGCTCCGGCCGCACCGGATCGCCGAACACCACGCTGCCGATCAGACGCTCCTCGGCGGTCGCCTCGGGCGACCCGGGCGCCGGCTCGTCGGCGGCCGGCGACAACGCCGGGGCCCGCTCTGGATCACCAGCAGTGTCCGGCGCGGCCCGGCGTGCCCAGGGCGGCGCATAGCGGAGCGGTGAGCCGAAACCGTCGTCCTCGATCGGAGCACTCATCACGGGCCTCCACTCACGGCGCGGATCCGGGACGACGGGCGCTCAGCGGCGCTCGCGCGTCTCGTTCCAGCGCAGGAACTCCTGGAACAGCCTCTCGCGATCGGCCGGCGTCGCGGCCTCGTCCGAGGCGACGCGGCGGCTGGCGAGAAACCGTTCGAACTGCTCGCGCGAGATCTGCGGCGGCGGCGCATTCTTGCGCAGCCACTCCTCGGCGGCCGGAAACCGGGTCCAGCCCGGCACGGTCGCGCTGAGACTGGTCTCGAGCCATTTCGGGTGCCGCGGCGGCTTCTGCAGCTCCGCCAGCCGCGGGAAGAAGCGCTCGACGAAGCGCTCGATCCGCCGATAGCGTCCCGACCCTTTCGGCCAGACATGGGCGAACAGCACGGTGCCGACCGCGACCGTCTCGACCGCGCTGCCCGTTCCGACCAGTCCCGGATAATCGGTCGCCGTGAGCGTCGCCGGCAGATAGTCGGCGTGCAGCGGCTTGGCGTAGGGGAGCGGCAGCAGCCGGAACGCCCCGCCGGCGAGGTGCGAGACCGCCGGCGCCGGCTTTCCGGAGACCAGCACGGTCGCGGCGATCTCGCCGCTGCGCAGCTTCTCCAGCGCATCGGCCGGGCCGAGATTGACCTCGGTGACGGCGATGCCGAGCTTGTCGAGCACGTCGCGGGCCGTGAGCTGGGTGGCTGAGCCGGCGGCGCCGACATTCACGGTCTTGCCGGCCAGATCGGCGACGCCGCCGAAGGCCGCGTCGGCGCGCACCAGGACGTGCATCTCCTCGTTGAACAGCTTCGCCAGGTAGCTGATCTTGTCGTCGAGCCGGCCGATCTCGGTGGAGCGCTGCACCTGCCCGAGCAGATTGGCCGGGACGATGCCGAGATCGACGCCTTTCAGGAAGCGCACGTCGCGAATGTTCTGTCCGCCGCCCTTGCCGGCGATCGGCAAGATACGGAACGCGTCGCCGTCGTCGAGGGCGGCGGACAGATCCGAGGCGATCGTGAGCGCCGTGCTGTCGACGCCGCCGGCCACGATCGAGATGGTGTTGGCATTGGCGCGCTCGACCATGGCGCCGAGCGCCGGCTCGGGCGTGGCGGCGGCGGGCCGGCGCAGCGGCACGCGGGCGCGCGGCGCGGCCGTATCCGAAGGGGCCTC
>NZ_NPEX01000513.1 GCF_003258865.1 Rhodoplanes roseus | reverse complement strand
GGCGACCTCCCCCCTCCAGGGGGAGGTGAAGAAAGCGACGCGCCTCGCGGCCCTACGCCGGCATCGGATTGGTCGGATTCAGCCAGCCGTGGTGGATGGGAAAACCTTCGCCCGCCAGCATGGTGACGGTCTCGTAGAGCGGCAGGCCGACGACGCCCGTGTAGGAGCCGACGATCTTGACGACGAAGCTGCCGGCGAGCCCCTGCACGGCGTAGCCGCCGGCCTTGCCGCGCCACTCGCCGGAGGCCAGATAGGCGTCGATGTCCTCGGTCGACAGCCGCTTGAAGCGCACCCGCGTCTCGATCAGGCGCTGGCGGAACGCCTCCTTGGGCGTCACCAGGCAGACCGAGGTGTAGACCCGGTGGTTGCGGCCCGACAGCAGCCGCAGACACTGCGCCGCCTCGTCGAGCAGCTCCGCCTTGGGGAGAATGCGGCGACCGACCGACACCACAGTGTCGGCGGCGACCACGAAGGCCCCGCGCAGATCGTCGTCGACCTTCACCGACGCGAAGGCGACCTCGGCCTTTTCGCGCGCCAGCCGATTGGCGCAGGCGCGCGGCAGCTCGCCGCGCTTCGGCGTCTCGTCGACCTCGGCGGGCCGCAGCGCGTCGGGATCGATGCCGGCCTGGTTGAGGAGAGTCAGCCGCCGGGGCGAGCCGGAGGCGAGCACGAGCTTGGGACGGCCCATCATGAGCTGAGGTTCTGTTGCGCTTCCGCGAGGCGACGAGCTGAGGTCGACACGAGAGCCTCAGGATGGGCGCGGACCCTAGCGGAAACACGCTGCGACGACAACCGGCGGATCTCCGCGGCACTCTCCGTCCGCCCCCCCTGAGGAGCCGCCGGAGGCGGCGTCTCGAAGGGCCGAATCACGGAATGGCGGGCCGTCATCAATCGCCCGCCTCAGGGCATGGCGGCGCCAGTGCGGCGCCAGCCGAGCAGCATGGCGGCGAGCTGCAGCCCGCCGATCACCACCAGCACGCCGATGAACACGCGCGCCGCCGGGCCCTGCACGAACACCCAGTAGTCGCCGTCCGAGATGGTCAGGGCCCGCCGGAACGACAGCTCCATGCGGTCGCCGAGCACGAAGGCGAGCAGCAGCGGGGCGACGTCGTAGGAGAACTTTCGCAGCAGATAACCGACCACGCCGGCCGCCACCAGGATGGTCAGGTCGAGCGGCGAGGCCTTGAGCGAATAGACGCCGATCAGGCAGATCACCAGCACGAGCGGCGCCAGCACGCCCATCGGGGTGCGCAGCAGTGACACGAAGATGCCGACCAGCGGCAGATTGAGCACCACCAGAATGGCGTTGCCCAGATAGAGGCTGGCGATCAGCCCCCAGAACACCTGGGGATGCTCGCTCATCAGCAGCGGGCCGGGCTGCACGCCGTGGATCAGCAGCGCCGAGAGCAGGATCGCGGTCGCCGGGATGGCCGGGATGCCGAGCACCAGCAGCGGGATCATCGAGGCGCCCGTGGTCGCGTTGTTGGCCGTCTCCGGGCCGGCGACGCCCGCCACGGCGCCGTGCCCGAACTTTTCCGGGGTCTTCGAGATCTTCTTCTCGATCGCATAGGACACGAAGGTCGAGATGATGTGGGAGACGCCCGGCACCAGGCCGAACAGGAAGCCGACGGCGGACCCGCGCAGCACGGCCGGCGTCGCCTCGCGGAACTCCTGGCCGGTCGGCAGCATGTCGCGCAGCTTCGGCGCCTTCGGCACGGCGGGGGTCGCATCGTCGAGGTTCAGAAGAATCTCCGAAACGCCGAACAGGCCGATCGACAGCGCGACGAAGTTCAGCCCGTCGGTGAGATCCAGCGAGCCGAAGGTGAAGCGCGGATAGGCGGTGAGCTGGTCCATCCCGACCGTGCCGAGCGCCAGCCCGAGCACGATCATGGCCAGCGTCTTCACGGGCGGCGACGAGGACACGGCGCTCACCACCAGCAGCGCCATCACCATCAGCACGAACTCGGCCGCCGGCCCGACGCTCAGCATCGCGTCGGCCAAGAGCGGACCGACCGCCATCAGGCCGACGATCGAGATGGTGCCGCCGACGAAGCTGCCGAGCGCCGAGAGCGTCAGCGCCGGCCCGGCGCGGCCCTGCTGGGCCATGGCGTGGCCGTCCAAGATGGTGACGACCGAGGAGGTCTCGCCCGG
>NZ_NPEX01000512.1 GCF_003258865.1 Rhodoplanes roseus | reverse complement strand
GGGCGCGAGCGCCGCTCGTAACCGGGATGAGGGGCGTATGCGCCGATGGCCGGCCCCGGCACCCCCTCACTCGGATCTCGCGCTCGGCGCGAGATCCGGCCTCTCCCCACAGGGGAGAGGTGAAAAGGGTCGCGGCTCAGTAGCGCGACCAGCCCGGGATATCGAACTGGCCGGGCAGCGGCGCGCGCGACCACGAGCCCGGGAAGGCGTTGTTGTCCATCCACTGCGGGAACACCGTGTAGGACGGCGAGAACGCGTAGTCGTGGTAGTGCTGGGTGTTCGGCAGCGGCTCGCGGCCCGGATTCAGGAACGAGCGCTTGCGCACCGTGATGCGCGAGCTCGGACGGCCGTTGTAGTCGTCGACGATGTCGTAGGTGCGCGCCTGGCGCCGCTTGGTCGCGGCCTCGGCCTCGGGCGCGGAGAACAGCACGGCCACGAGCCCGGCCGCGGCGGCGCAGGCGACGAAGGTCATCGGGCGCATCGGATTCCTCGCAAGCGTTTCAAACGCGAACACCAGTCTTACCGTCGATTCCCGTAGCACGACAAGGCAACGGCCCGGTTAACGGGCCGGTTCCGGCGATATCCCCGCCACCTGTGGCCGACCTGCTGCACTCGGCCGCCCGCGGGCTCGTCGTTGCGGGAGGGCGCGTCGGGATTAGCCCTTGCGGGCGACGGCCGAACTGGGCCGCTCGGACCGGCGGTCTGCACCACTGGACCGGCGGAGCAGAGCGGGCCGCGGCGCATGCCGGCGGGCAGGAAGGCGTCGACGCCGGGACTCGTCCGGACCGAGAAACGGGGTGGTCATCGAAAGCACCGGCGCTTATATGGGCCCGGCGCATCCATGGGCGGATCGCGGGCGAGCCATGCGTTGTCTCGACCGCCGTTCTCGCCTAGAAGCGGTTGCGCTTTCGTGTCTCCCGGAACGAGACCGAGGGATATAATCCTGGGAGTGAACTATGGGTTACAAGGTCGCTGTCGTCGGCGCCACTGGCAATGTGGGCCGCGCGATGCTCGAGATCCTCGCCGAGCGGCAGTTTCCCGCCGACGAGGTCGTGCCGCTCGCCTCCCGGCGCAGCATGGGCGTCGAGGTTTCCTATGGCGACAAGACCCTCAAGACGAAAACGCTCGAGCACTACGACTTCACGGACGTCGACATCTGCCTGATGTCGGCCGGCGGCAGCGTGTCCAAGGAGTGGTCGCCCAAGATCGGCGCCCAGGGCGCGGTCGTGATCGATAATTCCTCGGCCTGGCGCTACGACGCCGACGTGCCGCTGATCGTGCCGGAGGTGAACGCCGACGCGGTGGCGGGCTTCCGCAAGAAGAACATCATCGCCAACCCGAACTGCTCGACCGCGCAGCTCGTCGTGGCGCTCAAGCCGCTGCACGACCGCGCGACCATCAAGCGCGTCGTCGTCTCGACCTACCAGTCGGTGTCGGGCGCCGGCAAGGACGCGATGGACGAGCTGTTCTCGCAGACCAAGGCCGTCTTCACGCTCGGCGAGATCGAGAACAAGAAGTTCCCGAAGCGCATCGCCTTCAACCTGATCCCCCAGATCGACGTGTTCATGGAGGACGGGTACACGAAGGAAGAGTGGAAGATGATGGCCGAGACGAAGAAGATTCTCGACCCGAAGATCAAGCTCACCGCGACCTGCGTGCGGGTGCCGGTCTTCATCGGCCATTCGGAATCGGTGAACATCGAGTTCGAGAAGCCGCTGTCGGTCGACGAGGCCCGCAAGATCCTCTCGGTCGCGCCGGGCTGCCTCGTCATCGACAAGCACGAGCCGGGCGGCTACGTGACGCCCTACGAGTGCGCCGGCGAGGACGCCACCTACATTAGCCGCATCCGCGAGGACGCGACGGTGGAGAACGGCCTCGTGCTGTGGTGCGTCTCCGACAACCTGCGCAAGGGCGCCGCCCTCAACGCCGTGCAGATCGCCGAGTGCCTGCTCAAGCGCAACCTGATCGCGCCGAAGCAGAAGGCGGCCTGAGACCATACGGGCCGACTTCGGCCCGACGATATCGAGCCCGGTCCGAGTGTCCCTCGCGCCGGGCTCTGCTTTTCGCGGCCGTCGCGGCGGGGACATCGCGACGGACCCCGGAACGCCAAGAACACTGCCTCGCCAGGAAGCGCCCTTTCGGACGTCCTACCCCCGCCGGCCGCGTCTCGCG
>NZ_NPEX01000511.1 GCF_003258865.1 Rhodoplanes roseus | reverse complement strand
GGCGCAGAGTCGGGACGCGGGTCAGCGCGCCGCCAGCAGGTGCGATGCCGGAATCACCATGCGGCAGCGCACGCCGCCCGGATCGAAGTCGAGCACCACCTCGGCGTCGAGGGCGCGGGCCAGGTTCTTCTCCACCACCAGCGTGCCGAAGCCGCGGCTGGCCGGGGCGGTCACGTCGGGGCCGTCCTTCTCGGCCCAGAGGATCTCGACGGCCTCCTCGCGGCCCTCCTCGGCCGGCCGCATGTGCCATTCGACGTCGACCCGGCCAGCCGGCACCGAGAGGGCGCCGTAACGTTCGGCGTTGCTGGCGAGCTCGTGCAGCGCGAGGCCGTAGCTCTGGGCGGCGGCGGGCTTCAGGTGAACGGCGGGTCCCTGCACCGAGACCCGGCTGGCGGCGCCGTCGAGATATTTCGAGAGCTGCCGGCGCGTGAGGTCGCCCAGCGACGCCCCGTACCAGCCCTCCTGGACGAGGAGGTCGTGCGACGTGGCGAGCGCCTGCAGCCGGGCCCCGAAGGCTTCGAGAAACGTCTCGATGTTGCCGGCGGAGTGGCGGGCGGTCTGCCGCGCCATCGCCTGGATCACGGCCAGCAGGTTCTTCGACCGGTGGGTCAGCTCGCGCATCAGCAGGCGCAGATGGCTCTCGCCGGTCTTGCGCTCGGTGATGTCGAACAGCGCGCAGGCCACCCCCGTGATGGTGCCGGCGGCGTCCGGCAGCGGCTCCACATGCAGCTCGTACCAGCGGGTGTCGGCCCCCTCCTTGACGCTCACCTCGCCGCCCTGCGCCTTGCCTGCGGCGAGCGCGTTGCGGGCGAGCGCCCCGAACTGGGCGAGGCTCTCGGGCGGCAGGATCTCCTCGTCGGTGCGGCCGACGATCTCGGAGACGTCGCGGCCGAACAGCGGGTTGCTGATGGAGGTGAAGCGCAGCTCGCGGTCCTGGGTGAACAGCGTCATGTGCGAGCCGCGCAATGCGATCTCGTAGCGCTGCAGGGCGGTGCGCAGCTCGTCGGCGAGGCGGCGCTGCTCGCTCTCCAGCGAGCGCAGCCGCGAGATGTCGATCGCCGCCCCGGTCAGTCCGTCGATCTGCCCGTCGAGCCCGTGCGCCGGTTCGAGATGGACGGCGTAGAGGGCGCGCTCGCGCGGGTTCACGGCGGTGAGCTCGCAGGTCTCCGCCGTGCCGCTGTCCAGCACCCGCTGCTTGACCGCCAGCATGGTCTCGCGCTCGCCGGCCGGAAACAGCTCCGCGTCGGTCCGCCCGATCATCTCCTCGGCGCCGTGGCCGCCCGGATCGTAGACCCAGGTGTAACGAAGATCGCGATCCTGCGAGAAGGCGTGCACATAGGCGCCGCGCAGCGCCGTCTCCAGCCGCGCCTTGACGCTCGAGAGCTCGCGGGTGCGGTCGGCCACCCGGGTCTCCAACTCGCGCTGGACCGTCTCCAGCTCGCGCAGCGTCACCTCGTGGCCGGCGACCTCGCGGCGCAGGCTGTCGTTGGCCTGGGCGAGCTGGGCCGTGGAGGGCGCCTGGGCGAGCCGGGGGAGAAGAGGCAGCAACAGCACGACGGTGGCCGAGGCCAGCGCCGCGACGGCCGCATCGGCGATCCCGACCAGCCAGTGAAAGGGCAGCACGGTCGAGAGGGCCCCGAGGAGATGGGCGAGCGCGGAGAGGAACAGGAACAGGCCACCCGCCCAGATCAGCGGCCGGTACTCGCGGCCGAGATCCGGCCGCCGTCTCACGATCCATACGAGGCCGAACAGAATTCCCAGGAAGCTGAAGGCGATGAATGCTTCGGCCGTGAACTCCAGAGCAGCCAAGGTGGAGCGGAATCCGCCCTCCGGGATGGTCGGCAACCCTACCGGCCCGATGCCGAGCCGTTCGACGATGCCGCTCATTCGCTGCACTCCATCCGGGGGTCCGGGCCGGTGCAATCCTGCCGCCGTTCCGGGCCTCCGCCTTGATTTCGGGCAAGCGGCAGACGCCGCCGGTCCGCCGCCCCAGACCCGACGGCATGCGGCCTGATCGGCCGAACCGTCCCGCAGGGTCGGAACGCGACTGCGCTTGGGTTGGTTTCTAAAGCGACGATCCATCCTCGGCGGACCGTCTCGCCCGGTCGGCGGGAGGGACCGGAAAAAAAATCAAAAAAAATTCGACCGGGGCCGGAACCAAACCGCTGGCCGCCCGTTT
>NZ_NPEX01000510.1 GCF_003258865.1 Rhodoplanes roseus | reverse complement strand
GCTGCGGGCGCCGGCCGCGGCGGGGCGGTCGAATCGCGCGGCGGCGCCGGGATGTCGCGCGACAGGCCGGCCGGCGGGGCGGCGCCCTTGAGCGCCTTCATGATGTCGTCGGCGAGCGTCCCGGGCTCGCGCAGCGCGTCCGGACCCGTCGCAGCGCCGCCGCCCGGAAGACCGCCGGTCTGGCCGCCGAGGCCTTTGAGGCCCTCGATCATCTTGCCGATCTGGGCGCCGCCGCCGGGGCCGAGCGCGTCGCGCAGGCCTTTCAGGACGCCGTCCGGATTGCTCAGCACGTTCGGCGCGTCGGCGTAGATCCGCGGCGCCGACCACGGGCCCTGGATCGCCACCGGAACGCCGATGCCCCACACATTGCTGCTCTGGCCCGGGGTGGTGGGGGCGGAGACGAGGCGCGGATCGGCGCGCACATCGAGCGTCCTGGTACGCAGGTCGATGTTGCCGGCCGCGCTCATCACCATGTAGGGGCCCTGGAAAGCGACGTCGGTGGTGCGGGCGACGCCGTTGTCGACCGTGAAGCTGCCCTTGAAGGTGGTGAAGCGGGTCTGGTCCGCCCCCTTGCCCTGCCAGCCGGCCAGGATGGTGTCGAGCACCGAGCGCAGCATCGCCGGCATGTCGATGCCCCGCACGGCGCCGTCCTCGAAGGTGAGGTCGGCGCGGCCGGTCAGGCCGGCGACGATGCGGCGCGGGCTCGCCCCGGCGCCGCGGACGTCGAGGCTGCCGCGCGCCCGCCCGTCGACATGCTCGAAGGCGACGGCGTCGCGCAGGAAGGGCAGGGCGTTCAGCCCGGAGAAATTGGTGCGCAGCGTCACCACCGGCTCGTCGCGGCTGCGGTCGACGGCGATCTCGCCGGTGGCCTGGCCGTCATAGACGCCGGAGGGCGCCAGCTTGAAGGTGAGGACGTCGTTGATCAGCGTCGTCTCGATCGCGGCCGGCGCGATCCGCACCTTGTCGATCAGCACCTCGCGGGCCGTCAGCGCGACATTGGCCTCGACGAGGCCGAGGCCGAACAAGTTGAGCGGAGCGTCGCTCCAGGGCTGTGCCGTGTCGGTCGCCGTGCTCCCCCGCGGGGGGCGCCCCGCCGCCGGGTCGGGCCCCGTGATGGCGTCGATCAGCGAGGTGAGGTCGAGCCGCTCGGATTCCAGCGTCGCGTCGACGAAGGGCCGGGCGCCGGCGAACGAGACCGAGACGGCGCCGCGCAGCCGGCCCTGGTCGACGACGCCGTTGAGATTGTCGGCCTTGAGCACCGGCCCGGCGCTGGTGACGGTGGTGCTGACGGTCGCTGGGGTGCGGAACAGCCGCGGCGCGTCGAGCGTCGCCTCGATCGGCACGGCGCGGCCCTCGGCGAGCCGGGTCGGGGTGTCGCCGGCCGCCGTGACCCGCAGGGTCGAGGGGCCGATGCGGGCGTCGAGATGCAGGTTGGAGCGGCCGCCGGCGGCCGGCAGGGTGGCGAGGCGCAGCGAGTCGATCTTCGTCTCGGCGGTCTCGCGGCCGTCGCGGACCACCACGGTGCCGTTCTCGACCGTCATCGAGCGGATCGACACGGCCGAGTCGGCCGGCAGGATGCTCTCGTTGGCGCCGATGCTGCGCTTGCGGGCCGCAGCCGCCCGGGCCGCGCGGGCGAACATCGGCTCGGTGAGCACCACGGGCCGGGTCAGGGTCAGGTCGGCGATGTCGATCTTGCCGCCCCACAGGTCGGCCAGCGTGATGCCGGCCTGGACCTTCTCGACCCGGACCATCTCGTCCGACGTGGTCCTGTCGCGCAGCCGGACGCCTTCGAGGACCAGTCCGGTGGACGGCCACACGGTCAGCCGGGCGTCGCCGCCGATGTCGAGGACGAGGTCGTTGCGGGCGAGCGCGTCGCGGCTCAGGGACTCGACGATGCCGCGGGCCGGAATGCCGTGCACGGCGGCCAGCGCGCCGGCGATCAGCACCGCGCCCGCGGCGATGGCGGCGATCTTCTTCGAGATCATGTCCGGTGCCTCCTGCGCCTGCGCTGCGCGTCGTGTCGGAGTATCAACAGACTCGAATAGAATGTCGTCGGACGGCCGTATGTGATCTGTAGCACTTTCGCGGGCGCCGTTTCCATGCAGACCGGAGCGCCGTTCACAAGGCTGGCGGCCGAATGCGGTGTTCCCGGGGCGCCGGCCGCGCCCCTCGTTCGTGGGCGCCGCGGCGCCG
>NZ_NPEX01000509.1 GCF_003258865.1 Rhodoplanes roseus | reverse complement strand
CTCCGCCCGGCGACGACCGGGGGTCTCGGTCACGGCCGAGCATCCCGCTCGTCGCGCGGGGCGGAGACGGCCAGTTCCGACCGGAGAACGGCCCGCGGAGGATTGCCCCCGGGGCGGTCCTCCGCTAGGCCGGCACCATGCAGACACGAGCATTGGGGCCGGCGCTGCCGCCCGAACCGGACGACGCCCGCCGCGCCGCGAGCCCGGACACGCCGAGTGTCGGCAGCCGTGGACCGGCCGGGACCAGGGCCGGCGCCGAGACTGGGACTGGGGCCGGGACTGGGGCCGGGGCCGGCGCCGAGAGCCGTGGTTCCGCAGAAGCCGGGACCTCTGGCGCGGCTGCCCTTGCCGCAGCGCCCGTCGCTTCCGGTCGGACCGGCCCGAAATCAGCCGATCCCCATTCACCCAATACCCATTCACCTGATGCCCATGTCGTCGCCGGCCTGTCGCTCACGGCAGCGGAAGCGTCCGCTACACGGAGGTCGCCGCTGCGGGCGTCGCCGCCCTCGGTAGGACCGTGGCTCGGCTGGGCGGCGGTCGTGGCAGTCGCGCTGGTGGCGGTCGGCCTCGCGGTCTCCACCTGGCTGGCCTATGCGGCGGTCCCCGACGGCTTGTGGGTCGACGTCCATCACGACCGCAACGGCCATTTCGGCTTCGGCCTCGATCTCGCCCTGGCGCTGCGCAGCGGCGATCCGATCGGCTTCGTGTCGCAGCTCGCCAAGGCCGTGGTCTGGCCGCCCGTGCACGGGCTCGTCCTCGCTGGCGTTCTGGCGATCGGCGGCCCGGACCACCGGCTCGCCATCCTCCCGAGCCTGCTCGGCTGGACCGCCACGGTCGTCCTCTCCGCCATGCTGGCGCGTCGCCTGTTCGATCCGGCTCCGGGCTCCGCGGGCGCGTCCCGCGATGGTTCGGGCCGTGCATCCGCCCCGGCCGCCGCCGTCGCGGCCGCGGTGGCGGGCGCGCTCGCTCTCTCCAGTCCGGCCTTCGCCCTGCTCGGCTCCGACGTCATGCTGGAGGGGCTGGGCGCCGCCTTCTCGGCCCTCGCGCTGCTGTGCTTCGCCCGCGCCATGGATGCGCCGGCCGACCCGGCGCGCTGGCGCGCGCTCGGCCTCGTCCTCACCATCCTGTTCTTCCACAAGGGCAATTACTGGGGCCTGGTGCTGGCCGCACTGGTCGTCACGGCGGCGATCGAGCAGCGGGGCTCCCTGATCGGGCTGGCGCGTACCGCGTTGGGCTGGATCCGGACGCTTCGTCCCGGTCGCCTCGTCGCCGGCTTGGCCCGTGATCCCCTGCTGATCGCCGCCCTCGTGCTCGCTGGGGTGATCGCGGCGATCTATCGGCGCGGCCCCACCAGCTTCGACCTCTTCGGTCGGGCCGTCTCGCTTTATCCGCCCGAAAATCTCGTCACCATCACCTATGTCCTGGTCTTCGCCCGGCTGGCGATCGCCTGGACGCGGCTGCGGCCACGGCTCGCGCCGGCGCTCGGGGTGCCGGGCCGCGCTTTGCTCGCCTGGCACGTGCTGCCGGTGGCGGTCTCGTTCCTGATTCCGAAGCGTCTCTCGGCGTTCCTGTGGTTCATCGGACCGTCCAATTCGCCGGCCGGCGAGGCCTACGATCCGCTGCGCGGCGCGGCGCTCTACTGGCGCATGGCCGCCGATGGATTTCATGTCGATCCGTCGGTCGCCCTCGTGACGGCCGGCCTGTTCGGTCTCGGCTTGGTCGTCGTACGCCGCTGGTCGCCGGGCGGCCGCGCCGTCTTCGTGCTGGCGCTCGTCGCCGCCGCCGGGGTGATCGCGCACCCGTATCACCAGGGCCGTTTCCTCGCCTCCTGGCTGTTCGTCTGGTGGGTCGGGGCAGGGGCGGGGGCCGGCCTCCTGGTGAGCCTCGCCGCCGGCCGCGCCCCGTTGCCCCGGATCCGGGCCGCTGTCGCGGTGTTGGTGGCTCTCGTCGCGCTCGGCGCTGCCGCGCTGGTTCGTCCGCCGCCCTCGGCGACCGTCCGCGAGGCGTCGAACCGCACCCTCGGGCCCTCGACGCTCGCGCTGGTGACCCCGGCGTTGCCGCATCTCGCCGGCGCCCGGACCGTCGGCGTCGCGGCGACGTCCGGCCGCTCCGCCTTCTTCGGCTGGGCCGTCCACGTCGCCTGCCGCTGCGCCGTGCCGATCGACGGCCCCTGGCTCGCCGCCGGCGCGCCGC
>NZ_NPEX01000050.1:29100-31878 GCF_003258865.1 Rhodoplanes roseus | reverse complement strand
CCGCCGTCCATCATGTTCGCCATCATCGGGCCGAAGGTCTGCATCAGCCGGGCATAGCGCTTCTTGCCCATGCGCTGCTTCATCATCTCCATCAGCGGCGCCATCTGGGTCATCATCTGCTCCTGCCCGCCGCCGCCGAAGCCGCCGAAGCCGCCCATCTGGGCTTTTGCCGGGGCGGGCGCGGCCAGCACCACGATCACCACGGCGGCCGCGCAGCCGAGTCCGCCCGCCCGGGCGCCCGCGACGCGGGTGCCGGCACGTCCCTCGAAGATTCCTCGCATGCCATGTCCTCCTCGGACGGCGGAAGGGCCGTCGCCTGCTGCTCCGGCCCCCTCCCGGATCCCCGCTCGGAGCTTGCGTGCATCGGCGCGGCCGGGCGGTTCACGCCGGCCGCTCCGGTGAGGCTGCCTTATTCGTGTAAAACAGGAGCCGCACACTCCGGTGAGGACCCGGCCGAATCGCGCCGGATCGCCGCGGGAGGGGACCCCCATGCCGGAGACCACGCTCGGCCGCTTCGACGTCTTCACGGCCTACGGCACCATGCATCTCGTCACCGTGCTGGCCTGCTTCGCCGCCATCGCGGCCGTGGCGGTGGCGGCCCGGCGGCTCGGGCCGGAGCGCGAGCCGCGATTGCGCCTCGGCCTCGGGGTGTTCGCCTTCCTGGTCTGGGGCGCCTACAACCTCGCCTGGAACTGGGGCGGCATCGACATGCTGACGGGCCTGCCGCTGCACATCTGCGACGTCGGCGGCCTCATCGCGCCGCTCGCCCTGCTGACGCAGAAGCGGTGGCTGCGTGCCACCCTGTATTTCTGGGCCTTCGCCCTGACCACCCAGGCCTTCATCCAGCCGACCCTGACCCAGGGACCGGCCTCACCGCTGTTCTGGGGCTTCTGGATCGCCCATTCGATCATCTTCGGCTACGCCGTCTACGACATCGCCGTGCTGGGCTTTCGGCCGGACTGGAGCGACTTCCGCCGCGCCGCCGCCTTCACGATCGCCTATGTGGCCGTGGTCTTCGCGGTGAACGTCGCGCTCGGCTCGAACTACGCCTATGTCGGCAACCCGGCGGACCAGAAGCTGGTACCGCCCTTCGTCGCCCTGCTCGGCCCGTGGCCGGCCCGGGTGCTGGTGATGTCGGCGCTCGCCGGCATCGGGTTCCTGCTGGTGTTTTTGCCCTGGCGCTTCCTGGGGAAGCCCGCCGTGGCCGACCCGGAGGTCGAGCCGGAGGCGGCCTGAAGGCTGACGGCGAATGAAGTCGGCGGCTTACCAGGAGCCGCCCGCTTCCCAAGAGCCGCCCGTTGCTCTAGGACACGGCCCTTCCGCAACCACCGGCCGTTTCCGATGCAGACCCCCGACCCCGCCACGACCGACCGCGCGCCCGACACCCGCGCCACGGATCCCCAAGCCGTCCGCAAGGTGAGCTTCGTCTCGCTCGGCTGCCCCAAGGCGCTGGTCGATTCCGAGCGCATCGTCACCCGGCTGCGGGCCGAGGGCTACGAGCTGACCCGCACCCATGCGGGCGCCGATCTGGTGCTGGTCAACACCTGCGGATTTCTGGACAGCGCCAAGGCGGAATCGCTCGCCGCCATCGGCGACGCGCTGGCCCAGAACGGCAAGGTGGTGGTGACCGGCTGCATGGGCGCCGAGCCCGAGGCCATCACCGAGAAATTCCCCAACGTGCTGGCGATCACCGGACCGCAGCAATACGAGAGCGTGATGGAGGCGGTGCACCGCGCCGTGCCGCCCGCCCATGCGCCGTTCATCGACCTGGTGCCGCCGCAGGGCGTCAAGCTCACGCCGCGCCACTACGCCTATCTGAAGATTTCGGAAGGCTGCAACAACCGCTGCAGCTTCTGCATCATCCCGAAGCTGCGCGGCGACCTGGTCTCCCGCCCCGCCGCCGACGTTCTGCGCGAAGCCGAGAAGCTGGTGGCCGCCGGCGTGAAAGAGCTGCTGGTGATCTCGCAGGACACCTCGGCCTACGGCGTCGACCTCAAATACGCGACCAGCGTGTGGCGCGACCGCGAGGTGCGGGCCAAGTTCCTGGATCTCTCCGCCGCGCTGGGCGAGCTCGGCGTGTGGGTGCGGCTGCACTACGTCTACCCCTACCCTCACGTCGACGAGGTGGTGCCGCTGATGGCCGAGGGGCGCGTGCTGCCCTATCTGGACATCCCGTTCCAGCACGGAGCGACGTCGGTGCTGCAGCGCATGCGCCGCCCGGGGGCGCAGGAGAAGACGCTTCAGCGCATCGCGCGCTGGCGCGAGATCTGCCCCGACATCACGCTGCGCTCGACCTTCATCGTCGGCTTCCCGGGCGAGACCGAGCAGGAGTTCGACGAGCTGCTCGACTGGCTCGACGAGGCCTCGCTCGATCGCGTCGGCTGCTTCAAGTACGAGCCGGTGCGCGGCGCGCCGGCGAACGATCTCGGCGATGCCGTGCCGGACGAGGTGAAGGCGGAGCGCTGGCACCGCTTCATGCAGCGCCAGCAGGCGATCTCGGCGCGGCGCCTCAAGCGCAAGGTCGGCAGCCGCCAGCAGGTGATCATCGACGAGGTCGGCGGCACCATCGCCAAGGGCCGCAGCAAGGCCGACGCGCCGGAGATCGACGGCGCCGTCTACGTCGCCTCGCGCCGCCCGCTGCGCATCGGCGAGATCGCCACCGTCAAGATCGAGCGCGCCGACGCCTACGACCTGCACGGCACGGCGGTGGGGTTCTGACGGCGGGCCGGACAGTCGCGGATCGCCTCGTCCTGAGGAGCCCGCGCAGCGGGCGTCTCG
>NZ_NPEX01000050.1:18398-29090 GCF_003258865.1 Rhodoplanes roseus | reverse complement strand
GGACGGCGGCCCCGGTGCCGGCCATGGTTCGAGACGCGCTCCTTCGGAGCGCTCCTCACCATGAGGCCGATCGAGTCAGCGCCTAACCCGCCGTCCCGGAATGACAGTGCCTAAACCTCGTCCACCAGCAGCGGGCCGGCGTGCAGGTACTGGGCGACGCGGCGCTTGGCCGCGATGTCGCGCCACACATTGTCGAGCTGCGCGACCGTGAGGCCGATGGCCGGCGCCGCCGCCTCGGCCGCGACGCCGTTGTTCAGCGCCCACAGGCACAGGTCCATGCGGTCCCAGGGCAGCGAGAAGTAGAACTCGTCCTGGGTCTGGGCGAGCGACCAGGTGTCGGTGGTGGGCGGCCGGCGGCGGATCTCCTCCGGCACGCCGAGATGCGCCGCGAGCGCGTAGACCTGCGTCTTGTAGAGATGCGCGATCGGCTTCAGGTCGGCGGCGCCGTCGCCGTTCTTGACGAAGAAGCCCTGGTCGTATTCGAGCCGGTTCGGCGTGCCGGCAACGGCGTAGTTGAGCCGGTCGGCGTGGAAATACTCGATCTGCTTGCGGGTGCGCTGCTTCATGTTGGTCGCGGCGACGATGCCGAGATACACGTCGAGCGGCAGCCGAAGCTTGCGCTGCACGCCGTCCGGCGACTGCACGACCAGGGAGGTGAGGCTGTAGGGCGAGCCGTCGAGCGCGTTGGCGATCGCGACCTTGCAGCCCCAGCCGTCGCCGTACTCCGGCACGACGGTGCGGATCAGATCGTCGCGCCGGGCGTAGCAGCGGGCCGCCTGCAGCATCGGCGCGATGTCCTCGACCACGGTTTCGATGCCGATCGCCGCCGCCATCAGCCGGCCGAGCCGCAGGCTCTCCGGATCGGAATCGGTCTCCGGCATCAGCACGCCGAGCACGCGGCCGGGCCCGAGCGCGCGGGCGCACAGGGCCGCCGTGACGCTGGAGTCGATGCCGCCCGACAGGCCGAGCACGACGCCGCGCCGGCGCAGCGTACGCAGCACCTGGGCTTTCACCGCGGCGGCGATCCGCACCGTCTCGGCGACCGGGTCGATGGCGAGCGCGGCGGCCGAGAAGGCGGTCGCGGATGTCGGGGGCGGCGCGGCCACGACCTCGTCGATGGCGTACAGGCGGAGCGGCGTGGTCATTCGGCGGCATCCATCAGCGGCGCGGCGAGCGCGCGGCGGTCGATCTTTCCGTTGTCCGATTTCGGCAGCGCGTCGCGGAACTCGACGTGCTTCGGCACCATGAAGTCCTCGAGATGCTGGGCACAGTGGCGGATCACGTCCTGGGCCGTCAGCTTGCCCGGCTCCACCGCCACGAAGGCCTTGATGGCGGCGCCCAGGATCGGATCGTCGACGCCGATCACCGCCGCCTCGCGCACGCCGGCGAGGGCGTACAGGACGGTCTCGACCTCCCGCGGGCTCACCTTCTCGCCGCGCGACTTGATGATGTCGTCCTTGCGGGCGACGAAATACAGGAAGCCGTCCGGGTCGGCGCGGAACAGGTCGCCGGTGTGGAGCACGTTTTCCCACGGATAGGGACCCGGCTTCAGCGCCCGCGCCGTCGCCTCGGGATTCTCCCAGTAGCCCTTCATCACGTGCGGGCCGCGGATGACCAGCTCGCCGACCACGCCGGGCGCGACGCGCGCGCCGGCCTCGTCGACCACGTAGGCCTCGGTGCCCGGGATCGCCACGCCGACCGAGTCCGGCCGCCGCGCCAGCTCCGCCGGTGGCAGCCAGGTGCAGCGCTTGCACTCGGTGAGCCCGTACATCGAGAACAGCCGCGCCTGCGGAAACAGCGCCTGCAGCTTCTCGATATGGGCGGCCGGCAGCGCCGCCGCCGTGTTGGTGAGGGTGCGCAGCGTCGGCAGGTCGCCGGCCTTCAGGTCCTTCATCTGAAGCAGCAGCGCCGCCATGGTCGGCACCAGCGGGAACACGGTCGCGCGCTCCGCGTCGATCTTCTGCAGGATCACCTGGGGGAACGTGAAGGACTTCTCCAGCACCAGTGTCGCGCCGACCTTCGCGGCCATCAGCACCTGATAGAGGCCGTAGTCGAAGGACAGCGGCAGCACGCTCATGACGACGTCGTCGGCGCGGCTCTCCAGATAGGTGGTGATCGAGGTCGCGGCGGCCACGACATTGTCGTGGGTCATCATCACGCCCTTCGGAAAGCCGGTCGAGCCCGAGGTGTAGACCAGCATCGCGAGGTCCGGCCCGATGCCCGGGAACGGCAGCACTCCCGGCTCGGCCGCGACCGCCTCCTCGATCCGCAGCCAGTCCGCCGGCGTGTCGGCGCGCGCATCGGCGACCACGACCGTGGTGACGCTCGGCGCCTGGGCGAGCGCGGCCTGCAGGGTGCGGGACAGGCGGCCGAGCGTGACGACCGCGGTGGCCCGGCAATTGTTCAGCACGAAGGCGAGCTTGTCGGCCTTGGTCGAGGGATGCAGCGGGCTGAACACGGCGCCGGCCTTCAGGCTCGCGAAGATCGCGACCACGGCGTCGGCGCCGTTGTCCATGAACACCACGACGCGGTCGCCGCGGGTCACGCCGCGGCGCCGGAGCGCACCGGCGAGCCGGGTCGACGCGACGTCGAGATCCCGGAAGGTGAGCCGCCGGTCGCCGGCGACCAGCGCGACCTTGTCGGGCGTGCGCGAGGCGCTCCCGACCAGAAAGTCCTCGACCCGCATGGGCGGCTCCTCGATGGGCGAGCGGAGGCGCGGACGCGCCGTCAGGCGGCCGCCGCGGTGTTCAGCTTGCTGTCGACATAGGCCGCGATGCGGTCGATCGAGTCGAGGTTCTCCGGAACGATGTCGGCGTCGTCGACGACGAGGCCGAACTCGGTCTCCAGAAAGGCGACGAGCTCGAGAATGCCGGTCGAGTCGATCAGCCCCGCGTCGAGCAGCGAGTCGCCGTCGGCGATCGACTCGCGGTCCTCGCGGAACAGGAAGTTGTCGTTGATGAAGGTGCGGATCTGGTCGCGGCGCATGGTGGTCATGGGTCCTCAGGCGGCTTCGTGAGACGAACGGGGGATGCTGGTGTCGACGAAGCGCCCATGCAGGAGCTGCGTCGAGAGAATGCCGACGAAGGCGGCGTTGTCGCGGGCTCCTGGCGCGCGCCCGGCGTCGCACTTGCGCAACAGCTTCTGGACGGCGCCGGCGTCGAACAGATCGGCCCGTCCGACTGCGGCGAGCGACAGCGCGTCGTCGACATAGGACGGCCGCTGCGGGCCCAGAAAGGCGCGGCTGTCGGGCGCCCGATAGGGCTGCTTCGGCCGGTTGGCGATGGCGTCCGGCAACAGATCCGCCGTGGCCTCGCGAAGAATGTGCTTTTCGCGGAGAACCCGGAGCTTGAGATGCGGCGGGATGCGGGTGGCGAAATCGATCACGCGCGGATCCAGGAACGGGAAGCGTCCCTCGACGGCGTGCGCCATCGACACACGGTCGCCTTGCGACGAGAGGATGTAACCGGGGAGCAGGAAGGCGGTCTCGAGATACTGCGCCTGCGACAGCGGATGCCAGCGGGAGAAGTCGTCCGGCAGCCGGTCGCGCAGATCGGCGAGCGCGTCGTAGTCGCCCAGCGTCTCCCGCAGGCCCGCGCCGTAGAACTGCTTGATGCCGCGCATCGTGCGGAAGCGAGGCAGGTGGGAGAACAGCGGATCGGCGAGCTCGTCGGCGCTGCCGAGGAAGAACGCCTCGCGATAGCGCTGCGACTGGGTCTGGAGCTGCGGCAGGTAGGGATAGAGCCGCTGCAGCAGCAGCGGCCGCCGGCGCGAGCCGGGCTGCGCGGCGCAGAAGCGGCGCAGCTTCGCCTCCTTGAACAGGTCGTAGCCGGCGAAGACCTCGTCGGCCCCCTCGCCCGTCAACACGACCTTGAGCCCCTCGCGGCGCACCAGGGCGGCGAGGCCGTAGAGCGGCGCCGGACCGGTGCGCACCAACGGTCGCTCGACATGGGCGACGATGTCGGGAAACGATCGTGCGATATCGGCGCCGGCGCAGGTGATGGTGCGGTGCTCGGTGCCCAGCGCCGCCGCCATCATCTCCTGGAACGGCCGCTCGTCGTATTCGGCGTCCTCGAAGGCGACCGAGAAGGTCTTCAGCCGGTCCGGCGCGAGCCGCTTCATCAGCGCCGTGACGATCGAGGAATCGAGGCCGCCGCTGAGATAGGCACCGACCGGCACGTCGGCGCGCAGCCGGATCCGGGTCGCGTCCTCCAGCAACGCGCCCAGCTCGTCGGCGATGTCGCGGGGAGCGCGCCGGTCGAGCGCCGCGTGATCGCCCGCATCCGGAAACGACAGGCGCCAGTACGGCGTGACGCGCAGGCCGGCCTCGTCGGCGAGCAGCATGTGGCCGGGCGGCAGCTCGCAAATGTCCTTGAAGATCGTGCGCGGCGCCAGCGGGAACCAGAAGGTCAGCACCTGGTCGAGCGCGACCGGGTCGATCTCGGCGGCGACGTCCGGCACCTCGAGCAGCGCCTTGATCTCGGAGGCGAAGTACAGCGCGTTCCCGCGCGTCGCGTAGAAGGCCGGGCGCACGCCGACGCGGTCGCGCGCCAGCATCAGCCGGCGCCGGCCGCGATCCCACAGCGCGAAGGCGAAGTCGCCGTTGAACTTCTGGACGCAGTCCGGGCCGAACACCCGATAGGCCTGGAGGATGGTCTCGGTGTCGGAGGCGGTGCGGAACCGGCAGCCGCGCTGCAACAGCTCGTCGCGCAGCTCGACATAGTTGAAGATCTCGCCGTTGAAGGTGAGGACGAGCTCGTCCTCCACGTCGCTCATCGGCTGCGCGCCGCCGGCGAGATCCAGGATGCTCAGCCGCGCATGAGCGAGGCCGACGCCGACCTCGACATGGCTTCCTCGCGCATCCGGGCCACGATGCGCGATCGCGCCGACCATCCGGGCCAGCAGCGCGTGCGGCGGCACGGTGGGGTCGGGTCTACCAACGTATCCGGCGATACCGCACACGTGGACGGCTCCTTCGGTGACGCGACGGGGTCAGGACGCGTGCAACCTAGGCTATGAAACGGTCTAATGCAGCGCGTTTCGGGGGTTAACGTTAAACTGCAGGCCGGCCCGGCACCACCTCGGGGGCCGACCCGCGGGGCAGACCGGCGGTAACGCTGTCGGGGCAAATTCTCCCTCTAGTCGTGGTACTAGCCTCCGGATCTGGTATTTCCGTCGGGTGCGACAGTTTGTACCTTGGGGCCGAGCGCAGGCCCGCCCGCCATGGAGGCCAGGCGTGAGCGTTATGGGATTCATGAGCCCTGCATCGTCCTCTCCGCCCGGACCGACGACCGCGATCGCCGCGCCCGACATCGTTGCGCCCGACGTCGCGGCACCGGCCGTGATCGCGGCCGGACGGCCGGCCATCCGTGCCTTCGCGGCGGAGGACCTGCCGGCGGTGGCGGGGCTGTTCAAGACCACGTTCCGCAGCGGCGACGCGGTGCCGCTCGCGGCCATCCTGGCGTATTTCCGCAGGCTGTTCCTCGACGGGCCCGAGTACGATCCCGCCTCGCCGTCGCTCGTCCATGTCACGGCGGCCGGCGAGGTGTCGGGCTTCATCGGCTCGCTCGCCCAGCCGATGAGCGTGAAGGGGCGGACGATCCGGGCGGCGCATGCCTGCGCCCTGATGGTCGCCGATCCGAAGCAGGACTCGTTCGCCGGCGCCCGGCTGATGCGCTCCTTCGTCGGCGGACCCCAAGAGCTGTCCTTCACCGAGACGTCGAGCCCGCTGTCGCGCAAGCTGTGGACCAAGCTCGGCGGCACCGCGGTCGCGGCCTACAGCATGAAATGGCTGCGCCTGCTGCGCCCGGCCGGCACCGCCGTCGCGTTGTCGGCGAAGCGCTGGCGCATGCTCCGCGCGCTGCATCCGCTCGCCGGAGGTTTGGACCGCACCGTCGGACGACGCCTCGGCGGCGACTATCTGGCGCTTCCGCCGGAGCCGGCCGGATTCACGACCACGATCGTCGACCGCGCCGCGATCGTGCCGGTCGTCGGCGATCTGATGCGCCGCTTCGCACTGGCGCCCGCCTGGCCGGAGGCGCAGCTCGCAGGCCGTCTGGCCCATGCGGCGCACATGCCGGCCTTCGGCGAGCTCGTCTGCGGCGTGGTGACGGACCGCCGCGGCGCCCCGGCCGGCGCTTTCCTGTATCACACCGGTCGCAACGAGCTCGCCCATGTTCTCCAGGTCCTGGCCCGCGACGCGGCCGCGGCCGAGATCGTCGTCGGCAGCCTGATCCGTGATGCCCATGCGCGCGGCGCCGTCGCGCTCACCGGCCGGATCGATCCGAGCCTCCTCGAGGCGCTGCTCTACGCGAACTGCATCATCCTGCATCGCGGCGCGACGCTGGTCCATTCACGGGACGCGGAGGTGCTCGACGCGGTCGCGCGCGGCGACGCCATCCTGACGGGCCTCGCCGGCGAATCCTGGAGCGAGCTCATCGGCGGTCTGACGGCCGCCCCGCATCGAGGGCCCGCAGCAGCGTGAGGATGGCGCGGTTGAACGGCACGGCGATGCCGTGGCGCTCGGCCGTGCGCACCACCGCGCCGGTGATGAACTCGTGCTCCATCGGGCGGCCGCCGAGCCGGTCGTACAGCATCGAGGTGCCGGTGGTCGGAGTGTAGGTGCGGTGCAGATGGAGCGTGTGGGCGATGTCGGCGGGGCCGATCCGGGCGCCCTCGGCCTGCCCGACCGCGACGGCTTCGGCGATCAGCGTCTCGCCCAGCGCCGCGACCTCGTCGTCCTGGAAGACGCCGATGCGGCGCAGCGTCAGCGCCGTGATGGGGTTCGCGGCGACATTGGTGAGCACCTTGCGCCACATCGCCGTGACGAAATCCGGTTCCTGGACGACGGCGATCCCGGAGTGCTGCATCAGCGTGGCGAAAGCCTCGCCCAAAAGCCCGGCCGGCACCGTGACGCGGCCCTCGGTGTGCAGCCGGATGTGCCCGGGCGCCACCCGCTCGACGCCGGAATAGATCAGCGCCGGCAGCACGGCCGCGTCACCGACGAACGGCGCCACCCGCTCGGCGTGGCCGACGCCGTTCTGAATCACCACGACTGTCGTGCCGGGGCCGACCAGCGCCCGCAACCACGGCCCTGCCGCCGCGGTGTCCTGCGACTTGGTCGTGACCAGAACCCAGGGCATCGGCGTCACGTCGCCCGGCGACGTGGCGATGCCGGCCGCGATCTCGTCGGTCCGTCCACCGCGTTCGACCAGAAGCCGCTCGAACGGCGTGCGCACGCACAGCATCACGGCGTGGCCGGCGTCGGCCAGATGGGCACTCACCAAGCCGCCGATCGCACCGGCGCCGATCACGGCGACGGGCGTCGCACCACCAGTCCCACTCATGTCTCGCTCAGCACTCTCACGATGGCGCCGGTGAGGCGCGCCAGATCCTCCTCGCCGATCGTGAAGGCCGGCGTGAGATAGACGATGCGGCCGAACGGGCGCACATAGACGCCCTCCTCCACGAACCGCGCCTTCAGGGCCGGAATGTCGATGGCGTCGAGCTCGACGACGCCGATGGCGCCGCGCACCCGCACATCGACCACGTGAGGAAGCCCGCGGCACGACGCGAGGCCGTCGGCGAGCCGCGCCGCGATCGCCTTCACCTGATCTAGCCGCGGCTCGCGCTCGAACAGATCCAGCGACGCATTGGCGGCGGCGCAGCCGAGCGCGTTGCCCATGAAGGTCGGCCCGTGCATCAGCGCGTGCATCGGATCGTCCGACCAGAACGCGGCGAAGATCTTCTCGCTCGCGATCGTGGCGGCGAGCGGCAGCGTGCCGCCCGACAGCGCCTTGCCGAGCGTGACGATGTCGGGCACGACGCCGGCTCCTTCGCAGGCGAACATCGCGCCGGTGCGGCCGAAGCCGGTGAACACCTCGTCGAAGATCAGCAGCGTCTCGTGCCGGTCGGCGAGCACGCGCAGGCGCTGCAGCACCGCCGCGTCGTGGAACAGCATGCCCCCGGCGCCCTGCACCAGAGGCTCGACCAGAATGCCGGCGATCTCGTCGGCGCGCCCGGCGAGCAGGCCGTCGAGGGCCGCCGTCGTCTCCTCGTCGCGCGGCAGGTCCGTGATCACGTGCTCCGGTAACAGGCCTTTGAACAGGCGATGCATCCCGTCGTCGGGATCGCACACCGCCATGGTCGCGGTGGTGTCGCCGTGATAGCCGCCGCGGAACGCGACGAACTTGGTGCGCCCGCGAAAGCCGTGGTTGATCCAGTACTGGACCGCCATCTTCATCGCGACCTCGACGGCGACGGACCCCGAATCCGAGAAGAAGACGCGCCCGAGATCGCCCGGCAGCAACGCCGCCAACCGGGCCGCGAGCCGCGCCGCCTGCTCGTGCACGAGCCCGCCGAGCATGACATGCGGGAGCGCCTCGAGCTGCCGTGCGACAGAAATTGCAATATGCGGATGATTGTAGCCGTGACAGGCCGTCCACCACGAGGCGACGCCGTCGACCAGCTCGCGTCCCTCGGCGAGCCGAAGGCGGCTGCCCTGCGTGGCCACGACCGGCAGTGGCGCCGCCGCCGTCTTCATCTGCGCATAGGGCAGCCACACGTGATCCCGGCCCGCCACGTACCAGGATGGCGGATCTGCGCGGCCGGCATGGCCCGACGGCGGCGCCCTCAGGACAGCATCATGCGGGCCATGCATGGCGTGCCCCTCGCCATCGTCGGTTGCTCTTGTCATCGCGGACGGCCACCCTGGAGGCTCGGCCGGAGGAACGGACCGGACGGCCGACGGTCCAGTACCGCATTGCAAACCGCGGTGAAACCCGTTTTGCCTCACGCTCCTTCCGTCCGGACCCTTACGCGGCAAGAACCCACCCGATGCACTCTCTCGATGCCTTCGCCACCGCCAAGCTCGACGCCCTCGCCGCCGAGAGCCTGCGTCGGGATCTCGTCTACACGGCCCGCGACGCGGGCGTCGTCGTCGAGCGCGGCGGACGACGGTACCTGTCGTTTTCCTGCAACGACTATCTGAACCTCTCGCACCATCCGGCCGTGCTGGCCGCCGCACAGGAGGCCATCGCGCGATACGGGATCGGCTCCGGCGCCTCGCGGCTCGTCACCGGCAACCATCCGCTCTACGGCGAGCTGGAGGAGCGTCTCGCACGGCTGAAGGGCGCCGAGGCGGCCTGCGTGTTCGGCTCCGGCTATCTGACCAACACCGGCGTGATCCCGGCGCTGGCCGGCGCCGATGACATGATCGTGATCGACGAGCTGGCGCATGCCTGCCTGTTCGCCGGCGCACGGATGAGCGGCGCCGCCGTGCACGTGTTCCGCCACAACGATCTCGCCCACGCCGAGGAGTTGCTCGCGGCGCATCGCGGCGGCCACCGCCACGCGCTGGTGCTCACCGACGGCGTGTTCTCGATGGACGGCGATCTGGCGCCGCTGCCCGCTCTCGGCCGGCTGGCGAAGGCGCAGGACGCCTGGCTGATGGCGGACGACGCGCACGGCATCGGCGTGCTGGCCGGCGGCCGCGGCTCCACCTACGCGTTCGACGAGCCGGCCGACGTGCCGCTGCAGATGGGCACGCTGTCCAAGGCGATCGGCGGCTACGGCGGCTATCTGTGCGCGTCGCGCTCCGTCGTCGATCTGATGAAGAGCCGGGCCCGCACCCTGGTCTACTCGACCGGCCTGCCGCCGCCCGTCGTCGCGGCCGCGATCGCCGCCATCGACCTGATCGAGGCCGACCCGGGCATGGCGGAGGGGCCTGTCGCCAAGGCGCGGCTGTTCGCCCGCCGGGTCGGTCTTCCCGACCCGCAAAGCCCGATCGTGCCGGTGGTCGTCGGCGAGTCCGAGGCGGCGCTCGCCGCCTCCCGCATGCTCGCCGAGGCGGGCTATCTGGTGGTGGCGATCCGCCCGCCGACCGTGCCGCCCGGGACGGCGCGACTGCGGCTCACCTTCACGCCTGCCCACTCGGACGAGGACATCGAGCGGCTCGCGGACCTGATCCGCGACCGCATACTGGGGACCGTGTCATGACTGTGGTTTTCGTCAGCGCCACCGGAACCGAGGTGGGCAAGACCTTCGTGTCTCGCGGGCTGATCAAGGCCCTTCAGGCGAAGGGGCGGACCGTCGACGTGCTCAAGCCGGTGCAGAGCGGCTACGACCCGCGCGAGGCGGACGGCAGCGACGCCGGCCTGCTGATCGCCGCGACCGGAGCAGAACCGACCGAGGAGAACATCGCCGCGGTGGCGCCGTGGCGGTTCCAGGCGCCGCTGTCGCCGCATCTCGCGGCGCGCCGCGAAGGCCGGACCATCGACGCGAACGCCGTGATCGAGTTCTGCCGCGAGCGCGTCGCCAAGCGCCGTGACGTGTTGGTGATCGAAGGCGTCGGCGGCATCATGGCGCCGCTCGATCCCTCCCACACGGTGCTGGATCTGATGGTCGCGGTGGCCGCCCCGGTCGTGCTGGTCGCCGGCAGCTATCTCGGCACGATCAGCCACACGCTGTCGGCGCTCGACGTGCTGGCACGGCGCGGGCTGGCCGTGAAGGCCATCGTGGTCAGCCAGACGGCCGACAGCTCGATCCCGCTCGACGAGACGGTCGAGTCGCTGCGCGCCTTCGCGTCCGGCATCGACGTGCTGGTGGTGCCGCGCCTGCCGGCCGACCAGGGACCGGAGCATCCCACCTTCGCCCAGCTCGCCGCCACGATCTGACCTCGACGGCGCGCGCCGATGC